>NZ_FNTJ01000001.1:3143712-3444015 GCF_900105185.1 Pseudomonas saponiphila | reverse complement strand
GGCCGCGGCTCCTGGGGGCGGCCGAGGAGGGTTTCCAGGCGGGCCAGGGGCGGCGCGTCGCGGCCGCGTTCGCGCACCTGGACACTGACCTTCAGCAGCCCGGGCAGCGCCGCGGCGCCAATCGACTGTTCGCAGCGCAGCGCCAGGCGCCCCTGGTCGCAATCGACACTCTTCAACCCGCTGGGTAAACGACCTTCCAGGCGCAGCTCGGCAAGTCGGCTCTGGGCCGCCAGCAGGGCCAGGGACTTGTCCCGCAGCAGGCCGTTGCTCTGGGTCATCAGCCCGGCCACGCGCACCGCCGCGGCCATCGCCACGGCAATGATGGCCAGGGCCACCAGCACTTCGATCAGGGTGAATCCAGCTTGTTTGCGCAGGGCTTGCATGGGCCGCTCGACACCGGGAAACAGCCTCGCAGCCTAGCCTGCAGGCTTGACCGAATGGCGA
Organism: Pseudomonas saponiphila; assembly: GCF_900105185.1. NCBI lineage: Bacteria > Pseudomonadati > Pseudomonadota > Gammaproteobacteria > Pseudomonadales > Pseudomonadaceae > Pseudomonas > Pseudomonas saponiphila. The sequence continues at coordinate 3,443,571 of NZ_FNTJ01000001.1, read as the reverse complement.
CCGAAACTCCCGAGGTTTTTCAATACCACTGACATATCTTCTTGCAACACTGCGCGACGAATCGAACTCAAGCCAAGGAATGTCGAGATGGATATCGCGCCTGTAACGTCAACCGCCGCACCCCGGGGCCAGCGTGGCTTCACCCTGATCGAGATCATGGTGGTGGTGGTCATCCTCGGGATTCTCGCGGTCATGGTGGTGCCCAAGGTGCTGGACCGTCCGGACCAGGCACGGGCCACCGCGGCCAAGCAGGACATCGCCGGACTGATGCAGGCGCTGAAGCTGTATCGCCTCGACCACGGCAGCTACCCGAGCATGAACCAGGGCCTCAAGGTACTGGTGGAACGTCCGGCCAACGCCAAGGACAGCAACTGGCGCTCCTACCTGGAACGCCTGCCCAACGATCCCTGGGGGCGCCCTTATCACTACCTCAACCCGGGGGCCAACGGCGAAGTGGACGTGTTCTCCCTGGGCGCCGACGGCCAGCCCGACGGCGAAGGCGTGAATGCCGATATCGGCTCCTGGCAGCTCTAAGGCCTGCCATGAACAGTCATTCGCCCGGTGCGGCGAAGCAGCGCGGCATGGCCATCATCAGCGCCTTGCTGATCGCCGCGGTGGTGGCGGTGCTCGCCGCCGGCATGCTGGCGCGGCAGACCGTCCTGACCCGCGCGGTGGAAGCCGAGCAGGCGCGGATCGTCGGCGCCCAGGTCCTTCAGGGCGGCCTCGAATACAGCCGGCAGTTGCTTTGGCAAGCCCGTCAGCGCGAGGTCCTGACCCGGCTCGACCAGCCCTGGGCGCGGCCCCTCGGCGATCCGGCGCCGGGCGCATCCGGCGGCGGTTTCCAGGGCCGCCTGCAGGACCTGCAAGGCAAGTTCAACCTGCGCAACCTGGTGTTCAACCAGCAGGTGGACCCGGAGCAGGTGCAGGCCTTCTACCAGCTGTGCCAGCTGCTCGGCGTCGACGCGGCCCTGAGCCGGCGCATCAGCCAGCGGGTGATCGCCTCCTATCCGCAGCGCCTGTCCAGTCCGGCCACCGCCGCGGGCACTCCTGGTGCCTTCAACAGCGGTCGCCTGACCTCGCCCGGGGCGGCGCAGCAGATCTTGCCGCCGCGCCAGCCGATGCTGCGCAGCCTGGACGACCTGCTGGGCGTTCAGGGCGTCGACGAGGCGTTGCTGGCGCGCCTTGAGCCCTACGTCAGCGTCTTGCCGGGTAACACTTGGGTCAATGGCAACACCGCCAGCGCCGAAGTACTGGCGGCGGCGGTGCCGGGGCTGTCGTTGTCCCAGGCCCGGGCCCTGGTGGCTGAGCGCGACGCCGGGCACTGGTTCATCAACCGTGGCGACTTCGTCAATCGCCTGCACCTGCCCTTTGCCGTGCAGGAACGGATCAAGGTCGGCATCACCAGCGAGTGGTTCCTGCTCCAGGGGCAGGTCCGTCGCGACCAGCGGCAGATCACCCTGCACGCCTTGCTGCACCGCCCCGAGGACCGCATGCCCCAGGTGATCTGGTCGCGGGTGGGCGCATGAGCCGCTTGCGCATCGCCTTGCCGCCCCTGGCCGAGCTGTTGCAGGCGCCCCGGCCGCTGGCCGTGCCCCTGGAATACGCCCGGCTGGACCGCGCCGGGCGGGTGACCGAGCTAGGCCGCAGGCCCCTTGAGGCATTGGGCCAGGACGCCCGAGGGCTGGCACTGGAGTGCTTTCTGCACCCGCAGGACAGTCTGCTGGCCTGCATCGAGTTGCCGCCGTTGCCGGCGGCGCGGATCAAGGCCGCGGTGGACTGCGCGGCCCAGGCGCTGATCTTGGGGTGCGGCGAGTCGATGCATGTCGCCCACGGCCCGCGGGATGCCCAGGGGCAGGTGACCTTGAGCTGGCTGCCCAAGAGCGGTTTGCAGGCCCTGGGCGAGTTGCTGCAACAGGCCGGGCTCAAGCTGTCGGGCCTGTACCCGGCGCCCTACGCCCTGGCGGCGCCGGCGCCGGGGCAGCACAACCTGTGCCTGCTGGACGGTCAGTTGCTGCTGCGCCACGGCGCCGCCCAGGCCAGCGTGCAGCCTCTGGTACAGGACACCCTGGAGCAGTTGCGCGCCTCCGGCGCCGAGCTGTGCTGGATCGGTGACGATGCCCCCGAGGGAGCGCTGCAGCGCTTGCCGGTCGAACAGCGCTGGAGCGGTGCGGCGCCGGCCTGGGGCCTGCAGGCGGGGGCGACGGCGGCGCGCGGCGCGGTCCAGGGCTGGGGCCGAGCCCTGGGTTGCTGCGCCCTGGCGGTGGCCGTGTGGGTCCTGGGCCTGAACCTGTATGCCGCCCGTGAGGCCGAGCAGGGCCAGCGCCTCAAGAGCCAGATGAGCCAGCGGGTCCGGCAGGTATTTCCGCAGTTGCCGGTGGTGCTCAATCCGCTGCAACAGGCCCGCCAGCAACTGGCGGTGCAGCAGAGCGGGGCGGCGGACCCGAGCCAGGGCTTCGGCAACCTGCTGCTGCAGGCCGGCAGCGCCATGCCGTTCATGGTGGGCAGCGTGCAGAGCCTGAGCTTTGCCGACCAGCGCCTGCGGCTGGAACTGCTGCCCGATACCCCGAAGCGCGCCGACAGCGGCTGGCAGGGGGCCTTGACCCAGGCCGGCTACAGCGTCCAGACCGAGGGCAATGGCTGGACCCTGGGCCCGGCCACGGGCGAGCCGAGCAATGTCACCGACAACACCCCGGGAGCCGAAGATGAATAAGGCCCGGCTGGCCCAGTATCAGGCGCGCTGGTCACGCCTCTGGACCCAGGCCCGGGGCCATTGGAAGGCGCTGGCGCTGCGGGAGAAACGGCTGCTGAGCGCCACCGCCCTGGGCGTGCTGGGGCTGTTGCTGTGGTGGCTGTTGATTCAGCCGCCGCTGAAGAAGATCGACTACTGGCAAGCCGAGACGCCGAAGCTGCGCTCCCAGGCCGAGGCCCTGGAAGTGTTGCTGCACCAGGCCGCGGGCACCAACCGCCGGGGCGCCGACCTTGAGCAGGCCCTGCGCCAGACCCTGGACCAGGCCGGGCTCAAGGACCGTTACCAGTTGCAGCACACCGATCAAGCCGGCCCCGAGAGCTGGCAGTTGACCTTTGAGCAGGCCCCGGCGGATGCCGTGGTCGGCTGGCTGCTGGGGACGCCCCGACAGCTTTCACTGCAGGTGGTGCAAGCCCGGCTGCAACGCGCCGCCGCGGACACCGCCCAAGACTCGGCAGGCACACTGTCCGGGACCGTTCGCATGGATCAGGCGCAGGGCGCTAAGGAAGCTTCATGAAGGGGTCAGGCTCCAACTACGTGCGCCAGTGTCGCAAGGTCGCACCGTTTCTGCTGCTGGCGCTGGGGGCCTGCAGCAACACCACCTCCACCACGCCGCCACCCTTGCTGGTGGACAGTGAACTGGGCCAGCCCCTGGCCGACACCCGGCGCAGCGGTGACGCCCTGGCCGATCGCGAACGCTTGCAGGCGCAACAGGCCCAGCGGCCGAAAGTCCTGCACCCGGTGACCGGCAGCCGCCGCGGCCAGGGCACGCCGCGCAGCGCCGGGGTGCCGCGCAACCCCCTGGGGGACCAGCCGGTGCAACTGAACTTCGTCGAGGCCGATATCCAGGCGGTGGTGCGCGCCTTGTCCCGTTCCACCGGCCAGCAGTTCCTGGTGGACCCGCGGGTCAAGGGCAACCTGACCCTGGTCAGCGAGGGCCAGGTGCCGGCCCATCAGGCCTACGACATGCTGCTGGCGGCCCTGCGCATGCAGGGCTTTGCCGTGGTGGACGTGGGCGGGGTGGCCCAGGTGGTGCCCGAGGCCGATGCCAAGCTGCTGGGCGGGCCGATCTACAGCGGCGACAAACCGGCGGGCAACGGCATGCTGACCCGCACCTTTCGCCTGCAATACGAAAATGCGGTGAACCTGATCCCGGTGCTGCGGCCTATCGTTTCGCCGAACAACCCGATCAATGCCTACCCGGGCAACAACAGCATCGTGGTCACCGACTATGCCGAGAACCTGCAGCGAGTCGCACAGATCATCGACGGCATCGACACCCCCAGCGCCATCGACACCGATGTGGTGGCGGTGCAGAACGGCATAGCCGTGGACATTGCCACCATGGTGGCCGAACTGCTGGAAACCCAGGGCGCCGACCCCACCCAGAAGATCAGCGTGATCGGCGACCCGCGCTCCAACTCCATCATCATCCGCGCCGGCAGCCCGGAGCGCACCGAGCTGGCGCGCAACCTGATCTACAAGCTGGACAACGCCCAGAGCAACCCGAGCAACCTGCACGTGGTCTACCTGCGCAACGCCCAGGCCGGCAAGCTGGCCCAGGCCTTGCGCGGCCTGCTCACCGGCGAGAGCGACAGCGCCGGCAACGATGGTGCCCGAGCCATGCTCAGCGGCATGGGCGGCAGCACCCAGGGCGGCCAGGGCAGCGCCCAGAACAGCAGCGGCACCCCCACCGGCAGCGGCACCCTCAACAGCAGCGGCAGTGGCAGCGCCTATGGCCAGGGCGCCAGCGCCAGCAGCCTGAGCGGCAATGCTCAGCAGAACGACCAGAACACCGCCTTCAGCGCCGGCGGCGTGACCATCCAGGCCGACGTCACCACCAACACCTTGCTGATTTCCGCGCCGGACCCGCTGTACCGCAACCTGCGGGAAGTCATCGACCAGCTCGACCAGCGCCGGGCCCAGGTGGTGATCGAAAGCCTGATCGTCGAAGTCGGCGAAGACGACGCCAGCGAGTTCGGCGTGCAGTGGCAGGCCGGCAACCTCGGCGGGCGTGGCGGCTTTGGCGGGGTCAACCTTGGCGGCAGCGGGCTGCAGGGCACTCCGGGCAGCAAGACCAGCATCGACGTCCTGCCCAAGGGCCTGAACATCGGCGTGGTCAACGGCAGCGTGGACATCCCGGGGATCGGCAAGGTGCTGGACCTCAAGGTCCTGGCCCGGGCCCTGAAGAGCAAGGGCGGGACCAACGTACTGTCGACGCCGAACCTTTTGACCCTGGACAACGAGGCGGCGAGCATCTTCGTCGGCCAGACCATTCCCTTCGTCACCGGCAGCTACGTCACCGGTGGCGGTGGCACCAGCAACAACCCATTCCAGACCGTGCAGCGTGAAGAGGTGGGCTTGAAGCTCAATGTGCGGCCGCAGATTTCCGAAGGCGGCACGGTCAAGCTGGACATCTACCAGGAAGTCAGCAGCGTCGATCCCCGGGCCTCGGTGGACGCCGGGACCGTGACCAACAAGCGGGCGATCGACACCAGCATCCTCCTGGATGACGGGCAGATCATGGTCCTGGGCGGTTTGCTGCAGGACGGCTACAGCCAGAGCAACGACGCGGTGCCTTGGCTGTCGAGCATCCCGGGGATCGGGGCGTTGTTCCGCAACGAGAAGCGCAGCATCACCAAGACCAACCTGATGGTGTTTTTGCGGCCCTACATCATTCGCGACAGCGGCGCGGGGCGCAGCATCACGCTCAATCGCTATGACTTCATGCGCCGTGCCCAGGGGCAGTTGCAGCCCGAACGCAGCTGGGCGATGCCGGATATGCAAGCGCCGCAGTTGCCGGCGGCCAGCAAGGCGATTCCCGGGGTGGCGCCGGTGTCGTTGCAGACACCCGGACAGGGGCCGCGGGCGACGATCAGGGCGGTGCCGGTGCAATGAAGGTGTTCATTCATAGGCATGGAGCCTATGTCCGTTGTTGTGGTCATGGCCACTTTCGCGGGGGCTTTGACGGCCAATGGAGGGGGCACATATCCGTTGCGGTGGTTTGCGGTTTTGTCTTTGCGGCGAGGTTGACGGGGTCCATATCCGGTGCTGCGGTAACGGCCGCTGGTGGTTTCGTTTTAATGGCGTGGGGGTGGTGTACATATCTGTTGCTGCGGGTGTGGCCGTTTGTGGTTCCGCTTTTACAGCGGGGGATGGGGGACATATTGGGTACATATCCATTCCTGCGGGTGTGGCCACTTATGGTTTCGCCCTTACGGCGAGTCCCTTTTTACAAACGCCTAAAAAGGAACCAAAAACGCTTGCCCCTCCATGGGCCCCTCGCTGGGGCTCGGGGTTCCCTCACTTCGGCATTGCTCCGGGGGCCCGCCGCCAACCGGCCATCCATGGCCGGGTGGCGGCTAGCTCGGCATCCATGCCGAGCTGCCCCCTACGCAACGCCTACGCTCGGCCGGCTGGGAAGGGGCCTGAAGATCAAGATCAAAAGCCAAGCGCGTTTACGCGCTGTCCGTAGGAGCCGGCTTGCCGGCGAAGAGGCCCGAAAGACATGCGCCGCCCCGGCGGACGCCTTCGCTGGCAAGCCAGCTCCTACGGAAGGGGGACGAGGCCGCAAGGCCAAAGTTGGCTCCGGCTCTTGCTCCGGCTCTTGATCTTGATCTTGATCTTGATCTTGATTTTGATCTTCAGGGCCCCGTTAACCACGATGGCCGAACGCAGGCATTGATCCGTGGGTAACCCGGCAAGGATGCCGGGTTAGCCGCCACCCGGCCAGGGATGGCCGGTGGCGGCGGCCCACGGATCAATGCCGGAGTTCGGGCATGCCTCGCTATGCGAGGCACCGAGTGGAGGGGCAGAGCGTTTTGCTCACTTTTGCGCTCTTCAAAAGTGAGTCGCTGTAAGAGCGAAACCGCCAGTGGCCGCACCCGCAGGAATGGATATGTACCCAAAACCCTCGCTGTAAGAGCGAAACCGTCAGCAGCCCCACCCGCAGCAACGGACATGCACCCCACCAGGAGGTACAAGCAATGACCACCCAGCTCCCCTACGCCTGGGCCAAATCCCAACGCATCCTCCTGCGTCACAGCGAGGAGGGCGCGGTATTGCTGGTCTGCCCCTCGACCCCCGGCTGGTCCATCGGCGAAGCCCGCCGCCAGTTCGGCCCCGCCCGGCTGGAACGGATCCGCGAAGAGGAACTCGACGGGCTCCTGGCCAGTGCCTATGCCGATACCGGCAGCGCCGCGGCGGTGGTCGGGGCGGCGGAGAATGAGGTGGACCTGGATCGCCTGATGCAGGACATGCCGGAAATCACCGATCTGCTGGACACCCAGGACGGCGCCCCGGTGATCCGCATGATCAACGCCTTGCTCACCCAGGCCGCGCGGGACGAGGCCAGCGATATCCATATCGAACCCTTCGAGACGCACTCGGTGGTGCGCTACCGGGTCGACGGCACCCTGCGTGACGTGGTGTCGCCGCGCAAGGCGCTGCACGGGGCGCTGGTATCGCGGATCAAGATCATGGCCCAGCTGGATATCGCCGAGAAACGCCTGCCCCAGGACGGGCGTATCGCCTTGCGCGTGGCCGGGAGGCCCATCGATATCCGCGTGTCCACGGTGCCCACCGGCCACGGCGAGCGGGTGGTGATGCGCCTCTTGGACAAGCAGGCCGGGCGCCTGCAGCTGGAAACCCTGGGCATGGACCCGGACCTGCTGGCGCGCCTGGATACCCTGATCCACCAGCCCCACGGCATCGTCCTGGTCACCGGGCCCACCGGCAGCGGCAAGACCACCAGCCTGTACGCGGCGCTGGCCCGGCTGGACGCCAGCACCAGCAATATCCTCACCGTCGAGGACCCGGTGGAATACGACCTGCCGGGCATCAGCCAGATCCAGGTCAACGCCAAGATCGACATGACCTTCGCCCTGGCCCTGCGGGCGATCCTGCGCCAGGACCCGGACGTGATCATGATCGGTGAGATCCGTGACCTGGAAACCGCGCAGATCGCGGTCCAGGCTTCGCTCACCGGGCACCTGGTGCTGGCCACCCTGCACACCAATGACGCGGTGTCGGCGGTCAACCGGCTGGTGGACATGGGGGTGGAGCCGTTCCTGTTGGCGTCGTCGATGCTCGGGGTGCTGGCCCAGCGCCTGGTGCGCCGCCTGTGCAACCAGTGCAAGGAACCCGACCCGGCCACCCCCGGCACCTGGCGCCCGGTGGGTTGCCCGGCCTGCAATCACATCGGCTACAGCGGGCGCACCGGCATTCATGAACTGTTCTGCATTGATGACGACGTGCGTAGCCTGATCCACCAGGGCGCGGATGAGCAGGCCCTGCGCGCCGCCGCGCGCCGCGCCGGGATGCTCAGCATGCGCGAGGATGGTGAGCGCTGGGTGCGCAGCGGCGCCACCGCACCGGAAGAAATCCTGCGTGTGACACGGGACGCCTGATGAATCGCTATCGCTATGAAGCCGCCGACGCCCTCGGCAAGATCGAATCCGGGCACCTGGAAGCCGACAGCCAGGGCGCGGCCTTTGCCAGCCTGCGCAGCCGTGGCCTGACCGCCTTGCAGGTGCAGCTGGACAGCAACCCTGGCACCGGCACGGCAGGGGGGCTGTTCAGCCCCAGGCTCAGCGACAACGACCTGGCCTGGGCCACCCGCCAGCTGGCCAGCCTGCTGGGGGCCAGCCTGCCGCTGGAGGCGGCGCTCAGCGCCACGGTGGAGCAGGCCGAGCGCAAGCACATCGCCCAGGCCCTGAGCGCGGTGCGCGCGGATGTGCGCAGTGGCATGCGCCTGGCCGAGGCCCTGGCGGCGCGGCCGCGGGACTTTCCGGAAATCTACCGGGCGTTGATCGCCGCCGGCGAGGAGTCCGGGGATCTGGCCCAGGTCATGGAGCGGCTGGCGGATTACATAGAGGAGCGCAACGGCCTGCGCGGCAAGATCCTCACCGCCTTTATCTACCCCGGGGTGGTGGGCCTAGTGTCCATCGGCATCGTGATCTTTCTGCTCAGTTATGTGGTGCCCCAGGTGGTCAGCGCCTTTTCCCAGGCGCGCCAGGACCTGCCGGGGCTGACCCTGGCGATGCTCAACGCCAGCGACTTCATTCGTGCCTGGGGCATCCAGTGCTTCGGCGCCATGGCGGCGGGGTTCTGGGGCTGGCGGCTGTACCTGCGCAACCCCCGGGCACGCCTGAGCTGGCACAGCCGGATCCTGCGCCTGCCGCTGTTCGGGCGTTTTGTCCTGGGGCTGAACACCGCCCGTTTCGCCTCGACCCTGGCGATTCTCAGCGGCGCCGGAGTGCCGCTGCTACGGGCCCTGGATGCGGCGCGCCAGACTCTGTCCAACGACCGCCTGAGCCAGAGCGTCAGCGAGGCCACGGCCAAGGTCCGCGAGGGCGCCAACCTGGCGGCCGCGCTGCGGGTGGAAAAAGTCTTCCCGCCGGTGCTGATCCACCTGATCGCCAGTGGCGAAAAGACCGGTGCCTTGCCGCCGATGCTGGAGCGGGCGGCGCAGACCCTGTCGCGGGATATCGAGCGCCGGGCCATGGGCATGACCGCGCTGCTGGAGCCGCTGATGATCGTGGTCATGGGCGGCGTGGTGCTGGTGATCGTGATGGCGGTGATGTTGCCGATCATCGAGATCAACCAACTGGTCACTTGAACCGCACAATCCGATTCGACCTGACCCCGTCCGGCCCGGTCCGTAGGAGCTGGCTTGCCAGCGAAGGCGTCGGCACCGGCGATGCAGGTCTCGCGGGCCCCTTCGCCGGCAAGCCGGCTCCTACGAGGGGTGTAGCGAAGGTGTGGTCCGAAGCGCAGGGCGGGGCAGCCAGAAAATTTAACGCTGCCTACCTCACTCCCGACCTGGCAATCGGCCAAGCTCGGGTTCCTTGTTCTGTCATGTTCCGGCGCTGTCTGCACCACCTTCGGCGCTTGCAGAGCGATGCCGGCGCCAACTTGGGCAACCTCGCTGTCACCTTGCCGGGAAAGGCCTGAAAACCCTTGGTAAACACCCGAGAATCTTTTGCAAAAACAGTCGGTTTCTCCCGAGGTTTTTTCCTTTATCTGTCACCGGAAGCTGCGAACTTCTCTCCCCATGGCCTCACCCATCAAGCCCTCTGGATCAAGGCTTCTGGCCCGAGCGCCATGGCGTCATGCAAGAGCTATTCACCCAACGTACGAACACGACGAAAGGAGATTCTTCATGTTTAAGCGCAATGTTCTCGCGGCATCCCTGACCCTGGCAGCCCTGTGCTCGGCACAGGCTGCTCTGGCTGATATCAACGGCGGTGGCGCTACCCTGCCACAACCGCTGTACCAGACTTCCGGCGTACTGACCGCCGGTTTCGCTCCCTACATCGGCGTAGGCAGCGGCAACGGCAAGGCTGCCTTCCTGAACAACGACTACACCAAGTTCGTGGCCGGTACTACCGGCAAGAACGTGCACTGGGCCGGTAGCGACTCCAAGCTCAGCGCCACCGAGCTGAGCAACTACGCCACTGCTCGCAACGCTACCTGGGGCCCGCTGATCCAGGTGCCTTCGGTGGCCACTTCGGTCGCCATTCCGTTCAACAAGGCCGGCACCGCTGCTGTTGACCTGAGCGTCAACGACCTGTGCGGCGTGTTCTCGGGCCGTCTGACCGACTGGAGCCAGATCGCAGGTTCGGGCCGTACCGGTGCCATCACCGTGGTTTACCGCAATGAAAGCAGCGGCACCACCGAGCTGTTCACCCGCTTCCTGAACGCCAAGTGCGCCGAGACTGGCAAGTTCGCCGTGACCACCAACTTCGCTTCCAGCTACTCGCTCGGCCTGCCTGCCGCTGCCGTGGCCGCTGTGACCAGCCAAGGCGTCATGGACGCGCTGAACGCTGGCGATGGCCGCATCACCTACATGAGCCCGGACTACGCCGCACCGACCCTGGCCGGCCTGGATGACGCCACCAAGGTGGCCAAGGTTGCCGGTGTTTCGCCAGCTCCTGCCAACGTGTCCTCGGCTATCGCCGCTGTTGCCGTGCCTGATGCGGCTGTACGTGCCAACCAGAACCTGTGGGTTCCAGTCTTCACTTCCCAGGCCAACATCGACGCCAACCCTGGTGATAAGAGCCTGCGCCTGTACCCAACCAGCGGTTACCCGATCCTCGGTTTCACCAACCTGATCTTCAGCCAGTGCTACGCCGATGCCACCCAGACTTCGCAAGTACGGGCTTTCTTCAGCCGTCACTACGGTGCTCTGGTGAACAACGACAGCGCCATCAACAGCAACCGCTTCGTACCGCTGCCAGCAGCCTGGAAAACCGCAATTCGTGACTCGTTCGTCACTGCCTCCAGCGGCCTGAGCATCGGTAACACCAGCGTCTGCAACGCCATCGGCCGTCCGCTGTAACCCTCGCGTCCGATACCTGCAACACCCGGATCAGCAACGGTTTCGACCGTTGCTGATTTTTGTTTTTGGCCCTGCCTACACCCCCAAGATGAATTTTCCGTGACATCCGTTCGGTCGTGCCTCGCGCCAACGGCCTAACCCCTTGAAGCAGTGACGCGCGCCCTGGGCCGTACAGCGTCGCGCACCCCTGGGCGTCATCACAAAGGATGAGTAGTAATGGTTCGCTGCAAACCCCCGGTTAACACCCCTGGCCTGGACTCTCAGGCGCCGATCCTGCGACTCAAGCCCCTGGCTCACGCCATTGCCTTGCTGATGATGGCCGGCAGCGCCCATGGCGCCACGGCCTTCAGTTCCGGCTGGTTCGCCGACAAGGGCGCATCCCAGGCCGCCACGGCGGCGCGTACCAATGGCCAGGTGCCGGGAATTCCGCCGTTGTCGCAGCAGACCCGGGCCAACCAGCAACTGCAACGCTCCCTGGGCAACCTCAATTCCACGGTGGCCGCCATCGCCGCGCAGCAGGCGGCCCAGGCCGCGGCGCGCCAGGCCGCCTTCGGCAGCGTCAGCAGCATTCCCGACGGCCTCGGCCAGGGCGGGCTCAAGGTCGACAACAGCCTGACCCAGGGCTGGATCAACGCCAAGGGGCCAGTGCAGAGCCAGTCCGGCGGCAAGACCACGGTGAGCATCGAGCAGACCGCCGACAAGGCCATCCTCAACTGGGAAACCTTCAACGTCGGGCGCAACACCACGGTGGATTTCCAGCAGCAGTCCAACTGGGCCTTGCTGAACAAGGTCAACGACCCCAATGGCCGGCCGAGCGAGATCCAGGGCCAGATCAAGGGCGCCGGTACGGTGATGATCATGAACCGCAACGGGGTGATCTTCAGCGGCACCAGCCAGGTCAATGTGCGCAACCTGGTGGCGGCCGCAGCCACCATCAGCGACGAGCAGTTCACTCAGCGCGGGCTCTATGTGGACGCCAACGGCAGCCAGCCGACCTTCATCGATGCGCTGGGCAAGGTCCAGGTGCAGCGCGGCGCGCTGATCCAGACCCATGCACCGGCCAAGTCCACCGATGCCGGCGGCTACGCCTTGCTGCTGGGGGCCGAAGTGGAGAACGCCGGCACCATAGTCACCGCCAGGGGCCAGACCACCCTGGCCGCCGGCGACAGTTTCTATATCCGCCGCGGGGTGGGCACCGACGGCAACCAGCGCTCCACCACCCGCGGCAACGAAGTGGCCACTTCGCTCAAGGCCGGCAGCAGCGCCGGTACGGTCAGCAACAGCGGCCTGATCATGGCCGCAAGCGGCGATATCACCCTGACCGGACATCAGGTGGTGCAGAACGGCGTGGCCCTGGCCAGCACCTCGGTGGACACCCGCGGCACCATCCACCTGCTCAACTCCGCCAGCGACAGCAGTGGCAGCGTGACCCTGGGGCAGGGCAGCACCACCGCGATCCTCTTGGACAGCAGCGGCAGCACCGCCCTGGACAGCCAGCGCAACAACGGCCTGATCAACCTCGACGGCACCCCGACCAACCTGATCACCGGCCAGTTCAACAACCTCAGCAGCGTCGCCGACCGCACCGACCAGTCGCGGGTGGAGATCGTCAGTGGCGGCACCGTGGACTTCCAGAAAGGCTCCATCACCCTGGCCACCGGCGGCCAGGTGGCGGTCAGCGCCGGGCAGCGCAGCCTGGTACGCGACGGCGCGGTGATCGATGTATCCGGCGCCGTCGGGGTCAAGGTGGCGATGGAGTCCAACAACATCAAGATCAATGTCCAGGGCAACGAGCAGCGCGACTCGGCGGGCAACCGCGACAGCGGCAAGCTGATCAACAACGATGTGTGGGTCGACCTGCGCGAGCTGATCTTCGTCCCGGCCGGCACCAACGGCTACGCCACCGACCGCTGGTACACCGCCGGCGGCCTGCTGGAAGTGGGCGGCTACCTGGGCACCCAGGGCCACAATATCGGCGAGTGGATGGCTCAGGGCGGCACCCTGACCTTTACCGGCAAGGACGTGGTGACCCAGTCCGGCGCTCAGTTGAACCTCTCCGGCGGCACCGTCGATGTGCAGGCCGGCTATATCCGCCAGACCTGGCTCAAGGGCGTCGACGGGCGCCTGTACGAGCTCTCCCGGGCGCCGGGGGACCTGCTCTATACCGGCATCTACAAGGGCTATGTGGACAGCAGCCCGCGCTGGGGTCGCACCGACTATTACTACAACCCGCTGATCGCCCAGCAGCAGCGCTACGAGGCCGGTTATACCGTTGGTCGCGACGCCGGCAAGCTGGTGATCGGCACCAGCAACGCGGTGCTCGAAGGGCAGTTGATCAGCGAGGTGTTCAAGGGCGATCGCCAGACCCAGGCGCCCAACCTCAAGCTCGACGGCTACCAGCAGTCGCACAAGGCCGCGGCCCAGCGCGCGCAACTGATCATCGGCAGCTACACGCCGATCTACAACAAGACCAGTGGCACCCTGGGCTATGCGCTGAACCCGGTCACCGATCAGGTGCTGATCGACGCCAACCAGCAGAAGATCGCCGCTGGCCTGGACCTCGCCACGGCCCTGCCGGCCAACCGCCAGGGCCAGCTGGTGCTCGACAGCGACACACTCAACGGCCTCCAGCTGGGGGCGATCAAGGTTGGCGCCAAGCAGCAGATCCAGGTCAATGGTGCGCTGCAGGTGGCCGACGGCGGCGATATCACCCTGTTCGGGCCCCAGGTCAAGCTCAACGCCAACCTCACGGCCCATGGCGGCAGCATCAATGCCGGCAACGTGCTGAGGCAGGTGGATATGGACCGCAACTTTGCGGTCGGCGACGTGATCTTCGCCCCCGGCGGCGTATCTGCCCGGGTCGATGTGGCCAGCGGGGTGCGCCTGGACGCTTCCGGGCGCTGGAGCAACCTGGCGTTGAGCCCCCAGGACAACAGCGGCCTGGCCTTTATCAATGGCGGCAAGGTGTCGTTGCGCAGCAGCGGCGACCTCAATCTGGCCAGCGGCAGCCTGGTGGATGTCAGCTCCGGGGCCAGCATCGGCTACGACGGCAAGGCCAGCGGCGGCAAGGGCGGCGACGCGACGCTCGCCGCCGATGGCCAGCTCGACCTCAAGGGTCAGCTGCGCGGCTACGGGGTCAACGGTGGCGGCACCCTGGCCTTGCAGGCGCACAAGGTGCTGATTGGCGCCAGCAATGCCGCGCCCGAGGCCGGCACCCTGCAACTGGCGGGGGACTTCTTCAATAAGGGCTTTGCGGCCTACGACATCACCGGCAATGAAGGGCTGAAGGTCGCCGACGGTGCCCGGGTCGATGTGACGATGCCGGCCTATCGCGTCGGTGCCCAGGCTGGCAATGCCGTCAGTGGCAGTGCGGCGGACAGCGTGCTGGAAACCTGGCAGCCGGATCTCTATCAGCAGGATGCGGCCAAGGGCGTGCTGACCCAGCGCCGTGGCGCGGGGCTGACCCTTACCGCGGGCAACCAGTACTCCACGGCCGCACAACTGGCCAGCACGGCGCTGACGGTGGGCCAGGGCGCGGTGATCACTGTCGATCCGGGGCAGGCCATCAATCTGCGCAGCGTTGGCCAGCTGACCATGAACGGCACCCTCAATGCCTGGGGTGGCAGCGTCAGCCTGGGTGGGCTGACGGTGGCCTGCTCCGAGGCGGCCAATGCCGCCGGCCACGGGCGTTCGATCTGGGTCGGCGAGCAGGCGCTGATCGATGTTGCGGCCCGTGCGGTAAGCGCGGTGGACAACCGTGGCCGCAGCTATGGCCAGGTACGCAATGGCGGCAAGATCAGCATCGGCGGCGAGATCGACTTGGCCACCGGCATCGCCAAGGCCAGCGATCTGTTCGTGGTGGTGCGCGACGGTGCCCGCCTGGATGCTTCCGGCACCCAGGCAGCCCTGGATATTCCCGGCCAGGGGCGGGTGCAGGTGGCCAGCAATGGCGGCAGTATCAGCTTCGCTTCCAATAATGGCCTGTACCTGGACGGCAGCTTCGTCGCCCGGGCTGGTGGTGCGGGCGCGGCGGGGGGGACCTTGTCCCTGGCCCTGGAAAGCCCGTACTACATCAAGAACGCCGTCAGCAACCAGGTACTCAAGGCCCGGGAACTGATGCTCAGCCAGGTTCACCAGGGCAGCACGCTGCCGGGCAGTGCCGAGGCCGCGGCCGCCAGCCTGGAATACGGCCATGGCCGCCTCGGGGTGGATCAGGTCAAGGCCGGCGGTTTCGACAACCTGGCGCTGTTGAGCAACGGCCTGCTGAGCTTCGATGGCGATATCGCATTGAACATGGGCCAGAGCTTGCGCCTGTACAGCGGTGCGCTGAATCTCAGCGACAGCGCCGCGGCCAATACCCGGGTCAACCTGTCGGCGCCGTACCTGCTGCTGGCGGGGATGCTCGCGCCGCTGGAGGGCAAGGACCAGTACGTGCGCCCGGTATCCACCGGCACGCCGTCGCAACGAGCCACCCAGGCGCAGTTCAATGCCAGCGGCAACCTGATCGATGTGCGCGGCAATGTGGTGTTTGGCAGCAAGGGCAGCTTGCGCCAGGCCGACAACAGCCTGGTGCTGGTCGAGCGCCGAGGGTTCGATGATGTGCAGTTCAGCAGCCAGGGCGATTTGCGCTTCCTTGCTGGGCCCGGCACCGATGTGATCGCCAAGGGCATCAGCACCCAACTGTTGACCCAGGGCGACATGACTCTGCGGGCGGCACAGTTGTACCCCGGCACCGAGGTCGGGGCCCGGGTGATTGCCGGTTACCTGAGTGAGCCTGTCGGCACCACCATGGATTTCAACCCGGTGCGCACCCTGACCATTGGCCGCAACGGCAGCACCGATTCGGCCGTGCCTTATTCGGCCTTCGGTCGCCTGCAATTGGGCGCGGCCACCATCAAACAGGGCGGGGTGCTGCGTGCGCCCCTGGGCTTGATCGAGATCGGCAACCTGGGCGCCAGCCAGGTGGAACTGCTGCCTGGCAGCCTGACCTCGGTGAGTGGCAAGGGCCTGGTACTGCCCTATGGCGGCACGGTCGATGGCCAGGTCTACAAGTACAACGGCAAGACCGTGACCCTCATTGGCCAGGGAGCACGGGTCTACGGCAACGGCGATCTGAGCATCGGGGTGATCCTGGGCGGCAAGTCGGTGAAGGTATTGCCCGAGGCCACCCTGGACCTGTCCGGAGGCGGCGAGCTGCTGGGCGCGGGCTTTATCTCCGGGCGTGGCGGTTCCACCGATGCTCGCTACAACCCGCTGGTGCAGATCGGCGCCAACGGTGGTCTGGTCTTGCCGGGCCTGGTCACCAACCCGATCTACGCCATCGTCCCCGGGGTGCAGCCGGGCTATGCACCGTTGGCGTCAGAGGGCGGTGCGCTAGACCCGCTGATCGGCCAGCAGATCACCATTGGCAGCGGAGTGCCGGGCTTGGCGGCGGGCACCTACACCCTGATGCCGTCCACCTTCGCGTTGATGCCGGGGGCCTTCCGTGTGGAGATCAATGGCCTGGCCGGGCTGGGTAGCGAAGGCACGACCCAGCAGATGCGCAATGGCTCCTGGTCCACCGCCGGGTACCTTTCGGTGGCCCATACCGGGATCAGCAACAGCGTCGCCAGCCAGTTGATCCTGACGTCGGCCGACACCTTGCGCCGCTATTCCCAGTACAACGAAACCGGTTATGCGCAGTTTGCCAAGGCCGATGCCGCCAGGCTTGGGGTACCACGGCCGATGCTTGAGGTGGACGCCAAGACCCTGAAGCTGGCGTTGCGCGAAGGCGCTGGAGCCGATGCGTTCTCCTTCGCCGGCATCGGCCGCTTCGAGGCCGCAGCCGGAGGTTATGGCGGCACAGTCGCAGTGATGAGTTCCGGTGACAGAAACACCGAAGTGGTGGCGGCCGACAAGTCGCCTAGCGACGGGTTCAAGGGAGTGACCCTGAGGGCGGACAGTCTCAATGCCCTGGGCGCTACACGCTTGATCATCGGTGGCTTGAGCTCTCTCACTTACGGCCAGGGAGGTAACTACATCTCATTTTATGAGGGCGATGACTTGACGCGCGGTTCCATCACCTTGCGCTCTGGGGCGAGTCTGGCAGCGCCGGAGGTGTTCCTGGTGACAGGGGGCGGGGCAATCCTTGTGGAGCAGGGGGCCTCGATCAACACCATCGGCAAGGGCAAGGCCAGCTACGACGCCACTGATGGTTTTATCTACAAAGCAGCCAATATGCTCGCGGTATCCAACGGTTTGCTGAATGTGATCAGTACCTCGCTATCGGCCTCGACTACCAATAGTGGCATCAACATAGGCGGGTGCAGCACAACCCTGTGCAGCGGGCAGACCACACTGCACTCCGAGGGCAGCATTGTCGCCGTGACCGCAGGCACCTTCGAGTTGGGTGATCAGGTGCGCTATGGCACCCGCCACTTGAATCTAGGGGTGAAAAATATCAACGTCGGCAGCCCCGAGGCCCTGGCGGCCGCGGCTGCGGCCAATCGCCTGCCTGGCGGCATGACCTTGAACCAGCAACTGCTGGAGCGCCTGCTGCGCGGTGACCGCCAGTTCGGCGCCCCAGCCCTGGAAACCCTGCAACTCTCGGCCAGGGACGGCTTGAACTTCTACGGCAGCGCCAGCCTGGACACCTATGACCCGGTTACTGGCAAGTCGCTGCTGAACAACCTGATGCTCTCCACCCCGGCGATCTACGGCGCCGGCGGTGCCAATGATGTGGCCAGCATCCACACGGCAAACCTGATCTGGCAGGGTGCCGAAACCCCGCCTGGCGCAGTGGTGGCCGGTGGTGCCGGTACCGGCAGCGGACGCCTGTCGATCAATGCCGAGCGCATCGAGTTCGGCTATGGCGCTTTCGCCCAGCCCAGCACCATCAAGAGCTTCGACCGCCTGGCCCTGGGCTTTGCCAACGTCGACCTGAATGCCAGCCAGCGCATCACCGCCAACCACAAGGGCAGCCTCTCGGTGTACCAGAGCCAGGGCGCCTATGACCCGCTCAAGGGCTTCGCCTACAGCGGCGGCAACCTGAATATCCGCAGCCCGCTGCTGACCGGCGAGGCCGGTTCGGTGAACCGCATCAGCGCCGGTGGCGCCATCGATATCAGCGCCACCGCCGGCCCCCGTGGCGAGACCAAGGGCTATGGGGCGGAACTGTCCCTGCAGGGCGATAGCATTCGCCTGGCCAGCGCGGTGGTGCTGCCCAGTGGCAAGGTGACCCTGGAGGCCCGTGGTGATGTGGTACTGACCGATGCCGCGCTGATCGATGTGGCGGGCCGCGCCATGGTCTTCAACGACCTGACCCGCTACGGCAGCGGTGGCGAGGTGCTGTTGCAGAGCCGCGCCGGCAATGTGCTGCAGGCGGCTGGGTCGAGCATCGATCTGTCGGCCAATAACAATCAGGCCGGCAAGCTGCGGGCGGTGGCCGTGGACGGCAACGCCGGGCTGGTGGAGCTGGCGGGCAAGATCCTCGGCGCCAGCAGCGGCTACTACGATGCCGGCGGCACCTGGGTGCCTTACCTGGGCGGCGCGGTGGAGATCCAGGCCCAGCGCCTGGGCGCCAGTGGCACCCTGGACGAACAGTTCGCCGCCCTCAACCAGCGGTTGAACCAGGGCCAGGTGTACGGCGCGCGCAGCTTCCAGCTCAAGCAGGGCGACTTGACCATCGGTAACGGGGTCAAGGCCAGCAGCGTCAACGTCTCCCTGGACAATGGCAGCCTGCGGGTCAACGGTCTGGTGGACGCCAGCGGCGAGCGGGTCGGCAGCATCAACCTGGCAGCCAGGCATGGCCTGACCCTGGACAGCAGCGCCGTGCTCGACGCCCATGGTCGTCAACTGCGGGTGGACAGCTACGGCAAGATCATCGACTCGCCCAACCGCGCCACCGTGGTACTCGGCTCCGGCGAGGGCCGGCTGACGTTGGCCGATGGCGCACGCATCGACCTGCGCCATGGCACCGATGTGGCTGTGGGGAGCGCCGCCGGGCAGAACGACGGCCGTAGCCGCGGCACCCTGGAGTTGAACGCGCCACGGTTGGTTCAGGCGGACGGCAGCAGCAACGATATCGATATCGATGCCCATGGCCGCTTGGATATCCAGGGCGCCCGTTCGATCGCGGTCAACGGCATGATCAGCTACGACGATGCGCCACTGAAAAATGACAGCACCGCCAGTGGCCGGCCGTATCAGCAAATCACCCAGGACTACCTGGACAAAAAACACCAACTGAGCACGGCCTTTATCAACGCCGCGTTGCAGAACAACGACCTGTTGCAGAACAAGCTGGCCGGCTTGAACAACGCCACCTACGCCGATGCCTTGCACCTGCGCCCCGGCGTGGAGATCGTCAGCAAGACCGCCGACGGCGACCTGGTGGTGCAGGGTGACCTGGACCTGTCCGGCTATCGCTATGCCAGCCTCAACCCTCATAGCCAGAAGACTTCGGTATATGGCTCCGGCGAGGTCGGCAGCCTGACCCTGCGTGCCGGTGGCGACCTGAATATCTACGGCAGCATCAACGACGGCTTCGCCCCGCCACCGCCCACCGTGGATGACAAGGGCTGGGTACTGCTGAAGGGCGTGGACTTTACCGGTGGCAACATCATAGTGCCGGGCACCGGGGTGACCCTGGCCGATGGCACCCGTTTCCCCAGCGGCACCACCCTCAACTACGACTTGCCGATCAAGGGCCTGACCCTGGTGGCGGGCACCCGTCTGCCGGTGACCGTGCAACTCGATCAGAGCCTGACCCTGCCGGCGGGCACCGTGCTGGCCGCCGCTGTGCGCGATGCCGCGGGCAACCTGCTGTTCGCCGCTGGAACCCTGCTTGGTGAGGCCCAGACCCTGATCGCCGGTACCCAGCTGGAGGCCGGCAACCTGCTCGGCCAGAACATCCTGGTCAAGCCCCTGACCTGGCCCAAGGGTGTGGAGTTGCCCAAGGTGGTGGGCGGGGTGCTGCTCGACGGCAGCAAGCCGCTGCCCAAGGGCGCGCTGATTCCCACCGGAACGGACGTCAAGCTGCCGGGGGGCGTCGAATCTGTGCAGTTGCGGCCGGAAGTGGCGGGGCGCCAGGGCCAGCTCTGGGCCATTGCGCCGATGCTGGCCGAGGGTTCGCAGTCCTGGTCCCTGCGCCTGGTGGCCGGGGCCGATACCCAGGCCGCCGACAGCCGTATCCTGCAGGCCAACCCGCGCAGCGGCGACCTGCACCTGGCAGACAGTCACTACGGCATGTTCGCCAAGGAAATGCCTTCTAAGAGTGTGCGTATCTGGACCCAACAAGCGGCGGATGATCTGGCAGGGGCCGGTATCGTGGTCAAGGCCGGGGACCCGATCGATGAAAAGCTGCTGATCGATCTGGGACAGACCTCCATCGATCAGTTCTGCTCGGACACCCCGAGCTACTGCGCAGTCAAGGCCAGCTTCGCCTGGACCCAGCAGGCCGTGGACGACCTGGCCGGGGCCGGCATAGTGATCAAGGCCGGCGACCCCATCGATGCGAAGCTGCTGGCCGACCTGGGGCAGCCTTCGGTCGAATCCTTCTGCAAGGACAACCCGAGCTATTGCACGGCCATGGCCGACAAGGAATACGCGCCAAAACCGTCCAGCAGCCGCTTCAGCGTGGTGCGCACCGGCACCGGCGACCTGCAACTGCTGAGCGCCGGCAACCTGAGCATGGATTCGTTGTACGGGGTCTATACCGCCGGTACTTCATCCACCGCCACCTCCGCTGCCGATCCTTACAACCAACCGCGGAACCTGGGCGCTGGCGGTAAGGTGCTCAACGACCCAGGCAGCTACTTCGAGCAGTTCGTCAATGGCAGTGGTACCAGCCTGTACCGCGCCTGGTACCCGGAAGGTGGGGGCAACCTGCGGATCGATGTCGGCGGCAACCTGACCGGCAATATCACCGGCGTGGCGGGCAATAGCCTGGCCTGGCCCAACCCCAAGGACAACGGCCTCGACTCGGCCGAAGTGGGCAACTGGCTGTGGCGCCAGGGCAGTGCCGATGTCGCCACCGGCGGCTCGGCCCAGCCCACGGCCTGGTGGATCAACTTCGGTACCTACACGGCGGCGGGCGCTGCCGACCGGATGGTGGGCTTTACCGGGTTCGGCACCTTGGGTGGTGGCAATCTTGAACTGAATGTCGCGGGCGCTGCCGGGACCGTCGACACTCCCGCGAATGCCAACGATCCGGCCACTGTGGCTCCGCGCAGCCAAGGGCTGGTGCTGGCGGTGGGCAGTACCGGCCGGGTAGCCAGCGATGGCAGCTTGCAGCTGACGGGGGGGGGCGATCTGCGGGTGAATATTGCGGGAGCCTTGAACCCCGCCAGTGAAATGGCGATGGAGCGTCGCAACGGTATGCTGGTGAACCTGCGTGGTAACACCACTTTGCACAGCGGTTCCCAGGGGAGCATCGATCTGCTCTATGGCAGCTTCGCCTTGGATCACAATCCAAGTGAGACTCGCGCCTTCGACTCCTTGCGCTCGACCCTTGGCGTGACCCGGGGGGGGCTGAGCTTGATGCCCGGAGATGCCACCTTCAACCTGCAGAGTCGGGGGGATTTGGTGCTGCAGAATGTCGAAGACCCAGGCCGGGTCAGGCAGTTCAACCCTGCGCTTTTCAGCCGTGGAAGTCAGACAGGCACCGGGCAGAGCTGGTTCACTCTGTGGACCGATCGCACCGCTATCGATCTGCTGTCTCTGGGCGGAAATTTGGCCCCCATCACCAACCCCGCCGGCACCGATCTGGCGGTGGTCTATCCGTCCATCCTCAGGGCAGTGGCAGCCAGTGGCAGTCTTTACTATGGCCAGGCCAGCATGCAGCAGAGCGGTACGATTGCCTTTCGTGAGCCGTTGCTTCTGGCTCCAGGGGCCCATGGCCAGTTGCAGTTCCTTGCCCAGGACTCGATCCATGCCGGCGGCTTCATCGTCAGCCAGTCAGGCGCCGCGGCCAGCTCGATGGCCACTCCATGGCACCCGGCGTTTGTCGGTCGAATCGGCGGTGTGGTGGCGGCCAGCAATCTGTCGATCAATGGCAATTCGGCCTCTTCCAGCTTGCCATTGTTTGCCTTTGGCTCGGGCAGTGTCGCCGGGCCTGTTGGTGGGGCTGCGGACCCGGCACGGTTCTACGCAGTGAGCGGAGACCTGGTGGGGGTCAGCAGCGGTCGGAGCATTGCCTTTAACAGCGCATCGTTGCACCCCGGCCAGACCTGGTATGAAGGCAGTCGTCCGGTATGGATGATGGCCGGGCGCGATATCGTCGGCAGTGGGCGGCTTGTTGTCGACTTTGACCCTAATAGTTCGTCGACTTCGCAGGGCAACCTGTTCGTGCACAACAGCCCCAACGACATCTCCATCGTCAGCGCCGGGCGCGACATTCTCTACAGCAACTTCATGGTTGCCGGCCCCGGCACCCTGGAGCTGACGGCGGGGCGCAATATCCTGATGGAGGACAAGGTCAGCGTCACCAGCCTCGGCGCCGTGGCGCCGGGGGACAGCCGGCCAGGGGCGAGCATCGTGATGCAGGCCGGGGTCGGCCCTAAGGGCCCGGACTACCGGCGCTTTGTCGACGCCTACCTGGACCCGGCCAGCCTAGCCGGAGGCAAGGTCTACAAGCTCTACGATGGGGAACTGCAGGCCTGGCTGGCTGAGCGCTTCGGTTTCACCGGCGACAGCGCCCAGGCCCGGGCCTACTACGCGGCGCTGCCGGCGGAGCAGCAGCGGGTGTTCGCCCGCGAGGTGTATTTCGCCGAGCTCAAGGCCGCCGGCCGTGAGTACAACCAGGACGGCGGCGTGCGCCAGGGCAGCTACGCCCGGGGCCGGGCGGCGATTGCCGCGCTGTTCCCGAGTACCGACGTGGCCGGCAACCCGATTACCTACAAGGGCGATATCACCCTGTTTGGCGGGGCCGGGGTGCACACCAACTTCGGCGGCAATATCCAGATGCTGACCCCGGGCGGCAACCAGACCTTCGGCATCGAAGGCACCGCGCCACCGGCGTCGGCGGGGATCATCACCCAGGGCGCGGGGGACATTCAGCTGTATTCCCTGGGCAGCATCCTGCTGGGCCAGAGCCGGATCATGACCACCTTCGGCGGCTCGATCATGGGCTGGTCGGCGGCGGGTGACATCAACGCCGGCCGGGGTTCCAAGACCACCGTGGTCTACACCCCGCCCAAACGGGTCTACGACAACTGGGGCAACGTCAGCCTGTCGCCTTCGGTGCCCAGCACCGGAGCGGGGATCGCCACCCTCAACCCGATTCCCGAGGTGCCTGCCGGCGATATCGACCTGATCGCGCCTCTGGGCACCATCGACGCCGGCGAGGCGGGGATCCGGGTCTCGGGCAACGTCAACATTGCCGCACTGCGGGTGGTCAACGCGGCGAACATCCAGACCCAGGGCAAGTCCTCCGGGGTGCCGGTGAGCGCCACCGTCAATACCGGTGCCATGACCTCGGCCAGCGCCGCCGGTTCGGCGGCGTCCCAGGCCGCCGAAGATGCCGCGCGCAACCAGCAGGCGGCGGCCAGGCAGGGCCGGGCCTCGATCGTCACCGTGGAAGTGCTGGGCTTTGGCTCCGAGCCGGTGCAGCGCCAGCGCGAAGAAGCCAGCCGCGCCCCGGGCTACGACCCCGACAGTCCGGTGCAGGTCCTGGGCGCCGGCCCCCTGAGCGACCAGGCCCGGGCGCGTTTGACCGATGAGGAGCGTGGGCAACTGACGTTGTAGGAATCTCTCGTGGTAGCAAGTTTGCGGGCGATCATTGATCGCCCTTTTTTTGGATGGGCAGCAGGGCGCCACGGCGGACGAGGTGCAAGCCAAGCTGGGGAAAGTCCTTCAGGGCGCCGACCCGCCCCATTCCGAGGCCGTGGTCCAGCGATGGCTCGAAGAGAGCGGTTTCGCCGAGGGACCACGCTTTTTCAGCAGCCTGTTCTGGGGCGCCTGGATGAGCCACAAGCGCTGAGCGGCCTAGTGAGCCCGCTGGCCGCGGCCGTGTCGTGCCAGTGGCCTGCAAATCGCTGCTGGCGCAATGGCATAATCATCGGCCCTTACCGGCGGTTAGCGGAAATAGAGCAGGCATGGATATCCAGCGTCTTCTGAAAAAACGTCAGCTCAATGTTCAAGAGCAGAACGCCCTCGATGCCTATCGGCTTGAGCGTTGCGCACTGGCCTGGCGCAACGAGGGCGTTCCTGTCGCCCTGATGGAATGCGCTCGGGCACGGGGTGTCGATTGGGCGGCAACCGTGGTGCTGCAACTGGAGGTCGACTTCCCCGGGATGTCCAGCCTGTTTGGCCTGTTGCTGACCCAGGATGAGCGTTTCATTGAATTCGAGATCGATACCGACCCAGCCCATCAGCGGGTCGAGTCGCTGGAGTGCTGGCAGGATGTCAGCGACACCCTGAACCATTCGACCCGCAACCGGGGGACCGGGAAGGGGTTTGCAGCCATTGCCAAGCAGGTCAGGCGCAAAGTGCTAGGGCTGCTCGCACAGGGTTGCTCGGCACCTGGTGCGCCTTCAGGCCGGCAAGCCCCGTAGGGTCATCAATCATGGAGTGTTGCGGTATGCCGGATCAGCTAACTGAACTGCGAGCCGATTTCATCGAGGCGCTGGACGAGGTGTCCAGGCTGATGGCCAGCGCCTATCAGCAGCTCGGTCCAGTGGCGGACGATCATGTACTGGCCCAGGCGGGGCGGGAACACGGGCGGGAGATCGTGCTGGACTACCTCGCGCACAACGAGGCCGGCATCGCCTTCGAGCATCTGCTGTACATGATCGATGAGCCGCCACTGGCAATCTCGGCATCCTGTCGGGCCGCCGTGGCGCGGATCGCCGTGCGCCTGGGCATGCCCCTTGGGCGATGATCAGGTGCCGGCCCTGGCCGTGTTCCTTGCCGGCTCCAGCCTGGCCGCGCCCAGCCAGTAGAACAGCCCGCCGGCGACAATGAACGCCCCCAGCATGTAGAAGATCCACTGCGCCGGCTGGCTCGCCAGGACCATGCCGCAGAGGATCGGGCCCAGGGCGCCGCCGAGGCTGGAGAGGTTCTGTGCGCCGTAGTACAGGCCTCGCAGGTGCTCGGGGGCGATCAGGTCGATGAACATGTATTCGGCAGGAAACACGATGATTTCCCCCAGGGTGAACACCACCATCGACAGCACCCACAGCGGCAGGCTGGTGGACAGGGCGAAGCCGGCGACCCCCAGCAGGAACAGGCCCAGGCCCGCCGCCAGCCACTGCTTCAGGTGGTTGGGGGTAATCCTGCGGCCAATGGCGTACTGCAGGGCAATGACCAGCAACGCATTGGTCGCCACCAGGGTGCTGATGGTGCTGTAGGCGACTTGCGCGGACTCGGTAACCACCAGGTACTGCGACAGATAGGCCGAGAACTGGCCGAAGACCACCGCGCTGAGCAAGCCGCCAAGGGTGAAGCAGATCAGCCGGTAATCCCGCAGCAGTTGGCGACCCAGCGCGAGAAAGGACAGGGGTTGATGGGGGCTGGCGCCAGACTGGAGTTGCCTGTCGCCCTGTGTCAGGTACAGGGCAAAGAATCCCGCTGCCAGGGCGCTCGACGTTACAAAGGGCAGGTTGATGCCTTGCTGGGCCAGCCAGGCGCCGAGCAACGGGCCAACGGCATAACCGATGTTGGTCAGGGTGTACTTGATCGAGAACACTGCACTGCGTTCGGTCACCGCCAGTTGCTGGGCAACACCGGCCTTGACCGCGATATCGAACACCGCATAGGCGAGGTTGATCGACACCAGGCACAGGTAGAGCAGCCACAGGGCGGGGGCGGCAAAGGCGCCGATAAAGCCCAGGGTGAAGACGGCGACGCAGGCCAGGATCAGCCGGTAGCTGGCGATCCGATCCACCAGGTAACCGCCGTAGAGGCTCAACAACGAGCCGACGATCAGGCTGCTGCCGATCACCAGGCCGATGTCGGCGACGCTCAGGGCGTAGCGGGTGGACAGGTAGATCACCAGATAGGGCAGGGTGATGGCTCGCGCCAGGGTCAGGATCAGCGAACCCGACAGCAACAGCTTGATGGTGCCCGGGTAGTTGTTCAGGGTGCGCAGCATCCATGCCTCTTCAAAGGGTGCAGGTTGAGTCGGGGCTTGAGCTTACTGAGGAATTGGCTTCTGTTTTATGATGATTTTTCTTGAGTGAATGGAAACTGATTCATGAATAAGGACGTTGCATGTTTGCTTCCGAACGCCTGAAGGGCATCGATGTTTTTGTCTGTGTGGCCGACTCCGGCAGCTTCAAGGCTGCTGCCGAGCGTCTGAACCTGACGCCGTCCGCCGTCAGCAAGGCCATTGCCCGGCTGGAAAGCCGCCTGCAGGCCCGGCTGTTGCAACGCACCACCCGCAGCCTGGCGCTGACCGATGCGGGGCAGGCCTTCTATCGCACCTGCACCGGGGTACTGGCCGACCTGCAAGAGGCCGAGTGGGCGTTGCAGGCGGAAAACACCGAGCTGCGGGGCAAGGTGCGGGTCGATCTGCCGGGGGCCTTTGGCCGCACTCAAGTGCTGGAGCTGATCTTGCGCTTTGCCCGGGAACACCCCTTGCTGCAACCCCACGTGACCTTTGCCGATGCCTTTGTCGATCCCCTTGAGGCCGGTGTCGATATTGCCGTGCGGCTCGGCGGGCCCGAGCAGTGGCCCGTCGCCCTGGGGCATCGTCAACTGGGCCACGAGCGGCATCTGTTCTGTGCCTCCCCGGCGTACCTGCAGCATCAGGGCACGCCCTTGACCGATGCCGATCTGCTGCGGCACCGCTGCATTGCCTACGGCTGGGTGGATGGACGGGTCAACCCCTGGACTTTTCCCGGCAGCCGGCCAGGGAGATCGAGCGTCGGGTGGTGCCGGCCGCTTGCGTGGTGGGGGATGGCCAGGGGCTGTTGATGGCGGTGATGGCGGGTTACGGGATCGCCCAGTTGCCGTCGTGGCTGGTCAAGCGCCAGTTGGATGAGGGCAGCCTGGTGCAGGTACTGCCGCAGTGTGCAACCCAGGGGCACGCCATCCATCTGTTATGGCTGAAGAATCGTCAGGCATTGCCCAAGGTCAGCGCCTTGCTGGAGCTGTTGGCAGAACACTTGATGGGATAGACAGAAAGAAAATGGCAGGGGCGGCTGGATTCGAACCAACGCATGGCAGGATCAAAACCTGCTGCCTTACCGCTTGGCGACGCCCCTGTAGTACTGCGACGTTACTTGCTTTGACTGCCGGTCCGGGGAGGGCCGCTGCAAGAATGGGCGCAAATTTACCAACTAATACGCGCCCTGGGAAGCCCCCAGTGCAAAAAAATCAGTTTGAAAAACAGTTGCTTAGTGTTTTTCCCGATTTTTTCCCGCCAGGCTTCAACGCTCCAGATAGGCATCCTGTGAATCACTCAGTGGCCGGGCCTTGGCCAGCGCCTGGCGAATGCTCCGCAGCTCGGCGCCCTCGAGCACGCGCCGGCCCAAGTCATAGTCGTTGCCGCCCGGGCTCAGGTACACCGAGAGCAGTCCCACCCACTGCTGCTCACCCACTTCAAGCAGCATTTGCATATGGCCTTCGTGACCGTCGCCAGCCACCAGGTAGGTCAGCCCCTGGACCTGGGCGCGAGCGCACCAGCGCGGCGCGTCCCAGTTCAGGTTGGTATTGCCGTGTTCGTCGCCGATCCTGGCCAGCTGCCAGGCCGCCGGGTCGAGCGGCTGTGTCTGCAGGAATGCCAGCAACGGCGTGCAGGACAGCACCTGGAAGCGGTAGCGCTGCTGCCCCTGGTGGATATCCAGCAAGGGGGCAGGGGGCATGGGCGCCGGCCCGTCGATCCTGACCCGCAATAGGTGGCTTTGAGCGATTTCCGATGGCTGTTCGCTCCAGCCATTGAGGTCGGAAACCGGCGGGCACCAGATCAGTTGCAGGGTTTCGCCGGGCAGGATGTGGTCCAGGCGTTCGAAGTAGGCCGAGGCTGTTTGCCCCACTTTGGGCAGCAACTGATCAAGGCTCAGGCTCGGGGCTGCATAGTCGATACCCAGGTCCGGGGACCAGAACAGGGGGGCAAGGGTTCTCATGGGCGCTGGCATGGCTGGGCTCTGTGGATCGACAGCGCGGATTTTTCGCGGTGGGGCGAGAAATGTCACGTGGTATTGGTGGCGTAGCACCACGACACAGACGCCTGTGGCCAGGCATGACTCAATCGGCTACTTCCCCTGGCGCGATGCGCCCGTGACAGCTGCCAGCCGCGCACTAGTATAGGGAGCCTGACGTAAGACCAATAAGAACAGCACAAGGACACACGTATGCGACGCTGGAACGGCTGGGGGGATGCATCCACGGTGGTTGAATTACCGGCCCAGGGCGCGGGGTTTCTCGCCGAGCGCCTGGGGCCGGGGCGTCGCTTGCCGGAGGCGACCCTGGAGCAGGCGCTGGCCAAGGTGCCGCTCTCTCGCCTGGCTGCCCACCCGCTGTACTGCATTGATCCCCAGGAACGCCTGCTGCATGCCCGCGGTCAGAGCCTGCCGGACTGGCTGGCGCTGCGCGAAGGCGAGCTGGGGGTCTACCCCGATGCCGTGGCCTTCCCGGAAACCGCCGAGCAGATCCGTCAGTTGCTGGCCCTGGCCGAGGATCGCGACCTGTGCCTGATTCCCTATGGCGGCGGCACTTCGGTGGCCGGGCATATCAATCCGCCCTGGTCCGAGCGGCCGGTGCTGACCGTATCCCTGGCGCGCATGAGCCGCCTGCTGGAGCTGGACGAAGACAGCCTGCTGGCGACCTTCGGCCCCGGTGCCAGCGGCCCGCAGGTGGAAAGCCAGCTGCGCGCCCGGGGCTACACCCTGGGGCATTTCCCTCAGTCCTGGGAACTGTCGACCCTGGGTGGCTGGGTCGCCAGTCGTTCCAGTGGCCAGCAGTCGCTGCGCTACGGGCGCATCGAGCAGTTGTTCGCCGGTGGCACCCTGGAAACCTTTGCCGGGCCGATGCCCATCGCCAGCTTTCCGGCGTCCGCCGCCGGGCCGGATATGCGCGAGGTGGTGCTGGGCAGTGAAGGGCGCTTCGGGATCATTTCCGAGGTCAAGGTGCGGGTCAGCCGCCTGCCGGACGACGAGCGCTTCTATGGGGTGTTCCTGCCCGACTGGTCCCAGGCTCTGCAGGCGGTGCGGGCCCTGGCCCAGGCCCGGGTGCCGTTGTCGATGCTGCGCCTGTCCAATGCCCTGGAAACCGAAACCCAACTGGCCCTGGCCGGCCACCCGAGGCAAATCGCCTGGCTGGAAAAATACCTGGCCCTGCGCGGCGCCGGGGTGGGCAAGTGCCTGCTGACCTTCGGCGTGACCGGCAAGCGCCAGCAGAATGCCCTGTCCCTGCGCCATGCGCGCCAGCATCTCAAGGCCTTCGGCGGGGTGTTCACCGGCACCTTGCTGGGCAAGAAATGGGCGCAGAACCGCTTTCGCTTTCCCTACCTGCGGGAAAGCCTGTGGAACGCCGGCTACCTGGTGGACACCCTGGAAACCGCCACCGACTGGAGCCATGTCGACCACCTGTTGCAGCGCATCGAGGGCAGCCTGCGCGATGGCCTGGCCGCCGAGGGCGAGCAGGTGCATGTGTTCACCCACCTGTCCCATGTCTATGGCGAAGGGTCGAGCATCTACACCACCTACGTGTTCCGCCCGGACGCCCAGTACCCGGCGACCCTGGCCCGCTGGCAGGCGCTCAAGCACGCTGCCAGCCAGACCATCGTCAATCACCACGGCACCATCAGCCACCAGCACGGTGTGGGCAAGGACCACGCGCCTTACCTGCTGCGGGAAAAGGGCCCGCTGGCCATTGATGCGCTGCAGGCCCTGAGTCGCCACTTCGACCCGGCCGGGCGCCTCAATCCCGGCACCTTGCTGGAGCAGTGAGCCATGAACCAGGACTGGAATGCCCAGTGGCGCCAGCAGGCGCTGCCCGGGTTGGCGACCCAACCCTGGGACCTGATCGTGATCGGCGGCGGCATCAGCGGCGCCGGGATTCTGCGTGAGGCGGCGCGGCGCGGCTGGCGCTGCCTGTTGCTGGAGCAGCGGGACTTTGCCTGGGGCACTTCCAGCCGTTCTTCGAAGATGGTCCATGGCGGTTTGCGCTATATCGCCAAGGGCCAGTGGCGCCTGACTCGGGATTCGGTGCGCGAGCGCCAGCGGCTGTTGCAGGAGGCCCCGGGGCTGGTGGAGCCGATGAGTTTCCTGATGCCCCATTACCACGGCCAGTTTCCCGGGCCCAAGCTGTTTGGCGGCTTGCTGAGCCTGTATGACGCCATTGCCGGGCGGCGCAATCATCGCTTTCACGACGCCCGGCAACTGCAGTACCTGGCCCCCGGGGTCAAGGAACCGGGGTTGCTCGGTGGCACCAGCTTTCTCGATGCCCTGACCGACGATGCGCGATTGGTGATGCGGGTGCTGGCCGAGGCCCGGGCCGACGGCGCCGTGGCCCTCAATGGCCTGCGGGTGACCCGCCTGCTGCGGGAGAACGGGCGAGTGTGCGGGGTGGCGATCGAAGACAGTGAAACAGGCGCCGTGCTCACCCTGGACTGCACGGTCCTGGCGGTGGCCACCGGGGCCTGGGCCGAGCGCCTGCGCCCGGCCAGCAGCCGTCGGCAGTTGCGGCCGTTGCGCGGCAGTCACCTGCTGCTGCCGGGCTGGCGCCTGCCGGTGGCCCAGGCGTTGAGCTTCATGCATGGCGAGGATCGGCGGCCGGTGTTCGTCTTCCCCTGGGAAGGCGCCACCGTGGTGGGCACCACCGACCTCGATCACCGCGACGACCTGGACCAGAGCGCCAGCATCAGCCAGGAAGAGCTGCGCTATCTGCTGGCCGCCTGCGCCCAGCAGTTTCCCCAGGCTCAGATCGGTCCCGGGGACGTGCTGTCGACCTGGGCCGGGGTGCGCCCGGTGGTGGCGGGTAGCGAAGGGCAGCAGGGCAAGCCGTCCAATGCCACCCGTGAACACGTGCTGTGGCAGGAGCCCGGCTGCGTGACCCTGGCGGGCGGCAAGCTCACCACCTTCCGCCCCCAGGCCATCGAAGTGCTGCAAGCCTGCGGGGCGATGCTCGGGCGTGAAGTGCTGGATGACGGCGCCCCGGTGTTGGCGCCCGTGGCCGCGCTGGACATCCCCGGCCTGAGTCGTGCCCAGACACGACGCCTGGCCGGCCGCTACGGCCGCGACCTGCCGCGCCTGGCGCAACAGGTGGCGAACCTGGGCGGCGACTGCATCGGTGCCAGCGACACCCTGTGGGCCGAGCTGGCGCTGGCCGCCGAGACGGAGTTGGTCCTGCACCTGGACGACCTGCTGCTGCGTCGGACCCGTATCGGCCTGCTGCTGGCCGAGGGCGCGGCCCAGTACCTGCCGGCCATCCGCCGCCTGTGCCAGCCTCGACTGGGCTGGGACGACGCCCGTTGGCAGGCCGAAGAACAGCGCTACCGGCTGCTCTGGCAGCGCCAGCACAGCCTGCCGCCCACCACCGATTGACGCCCCGACTCAGAGAGCCCCATGGACAACCACAACAACAAGAAACAGGACTACCTGCTGGCCATCGACAACGGCACCCAGAGCGTGCGCGCACTGCTGTTCGACCTTGAGGGAAACCTGGTGGGCAAGGGCAAGATCGAGCTTGAGGCCTATTACTCGAAGC
Source organism: Pseudomonas saponiphila (assembly GCF_900105185.1). Classification (NCBI taxonomy): domain Bacteria; kingdom Pseudomonadati; phylum Pseudomonadota; class Gammaproteobacteria; order Pseudomonadales; family Pseudomonadaceae; genus Pseudomonas; species Pseudomonas saponiphila. The sequence continues at coordinate 3,411,856 of NZ_FNTJ01000001.1, read as the reverse complement.
AGCCCGGCTGGGCCGAACAGGACCCGGACTATTACTGGGCCAAGCTTGGCCAAGCCTGCCAACTGCTCTGGCAGCAGACCGGCATCGACCGTTCGCGGATCCGTGGTGTGTCCCTGACCACCCAGCGCGGCACCCTGATCAATGTCGATGCCCAGGGCCGAGCCCTGCGTCCGGCGATTCTCTGGCTCGACCAGCGCCAGGCCGACGTCGAGGGCCGCATCAAGGGGCCCTGGGGCTGGTTGTTCAAATTGATCGGCGCCGAGGCCACGGTGGACTATTTCCGGGCCCAGGCCGAAGCCAACTGGGTGGCCCAGCAGCAGCCCGAAATCTGGGCCGCTACCGACAAGTTCCTGCTGCTCTCGGGCTTTCTCACCCATCGCCTGACCGGCAACTTCGTCGACTCGGTGGGCTGCTGCGTGGGCTACTTGCCCTTTGACTACAAGCGCCTGCGCTGGGCCGCCCCCAGCGACTGGAAATGGCAGGCCCTGGCGGTGCGCCAGGAGCAACTGCCAACCCTGCTCAAGCCCGGTGAAACCCTGGGCCGGATCAGCGCCGAGGCCAGCCGCCACACCGGCATACCGGAGGGGCTGGCGCTGATCGCCGCCGGTGCCGACAAGGCCTGTGAGGTGCTCGGCTCGGGCGTCCAGGACTCGACCACCGCCTGCCTGTCCTATGGCACCACGGCCACCATCACCACCACCCGTTCGCGCTACCTGGAAGTGGTGCCGCTGATTCCGCCGTACCCGGCGGCGGTGCCGGATCACTACAACTGCGAGGTGATGATCTTTCGCGGCTACTGGATGGTCAGCTGGTTCAAGCAGCAGTTCGGCCTGCGGGAAGTGCAGCAGGCGGCGGAGCAGGGGCTGGAGCCGGAACAGCTGTTCGACGCCCTGGTGCAGGCGGTGCCGCCCGGGTCCATGGGCCTGACCCTGCAGCCCTACTGGTCGCCGGGCATCCGCGAGCCGGGCATGGAGGCCAAGGGCGCGATGATCGGCTTTGGCGACGTGCACACCCGGGCGCATATCTACCGGGCGATCCTCGAAGGCCTTGCCTATGCCTTGCGCCAGGGCATGGAGCGCATGGAGCAACGCTCCAAGCTGAAGATCACCCGCCTGCGGGTGGCCGGCGGCGGCTCGCAGAGCGACGCGGCCATGCAACTGACCGCGGACATCTTCGGCCTGCCGGTGGAGCGCCCCCATGTCTATGAAGCCTCGGGCCTGGGGGCGGTGATTGCCTGTGCGGTGGGCCTGGGGCTGTACCCGGACTTCCCCACGGCGATCAGCGCCATGACCCGGGTCGGCGCGGTGTTCGAGCCGCAACCGCAGGCGCAGCAGATGTACCAGCGGCTATACCGCGAGGTCTACCTGCGCATGTATCGCCAGCTCAAGCCGCTGTACCAGAGCATTCGTCAGATCACCGGCTACCCGGCCTGAGGGCACGGCGGGCGCCGGCCAGCAGGGGCAAGGGTTCCCGGTCGAAAAAACACTCCCGCACGGCACGGCTCAACTATCGTCATCCAGGTGGACGGAACCCTACGACAACCTGAACCGGTGAGCCGAACATGAACCGCCAGGACGCGCTGAACATCCTCTGGAAGCGACTGTTCATCATCTTTGTGCTGCTGTTGGCGGCGTCCCTGGTGGCGGTCGCCATGGCCGACGGCTACACCATTCCCTCGGTGGTGTTCATCGTTGGCAATATCGGCGGCTACGTAGGCTTTCACCGGCAACTGTCGCACCTCAGCGAGGAGGAGGTCGTCAGCCTGTGCCGCTCCTGGTTCAACGTGCTGCTGCCGTCGTTCATCGGCGGCATCCTCGCGGGCTTGCTGTACATCCTGTTTATCTCCGGCGTGGTGCAAGGCGAACTGTTTCCGCAGATCGTCAGTGACAAGAGCTGCAGGTATCCGGACAACAGCTTCTATGTGATTTTCTGCCAGCACGCCGACGGCTATGCCGCCTACGGCAAGTTGCTGTTCTGGTCCTTTGTCGCGGGCTTCAACCAGAACTACGTGGTCGACCTGATCGAGAACATCAAGGGCAGCAAAAAGGCCCAGGGTGAGGCGTGAGTGAAGAGGCGGTGAGCTAAGACCGTCGGGCCAAAGGACCGGCGACGTTCTTTGCGTTCATTGAAACGTACTCAGCCCAGCCCTGCCTTGGTGGTGCGCTTTGCGACGTGGCCAGGTACCGTTAGGGCTGCCTGCTGCACCCAGTTCTTCTGCCAGTGAAAGCGTGCTTGCCGACATCTCGCTTCCTGGCGAAAAAAAGCCCGGTTTCCCTGTGTTCTCCTGGTTCTTTCCTGCGTCGCAACTTGCATTGCCCCTTTCTGCCGGTTGGAGTTTTCTTGATGTCTTCCCCAAAATCCTTGCCCACGGTCCTGCTGGGCCTGGCCCTTGCCTGCCCGGCGCTTGCCGAAACCCGCGCCGTGGAGCTGGCGCCGGCGCAGGTGCTGGGGCAGGAGCCGACAGGCGAGGGGCAGGGGGTGGAAGAGGCCCAGGCACGGCTGGCCCAGGTGCCGGGCGGGAGCAACCTGGTGGATATGCGCCAGCCGCTGCAGGGCCGGGTGGCCAGCAACCAGGACGTGCTGGCTTATCAGCCCGGGGTTTACGCCCAGTCGGCGGGCAACGAGGGGGTGAAGATCTCGATCCGCGGTTCGGGCATCAACCGCGCGCCGGGCGCCCATGCCTCGGGGCTGTACACGATGCTCGACGGTCTGCCGCTGACCGGCCCCGGCGGTACGCCCTATGAATTGCTGGAACCCCTGTGGGTCGACCACGTAGAGGTGCTGCGCGGCGCCAATGGTTTCGACCGTGGGGCCCTGGCCCTGGGCGGGGCCATCGACTACATCAGCCACACCGGCTACGACGCGCCGCGGTTGCAGGTGCGCTACGCCACCGGCAGCCACGGTTATCAGCAGCGTCAGGTCAGCTCCGGGCAGGTGCTGGGAGATTTCGACTACTACCTCTCGCTGACCGACGCCAACGCCGACGGTTACCAAGACCACACCCGCAGCGAGAGCCGCGGGGTGATCGGCAACTTCGGCTACCGCTTCAACCCGAACCTGGAAACCCGCTTCTACCTGCGCTACCGCGAAACCGACAACGACCTGGCCGGGCGCGTGACCAAGCGCTCCATCGAACACGACCCGCGGGCGGCCAACCCGGCCTATGTCAGTCGCGACGACCGGCGCAAGCAGCCCGGCAGCACCTTTGTCGGCAACAAGACCACCTACTACATCGACGATGATTCAAGCATCCAGACCGGCCTGGTCTACCACGACTACCCCATGGACCTGCGCGAAGGCCCCAACCGCCTGAAGGTGGCCTACAGCGACGTCAGCGGCACCCTGGACTACAAGCGCCGCGACAGCCTCTGGGGCATGGAAAGCCGCAGCACTCTGGGCCTGCGGGTGACCAAGCACCTGCCCAATGACGGCGCCAGCGAGTTTGTGCGAATTCCCACGGGCAACACCAAGACCTATGCGCCGGGCACGCGGATGCGCAATTTCACCTACCAGGGCTCGGACACCGTGCTGCATGTGGGCAATGACCTGGAGATCGCCGACGACCTGTGGCTGACCACGGGGCTTGCGGCCATCTACACCCGTCGCGAAAGCGCGGTGACCTACCCCGAGGGCGGCGGCAAGACCAGCCTTGGCGACTGGGACTACGCGCCGCGCCTGGGCCTGCGCTACCAGTTGACGCCGGATGTGCAACTGTTCGGCAACCTCAGCCGTTCGGTGGAAGCGCCGCACCCCTGGTCGCTGATCTACAGCTCGAACCTGCGTTTCCCGGCCGGCAGCGGAGCGGCCAGCGGCGCCCAGCGCGATCCGATCAAACTGCGCAACCAGACCGCCACCACCCTGGAACTGGGCGGCCGTGGCGACAGTGGCCTGGGGCAATGGAGCCTGGCCTGGTACTACGCCCAGGTGCGCCACGAGCTGCTCTCGGTACTGCCCGATCCCAGCGCCACCACGCCCTATGAACTCAACGCCAGCCCCACGGTGCACCAGGGCGTGGAAGCCAGTCTGCACAGCGAGCTGTGGTCGCGCCCGGGCGTGGGCCGCTTGAGCCTGCGCCAGGCCTACAGCTTCAGCGATTTCCACTACCGCGACGACGCGCGCTTTGGCGACAACCGCCTGCCGGGCCTGCCCATGCACTACTACCAGGGCGAGCTGCGCTACGACTGGCCCCTGGGCTTCTTCGCCGCGGTCAATACCCAACTGGTGTCGAAGGTGGCGGTGGACTACGCCAACAGCTACTACGCCGATCCTTACGCACTGTTCGGCGCCACCCTGGGCTACAACGCGCCGAAGAACGACTGGCAGACCTGGGTCGATCTGCGCAACCTCACCGACAAGCGCTACGCCGCCACGGTCACCCCGGGCTACGACGACAAGGGGCTGGACGCGGCGCGCTCGACGCCAGGGGAAGGGTTGGGGGTGTACCTGGGGGTGTCCTGGAGCTTGCGCTGAAGCGCTGGATCGTCAGTCCGCACGATCGCTGCGGGCCCGGGCTCAATTGCGGAAATACAACTCGTCCAGCTGCCGTCGGCGGATCACCAGGTACTCGTTCCAGACCTTGGGGAAGTCTTCGTCCCGGGTGAAGGGAAAGGTCAGGTAGACGGTGCGACCGATGACACTGATGTACTCCCGCATGCGCTTGTACGCCGGTTGCTCCAGTAGCGAAATGTACTCGTCATAGGCGTGGTGGTAATGGCTGATCGTGACCCGGTGGGGCGCGATCATGCCGCGGGAAAAGTCGATCACCCAGCCGTGACTCATGCCGTTGCCCAGGTACCCGTAGACCCCGTCCTCGGAGAGGCTGATGGCGTTTTGCGCCTGCTCGCCATCCTCATCGTTGACCAGCACGATCTGGGTTTCGAAATAGCGGATGGCCTGTTGCTCGGGGCCGCGCAGGTGCAGGTTCCAACTGATGGCGCCCATGCGAAATTCACCTTGTTCGGCAAATTCGGCAATCCAGCCGTTGGCGAGGGTAATGCGGTGTGTGGTCATGGTGAGTGGTCCGGCTCGGGCGGTGCGTGGGGGAAGGGCGCTAGTGGCGTGGCGCATGGATGGTAACCACCAGGCTGGGTGCATGACTTTATATCAGGGGAGAAAATGGAGCGCTGCAAACAATGCTTCTATAGTGTTTTTGCAGCATAAAAAAGCTGAAAACAAACCCCCAACGGTTGCCGATAGCAAAGAGTCTCTCCTTTAGCAGGATGCGCCCATGTTCAATACTCGGTTGAAAATGCAGTTGCAGTCTCTTCAGTCGGAGCTTTCAGTGGCTCGACAGTTGCTCAACGGAATTGAGACTTGCCTTGTGCGCGCGGTCCTTGACGCCAACTACAACGTTATAGATGCCAATGAAGGCTTTCTGAACATGTTGGGGTGTGACGCCAACCAAGTGCTGAACAAACCGCTCGACAATTTCATTCCGACGTATGTGCGACAGATGGATTGTTATCGTCGTTTGCTCGACAGCGTGAACAACCATGACGCGGTTATCGACACTTACCGTTTTCAGCGTCCCGATGGTGGACTGTCGTGGTTCCGTGGCCTCTGGCAGCCGATTGTCAATCAACAGGGGCAATTGGAAAGTATCCATGCCTTTGGTTCGAACATCACCGAGACCGTTGACACTTCGGCGGAGAATTCGGCGTTTATTCAAGCGCTGCTGCGCTCCACGGCGGTGATCGAGTTCGATCTTCAAGGCCATGTCCTGCAAGCAAACGAGCAGTTTCTGCGCTCAATGGGCTATCAACTCTCGCAAATCAAAGGCAAGCACCACAGCATGTTCTGCGACCCCGCCGATGCTGCGTCCAGTCATTACAAGGAGTTCTGGGCGACCCTCAATCGCGGTGAATTCGTGGCTGACCGTTTCAAGCGAGTCGATGCCCATGGTCGAGTCGTTTGGCTGGAAGCGACCTACAACCCGGTGCACAACGCACAGGGCGTTCTTTACAAGGTGGTCAAGTTCGCCACGGTCATTACCGATCAAGTGGCTCGCGAACAGCAGGTGAACGAGGCGGCGACCATCGCGTTCGAGATCTCTCAACAAACCGACATCAGCGCCCGTCGAGGCGCCGACGTGGTGCAGAACACCGTGCAAACGATGCGCATGATCTCGGATGAAATGCAGGCGGCATCCGCCGGGATTGAAGCGTTGGGCAAGCAATCGCTGTTGATCAGCTCGATTGTCCAGACCATTGGCGGCATCGCCCAACAGACCAACTTGCTCGCGCTCAACGCAGCAATCGAGGCGGCGCGGGCCGGTGAGCAGGGTCGAGGGTTTGCCGTGGTCGCCGATGAAGTGAGGCAGTTGGCCGGGCGCACCAGCGCCGCTACCGAAGAAATCGTCAGCGTTGTACAGCAGAACCAGAGTCTGGCGGATGCAGCCGTAAGCGGCATGGCCAACAGTCGCGGGCAGGCCGAAGAAGGCCTGGCACTTGCCAACGAGGCCGGCTCGGTGATTCTCGAAATCCAGGAGGGTGCGCGCCAGGTTGTGGGGGCCGTGGGGCGTTTCGCCAATCAGCTGAAATAGCCTGCGCTGCGTCAGGCTGGTAAAGATCCGGGGCGCCTCATGGGTGCCCCGGGCCTTTGCGCTTAGCGAGCGGGTGACAAGGCTGGTGTACGTGGCGGAATCAGCCGTTTGCTGCCGGTGGACTCAAAGGCCGACGCCAGGCGCAGCAAGCTTGAATCGTCATAGGCTCGGCCGGCGAAGGTCAGCCCCACCGGCATGCCGATATCCGCCATCACCCCCATGGGCACGGTCACCGTGGGCACGCCCAGGTGACGGATCGCCAGGTTGCCGTTGGCTACCCACACGCCGTTGCTCCAGGCAATGTCCGCCGATTCGGGATTGATGTCGGCGTCCGCCGGGCCAACGTCGGCCACGGTGGGGAACAGCACCGCGTCCAGCCCCAGGCGATCCATCCATTCTTCCAGGTCGATGCGCCGGGTCTGTTCCAGGCCGCGCAGGCCGTCGGCCAGGGAGGCGATCTGGTCCCAGCTCTTGAGCCCGCGCTTGGCCATGGTCACGTACTGGTCCATGCCGGCGGCCAGGTCGTCTTCGCGGTTGGGCAGGGTGCCCGGGTCATGGGGGAATATTTGCGGCCCGTCGACATCCGCCAGGCGGTTGAGCTTGGGATCGTCGTTGGCCCGCAGGAAGTCGTCGAAGGCCCAGCCCGAGAGTTCCCACAACTCGTCATGGAGGAATTCCTTGCTCACCAGGCCGCGGTTGTACACAGTCGGCGCGCCGGGGCGGTCGCCCTCGCAGTTGGACACCAGGGGGAAGTCCACTTCCAGTACCTCGGCGCCCGCGGCTTCCAGGGCTTGGCGCGCCTGCTCCCAGAGGCTGATCACCGACGGCCGGGTATGGATGCGCTGGCCGGTAGGGCCGCCGATACCGGGCTTGTCGCTGGTGCCGGCTTCGGGGTCGGCGTTGATGTACATGCGCGGCACGCCAAAACGCTTGCCCTTGAGCGCCGTGGCGTCGGCCGCCAGTTGCGGGTAGGACGCCGGGCGCACCGAGGTCACGCTGGGGATCGGCACCCAGGGTTGCAAACGCCACAGGTCGCCGCGGGTGTCCGGGTCTTCGGCCACCACCACGTCCAGCACTTGCAGCAGGTCGGCCATGGTTCGGGCGAAGGGCACCACCACGTCCATGGTCGGGGTCAGCGGCCAGTTGCCGCGTACCGAGATCACCCCGCGCGAGGGCGTGTAGGCGCACAGGCCGTTGTTGGAGGCCGGGCCACGACCGCTGGACCAGGTTTCCTCGGCCAGGCCGAAGGCGGCGAAGCTGGCGGCGGTGGCGGTGCCGGCGCCATTGGAGGAGCCCGAGGCAAAGGGCGCGGTCAGGTAAGCGGCGTTATAGGGGCTTTCCGCGCGGCCATACACGCCGCGCTGCATGCCGCCGTTGGCCATGGGCGGCATGTTGGTCTTGCCCAGGCAGATGGCCCCGGCAGCCCGCAGGCGCTCGATGGTGAAGGCATCCCGGTAGGCCACCAGCTCGGCAAAGGCCGGGCTACCCGAGGCGGCAGTCAGGCCCTTGACCAGGTAGCTGTCCTTGGCGGTGTAGGGAATGCCGTCCAGCGGGCCCAGGGTCTGGCCCTTGGCGCGACGCTCATCGGACGCGGCGGCCTCCTTCAGTGCCTCGGGGTTGCGCACCACCACGGCGTTGAGGGCGGTGGCGGTGTTGGGGCCGTCATAGGCGTCGATCCGCGCCAGATAGGCCTGGACCAGTTCCACGGCGGTGGTCCGGCCTGATTCCAGGGCGGCGCGCAGGTCGGCAATGGACACTTCGGTGACTTCGATCATGCTGCTACCGCCGTTGGCTGGTGGGTGATGAGGTGCAGTAAGCGCAATGGCGCGCGGGTGTTCGGGTAATGGCTGTGCATGGTGATTCTCGTGGTACGGCTTGGCACGACAAGGGGTGGCATGGAAAGCAGGGGGCCTTTTTAGCATTTAGCGCGGGGCAGAGGAATCGTTGAACTCGCCGAGGTAAACAAGCGTTGCGGTGTTTTCGGGCTTGCGCTGGTTGGGGCCGGGGGCATCCGATTGCCGGTCGCCATGGATCGAGTCACTGCCGATAAGGATGTAGTGGCTGTAGTCGGGGTCGATACACATGCGCAGTTGCTGTTTTTCGGCGTCGCTGCGGATCAGTGATTCCAGGTATTGCGGGCCGTCTTCACGCTCGATCAGCTCGACGAAGTCGCTGTCCATGTAGTAGCCCAGTTCCTGCTTGAGGCGCCAGCTGGGGTTGCGTGCTTCCCAGGCGCTGAATTCGGCGGCGCTGGCATCCGCCGCAGGTTCCGGTTCCCACTGTTCGAAGGTGAACAGCTCAGCTTCGGCCTGATTCGGGAAGCGTGCGGCGAACAGATGAAAGGCAAAGTAGTCATCGGCGGTGTGCATCGGTGCAAAGGCTCCCGGGCTCAGATCACGCTGGCGCGCTGCAGGTGGCTGACATGGCCCAGGCCGGCGGCGTTCAGCCGCGCGGCCAGGTCTTCCCGGGCCTGGGCGCCGCCGTTGCGCACGTAGTCCAGCTCCGAGGCGGTGATCAGCACCACCGGCACCAGGGTCACCGGCGACAGCGGCATGTCGTCCAGGCGGGTCGGGAAGTCCGCGGCCGGGCCGCCGATCAGCACTCCGGCGCAGTCGTCGGCGCTGACAAAGTGCGCCGGCAACTGCTCGCTCATGGCCCGCGACTGGCTGACCCCGGGCAGTTCCAGGGACAGCACTCCGTAGCGCTCCAGGCGCGAGCGGTAGCCGCCGGCATCGGCCACGGTGCCGGCCACGCAGCGCAGCAGTTCAAAGGTCCAGCTGTCGGCAAAGGGTGAAACGTCGCCAACCGCGCCCTGGGCGTGGGTTGGGATGTCCGGGGTTTCGATGAACAGCTCCATCTCGAAACCGTTGCCCAGGTCGTCGCCTTGCACACCATCGAACGGATCGGACAGACCCTCGGTGGCGAGGATGATGCGTTCGTTGCGGCGCACGATACGGTAGGCCTGGCGGGTGGAAGGCCAGTGCGGGCCGCCCGTGAAGCTGGGGCTGATGGCAAAGCCCAGGACGTCGGCTTCGCAGCTGCCGACCGCTTGCCAGTGGCGGTCGAGGCAAGCGGCTCCGGCCTCCATCAGGGCAATGCTGGCCAGCTGCGCTTCGGTTGGCTGGTATTGGCTGCAGGGCTGCTCTGCAGCTCCAGGCTCACTGCTGGCCAGGCCGGGCTCGGCCTTTTGTGGCGTCGGCTTTTTAAAGGCGTTGAGTAGCTTTTCCAGGAAGTTCATCGAGCGATCCTTGCGGGGGCCGTGCGCTGCATGCGGTGCAGGGCGCACGGGTAGAAAAACAGGGGCGCGCATTGTGACGGTTTTGCCGTGCCCTTGAAAACCGACGGATGCGCGTTGCTTGATGCCTTGCCTTGTCGATAGCGCTGCCCGAGAATCCGCCCCGGCCCGCTATCCGAGGAAAGTGATCAGCATGTCTTACCCGAAAAAGCTCAGCCCGGAGTTTTCCGGAGCACTGAGAACCTTTAGTTACTGGGTCGCCAACGGCACCCTCGGTTACCCGCTGCTGGAAGGTATCGACTACCGGAGTGACCTCGGCGAGGAGCCGAGCATGCTGGAGATGGCCTACGCGATCTTTGCCAATGTGCTGGAGCTGGACGAGGAGGGGGTACCGGTGAATGCCAAGTACGCCGAGTACCGCGCGGCGCAGTACATCCGCCAGTATTGCGATCCGCATTACAGCGCAGTGCCGGCGTTCGAGGAGTGGGAGCAGGAGCTGTATGGCCCGCCGGAAAGAGAGGACCGCAAGCCCTGGCCACCCGGGGTGCGCAAGGCCTGACGAGTCACTGTAGGAGCGAGCTTGCTCGCGATGGTCGCCAACGAAAACGCCGCGTTCACTGGGAACGCGGCGTTCTTGGGGGCTTCGCGAGCAAGCTCGCTCCTACGAGTGCGGGCAGGGGCAGGGGGAGTGTCAGCGCTGGGCTGCAGTCCACTGGGCCCGGGCCGCGTGCAGCTTCTTGTAGCTGTCGATCAGGCGCAGGTGACGGTCCAGGCCTTCGAGCTGCAGGTTGGTCGGGGTCAGGCCGTAAAAGCGTACGCTGCCTTCCACCGAGCCGATCACCGCGTCCATCCGTTCGTTGCCGAACATGCGCCGCAGGTTGGCTTCGTAGTCGCCCAGCTCCAGTTCGTCGTCCAGTTGCACTTCCAGCACTGCGTTCAGGGCCTGGTAGAACAGCCCGCGCTCGACGGTGTTGTCGTTGTATTGCAGGAACATCTCCACCAGCTCCTTGGCCGGGTCGAATTGCCCCAGGGCCACGTGCAGCAGCAGCTTGAGTTCGAGGATGGTCAACTGGCCCCAGGCGGTGTTGTCGTCGAACTCGATGCCGATCAGGGTGGTGATGTCGGTGTAGTCGTCCAGCTCGCTTTCTTCCAGGCGCTCCAGCAGTGAGCGCAGGCCGTCTTCGTCCAGGCTGTGCAGGTTGAGGATGTCCTCGCGGAAGAACAGCGCCTTGTTGGTGTTGTCCCAGATCAGGTCGTCCACCGGGTAGATTTCCGAGTAGTCCGGCACCAGGATGCGGCAGGCGGTGGCCCCCAGGTGCTGGTACACCGCCATGTAGACTTCCTTGCCCAGGCCTTCGAGGATGCCGAACAGGGTCGCGGCTTCTTCGGCGCTGGCTTGTTCCCTTTCGCTGAAGCCGCTCTGGCTGGTGAAGTCCCACTCGACGAACTCAAAGTCCGCCTTGGCGCTGAAGAAGCGCCACGACACCACGCCGCTGGAGTCGATGAAGTGCTCGACGAAGTTGTTCGGCTCCATCAGCGCCTGGCTTTCAAAGGTCGGCTGCGGCAGGTCGTTCAAGCCTTCGAAGCTGCGGCCCTGGAGCAGTTCGGTGAGGCTGCGCTCCAGCGCCACTTCGAAGCTCGGGTGCGCGCCGAAGGACGCAAACACGCCGCCGGTGCGCGGGTTCATCAGGGTCACGCACATCACCGGGAATTCACCGCCCAGGGAGGCATCCTTGACCAGCACCGGGAAGCCCTGTTCTTCCAGGCCCTGGATGCCGGCCAGAATGCCGGGGTACTTGGCCAGCACTTCCTGGGGTACGTCCGGCAGGGCCAGCTCGCCTTCGAGGATCTGGCGCTTGACCGCCCGCTCGAAGATTTCCGACAGGCACTGCACCTGGGCTTCGGCCAGGGTGTTGCCGGCGCTCATGCCGTTGCTGAGGAACAGGTTCTCGATCAGGTTGGAGGGGAAGTACACCACCTCGCCGTCGGACTGGCGCACGTAGGGCAGGCAGCAGATGCCGCGCTCGATATTGCCTGAGTTGGTGTCGTACAGGTGGGAGCCGCGCAGTTCGCCATCGGGGTTGTAGATGGCCAGGCAGTGCTCGTCGAGGATCTCCTTGGGCAGCTCGTCCTTGCGCCCCGGCTGGAACCAGCGCTCGTCCGGGTAATGCACGAACTCGGCGTTGGCGATTTCCTCGCCCCAGAACTGATCGTTGTAGAAGAAGTTGCAGTTCAGGCGCTCGATGAACTCGCCCAGGGCCGAGGCCAGGGCGCTTTCCTTGGTCGCGCCCTTGCCGTTGGTGAAGCACATCGGCGACTGCGCATCGCGGATATGCAGCGACCAGACGTTGGGCACGATGTTGCGCCACGAGGCGATTTCGATCTTCATCCCCAGGCCCGCGAGAATGCCGGACATGTTGGCGATGGTCTGCTCCAGCGGCAGGTCCTTGCCGGCGATGTAGGTGCTCTGGGCCGCGCTCGATGGCGGCATCAGCAGCGCCTGGGCGTCGGCGTCGAGGTTGTCCACTTCCTCGATGATGAATTCGGGGCCGGTCTGCACCACCTTCTTCACGGTGCAACGGTCGATGGAGCGCAGGATGCCCTGGCGGTCCTTGTCGGAGATGTCCGCCGGCAGTTCGACCTGGATCTTGAAGATCTGGTTGTAGCGGTTTTCCGGATCGACAATGTTGTTCTGCGACAGGCGGATGTTATCGGTGGGGATGTTGCGGGTCTGGCAGTACAGCTTGACGAAGTACGCCGCGCACAGCGCCGAGGACGCCAGGAAATAGTCGAACGGACCGGGCGCCGAGCCGTCGCCCTTGTAGCGGATCGGTTGGTCGGCCACCACCGTGAAGTCGTCGAACTTGGCTTCAAGTCGAAGGTTGTCGAGAAAATTGACCTTGATTTCCATGGGGGCACCGGCATCGCGAAGCAAAAAATGGCGGGCATTATCCGGGATTTTGCGCCGCCGTGGGGCGGTTTTTGGGCCGACGCGCGGGCACGGGCGCCGAGTGGTGGCTGCGAGTCGTCTCTTCAACGGGGTGGCGTGGTGCCTTTTATCAAGGTGATGCGTTGATGAGCGCCTTGTTCAGCCACATCGGCGTGCTTCGCCTTATGGCTCCAGCATCAAGCCGCGCCAGAGGATCTGCGGCGGCACGACAGCTTCCGCCTGCGCTGGCGATGCTGGCTTGTCCGGCGCCTGCGCTGGCGTTGCCTCGTCGGGCTCAGGGGCTGTCGTCGATTCAGTCGGGTCATCGGTAGGCGCTGTAGTCATTTGATCCTGATCACCACCTTGCCCTTGGCTCGTCCCTGCTCGACGTACTGCAGGGCCTCTGCCGTCGATTCAAGGCTGAAGCTGCGGTCAAGCACCGGCTGGATGATGCCGGCCTCGATCAGCGCGGTGATCTGTTGCAGCTGGGCGCCATCGGCCCGCATGAACACGAAGCTGTAGCTGACGTCGCGTTGGCGCGCCTTGCGCCGAATGCCGTAGCTCAGCAGGCGCATGACCTGCTGTAACGGCCAGGCCAGCCCTTGTTCCCGGGCGAACTGCAGCGTCGGCGGGCCGGAAATGGAAATCAGCCGGCCACCGGGCTTGAGCACCTGGAGTGATTTCTTCAGCACGTCGCCGCCAAGGCTGTTGAGCACCACGTCGTAGTCGTGCAGGACGTCTTCGAAGTGCTGCTGCGTGTAGTCGATCACCTGATCGGCGCCCAACGCTTTGACCCATTGGACATTCGCCGTGCTGGTGGTGGTCGCGACAAAGGCGCCAAGGTGTTTGGCCAGCTGGATGGCAAGGGTGCCGACGCCGCCTGAACCGGCATGGATCAGCACTTTCTGGCCTTTTTTCAGTTGCGCGGCTTCCACCAGCACCTGCCAGGCAGTCAGGGCCACCAGGGGGATGGACGCGGCTTGCGCCATGTCGAGATTGACCGGCTTGAAGGCCACAGCGTCCTGATGCACGGCGATCCACTGGGCAAAGGTGCCGATCCGCGCTTGCGGCGGGCGGGCATAGACTGCATCGCCGGGCTTGAAGCGCCGCACTTGCGGACCGACCTCGATCACGACCCCCGCCAGGTCATTGCCCAATGTCAGCGGCAATTTATAAGGCAGGATCAGCTTGAATTCGCCCTGGCGGATTTTTGAATCCAGCAGGTTGACGCTGCTGGCGTGGACCTCGATCAGCACATCGTGGGGCCCCACCTTGGGCGTGGGGACTTCGCTCAGGCGTCCGCTGTTCTTGCCATAGCGATCAATCGAAAATGCCTTCATGGATGTGCGGCTCTGTTGGGTTGGTGTCAGTAGGGGGGGCTGCTGCGGTTGTGGCCAGCTGCCGTCAGTCATCAAGGAAGGTCAATGCCCGGGCCACGAAGTCGGCGTGGTACTGGAAAATGCTGCCGTGGCCAGCGTCCTCATACAGCACAAGCTGCGCGTTGGGGATGCGTTCGCCCAGGGCCCGCGAGTTGCCGCTGGGCACCATGACATCGTTGTCGCCGTTGACCACCAGCGTCGGCGTCTGCAGGTGTTCGAGATCGTCTGGCGTCTGTTTTCCCCAGGCCGTGATGGCCTGCAACTGCCGCAGGAAAGCCGCTGGCGTCGGGCGCTTGTCGCGATTTTTTCTGCGTGCTTTCAGGCGCTGCAGATACTCCGAGGCGGCTCGACGACCATTGGCAGTCGAGGTGAAGAATAGGTAGACCTTGGGATCGCGCAAGGTCAGCAAGCCTTTGAGCATCAAGGGCCAGGTCACCGAACCGACCCTGTCGATACCGCTGCCGCCGGCCGGCCCGGTGCCGGTGAGAATCAAGCGGCGCACCAACTGGGGGGCCTTGAGGGCAATGTCCTGAGCGACGAAGCCGCCAAGTGAAAAGCCCAGTACATCGACGCGCTTGAACCCCAGGGCCTGTATCAGCTCGATGGCGTCTTGCGCCATTTCGCCGACCGTCAATGGCGCGGTTCCACCCGAGCCGCCGATGCCGCGATAGTCGGTGGTGATGACCCGCCGGGTCTGTGCCAGCCCATCGATGATCGCCGGGTCGAAGTTGTCCAGCACCGCGCCCCAATGGTTGAACAGCACCAGCGGCACGCCGCCGGTGGGGCCGGTATCGCGGTAGGCGAAGGGAATGCCCCTGACCGTGATCGATTGGTTCGCCGCGTTGATGAACGAGGTCTGTACCGCCGGGGCGAGAGTTGTCTGTGTTGGATTCATTGCTACTCCGAACAGCGGATCGGATTCGTCGCAGTACCTGCCGTGAATCCGCCGCGAATGCTCGCTACCTGAAGATCACCGTTGGGCCTGGTAACGCTGGGCCACCGCGGATTGCCGGATCTGCCCCAGCAGGCCCTGACGCGCGCTCTGCAGGTCATCCCAGCGTTCGGCCTGTTGCAGCGGCGGGATCGTTACCGGTTCGCGCCGATCGAAGCCGACCAGCGCGGCGTCTACCAGATCGCCCACTTCCATGATTTCGTCCAGGGTGTTGATGTCGACGCCGGAGCGGTCCCAGATTTCCGTGCGGGTGGCGGCCGGCAGCACGGCCTGCACGTACACGCCCCGGGGTGACAGTTCCAGGCTCAGGCCTTGGGACAGGAACAGCACGAAAGCCTTGGTCGCGCCATACACCGTCATACCGAACTCCGGCGCCAGGCCCACCACCGAACCGATGTTGATGATCGCGCCTTCGCCGGCCTTGGCCAGGCGCGGGGCGATGGCACTGGCCAGGCGCACCAGCGCCGTGGTGTTAAGGGCGATCAGTTGGGCAACGCTGTCGGTGCTCTGCTCGATGAAGCTGCCGGACAGGGCGGCGCCGGCGTTGTTGACCAGGATGCCGATGCGCGCGTCGTCGCGCAGGCGGGCTTCAACGCTGGTCAGATCGCTGAGTTGGGTCAAATCCGCTTTCATCACCTCGACGGCGACCCCGTGTTCGCTGCGCAATCGGCCTGCAAGTGCATCCAGGCGGGCCTGGTCGCGGGCGACCAGGAGCAGATCGTGGCCGCGTTGCGCGAAGCGCTCGGCGTAGGTGGCGCCGATGCCAGTGGAGGCGCCGGTGATCAGAACGGTAGGGCGTGGGCTCATGGGGGTATCTCTCTTTCGTAATGGGTGAAAACAGACAGCTCGGTTTCTGCTTGCTCAGCCTGCGCTGGCGTTCGATTCAACCAGCGTCGGGTAGTCGATGTAGCCCGCCGCGCCGCCGCCGTAGAGGGTGGCGGGATTGAATGCGGACAAGGTGGCGCCGGTCTTGAGGCGCTCCACCAGATCCGGGTTGCCAATGAACGGACGCCCGAAGGCGATCAGGTCGGCCTGGTCTTCGGCGAGCCGTGAGGTCGCCAGGTCCAGGTCATAGCCGTTGTTGGCGATGTAGGTGTTTTTGAAGCGCTGGCGCAGGGCGGCAAAATCGAATGGCGCCACGTCACGTGGACCGCCGGTCGCACCTTCGACCATATGCAGATAAACCACGCCGAGGGCGTCGAGTTGCTCGACGAGGTAATCGAATTGCGCCTGCGGATCGCTGCTGGAGACACCGTTGGCCGGCGACACCGGTGACAGGCGTACTCCGGTGCGTTCCGCGCCGATTTCGTCGATGACGGCCGCCGTCACCTCAAGCAGCAGACGGGCACGATTTTCAATCGAACCGCCGTAGGCATCGGTGCGCACGTTGGCGCTGTCCTTGAGGAACTGATCCAGCAGATAGCCGTTCGCGCCGTGAATTTCCACGCCATCGAACCCGGCGGCGATTGCGTTCGCCGCGGCCTGGCGGAAATCGGCGACGATCCCCGGCAGTTCGTTGATATCCAGGGCTCGCGGTTGGCTGGCCTCTTCAAAACGGTTGTTGACGAACACCTGGGTGGCCGCGCGCAGCGCCGAAGGGGCCACGGGAGCGGCGCCGTTCTCTTGCAGATCAACATGGGATACGCGGCCGACATGCCACAGCTGCACAAAGATCTTTGCGCCCTGGGCGTGGACCGCGTCGGTCACCTTGCGCCAGCCATCAATCTGCGCCTGGGTGTAGACCCCGGGGGTGTCCTGATAGCCCTGGCCTTGCTGGGAAATCTGCGTGGCTTCGCTGATCAGCAAGCCTGCGCCAGCGCGTTGGCTGTAATAGGTGGCGGCGAATTCGCTGGGAACAAAGCCTGCGCCCGCGCGGTTGCGGGTCAGCGGCGCGAGGACGATGCGGTTCGCCAGCGTGAGGGCGCCAAGGGTGTAAGGGGTGAACAGATTCTGATCGGTCATCTGGTGTCTCTTCCGTGCCCGTGAGTGGAGGTCGGTGGTGCGTGCAATTAGGATGATGATCGAAATCTAAACTGTCAACGGTTTTGATTATGCTCGACATCTATGTATGATTGAGCCCCTGATTTCCCAATGAACATGAGGTACTGCACGTGAGAGTGAGCAAGGCCCAGGCGCAGGCCAATCGAGAGCACATCGTTGAAACGGCCTCTGAGCTGTTCCGTGAGCGCGGTTTCGACGGTGTGGGTGTGTCGGATCTGATGGCGGCGGCCGGGTTCACCCACGGCGGCTTCTACAAGCATTTCGGCTCCAAGGCCGACCTCATGGCCGAAGCCTCGGCCTGCAGCCTGGCCAAATCCCTGGCAGCGGCGCAGGCGCTTGATGTGCCGGGGTTCATTGACGTCTATGTGTCGCGGGAGCACCGGGACCGGCGGGGCAACGGCTGCACCATGGTTGCGTTGGGCGGCGATGCGGCGCGCCAGCCGGACGATCTGAAAGCGACCTTTGCCGAAGGGATCGAGCACACCCTGCAAACCCTGGGTGACAAATACCCGACCGGGCCGGATGCGCCAGCGGGCGAGGGCAGAAGGAAAATGATCGACCTGCTGTCGCGTGCGGTCGGTGCGATCCTGTTGTCGCGCGCCTGTCCGGATGATTCAGCGCTGGCGGATGAGATTCTTCAGGTGTGCCGTGCTGAGATGCTGGCGTCGTTGGCGGTTGATAAAGGCGAGTCGGCGTAGAGGGGCCCCATGCCAGGGCACTGCGCTTGCGAGGTGCCTGCTTTCGGTTAGGGGGGGCTTGATGAAAGCCTATTTGGCTCGCCTCCTTTGGAGGTCTCAATATCTTTAGCAAAACCGGGGCGATTCAGACGCTACAATATGCCCTTCATATCGTGAGGGTGTCGTATAAATGAGCAAGGATGTGACGGATGCCATTCAAAAGGCGAAGCCAGGGATTGCAAAGTACCTAGCGTTGATGAACCGGTACGGGCAGGTGAACGTAACCTCAGATACAGACTTCCAACGTGCGTATAACGGCTTTTACAGAATGCGTCAGCGGACGCCGGTCTACTACCAGGCCTACTATCAGCTTATGGAGCAGTTGCGGGGTACCAAGCCGGGCTTCGATACGGTGATTGATGCGCTTTACGCCGCGACCGGCCGTTTTGAACCATCATTCTCCAGCAAGATGGTTGCGACCCTTGATCCTCACAAACCTGTTTGGGACATGTATGTGTTGCAAAATCTCGGTTTGAAGGCACCTACCGGCAACAGCAAAACGAAGCTCGACGATTTGAAAAAATGTTATCTCGCTATCGAGGGCTGGTACCAAGATTTCCTCGGCACAAGCGAAGCTCGAAACTGGATTCAACAGTTCGATAGCCTGGTTGCAGATCATGCACATTTCACTCAGCTGAAGAAGATCGACCTTATCCTCTGGCAAACCCGTTAACCAACTACGAGACAAAGACTCTCGCATCCTGGGAGAGTCATAAAGGCGACAACGGAGCATCAATGCCAGCAGAAATAAGTCAAAAGGATGGACTGAAGTTGACCATCCTGCCGTGTCCAAGCGGCCGACCGGGTTGTGTCCTGATTCGGCTCACCGGCACTGCGTTGCAGGCAGAAATACTCTCGGAAAAATACTCAGCCGGGGATGTACAGCAACCGCTGGATGAATTCTTCCTGCTGGTAGCGCAACTTGAAGAAGGCATTACTCAAGATTGGCTTTCTGAAAGTCAGGACTTGGCCTTCTCTGCCAGCAGAGATCCAATGTTTCCAGGGTTGGTTTTTTTACGCATCTACCTAGGCTCAACCTCAGATGACGACTGTGATTGGCAGATCAATGGGTCGTTGTTACTCACCCCGACCCAAGTCGCTCTGTTTGCCGAAAAGTTGAAGCAGATTTAACCGATCGTTTTTCTATTCGATTCAAGATCCACCCCAGCCACCATCAATCGTTTTTTCTCAGCGCGTCACTCCACGTAGCGCAGCCACAGGTGTGCCCGGTCGCGGATCGCTTGGACGACCGCTGAAATCAGCGCTTGCCGGTTCTCCTCAGGGGTGTTGTAGAGCGCACAAAAATCTTTCGCCACCGCGTTGGCGACGCACAGGTCGGCAGGCGCTGCACGCAGGAAACCGAGGTAAGACGCGCCAACCCCCATCAATTCATAGCCGTGGGCCTGGGCGAAATGGCGGGCTACCGCATAGTTTTGCGCGGGCCCCAGGTCGCAACTGAAATAGCCGTTGGGAAACGCAGCCAGTGCCTGGCAGGCATGCTCGACGGGAACCAGGAGTGCAGAGAGAGGCTGGTCGAGCAGTGAAACAGGGTTGTCCTGATAGTCCATCCATTCCTGCAGAGCGGGCTGGTCAAGGGTCAGGCCGTGGGCGCACGCGTCTTCGAACGAGCTACCTGCCACCAGGGCGCTGAAGTTGCGCCAGATGATCGCGAACTCGGCTTTGGTGGTGGGGTAGCCCAGATATTCGCCCTGTTCGAAGCACTCTGCAGGTAACTGGGCGATGTCCTGTTCCGAAGCATCGTCCAGCCCCAGGTTGTCGCGCGCATGTCTGGAGGTATAGCGGGCCTGGGGCAGATCATCCAGGGAGAGGAGGGGCCTGAAGCCCGGGTGGTTGCTAGCAATCTTGCGATAGACGTCGATCAACTCGTCCAGGCTGGAAATGGCGCTCAGGCTGTACTCATCGCAGGTGCCGGCAGCGGGGTTGCCAGGCATTGCATTACCGCAAAATTGGATATCCATCGAAGGGCTACCTGTTCACTGTTGATGTTCAAACGAATGATTCAGCCTTGCTCCGTGCCAGCGCACACCCGGCTAGCACCGCCGCGAGGATGATCAGGCAGCAGGTGAAATGCCCCCGGCCCATTTGGCTTGCCAAGACCCTTCAGTTGCCGTTCAGCCCGCTGTCGCGGGTCAGAAGGCGGCGCTTCCAGTGAATTTCCTTTTGCATCATTTCTTCCTTGCCTGTGTGCTTGTCGGCAATTTCAAGGATGCTGAACCTGAAGTTTTCCGCGAAAGTCTCGCCACGCCGGGCGTGCAGGTCACGTAGGCGGATGTTTCCTCCGTGCCCGTTATGGGCGTAGGTGACCCAACGGTCCCACACACCGCCAGTGCCGGTCGCGGAGCCCACATACAGCTGATGCTCGCCTTCAGTCCGGTCGGAGATGAGGTACACGCCCGCCACGCTGGAAAGTGCGGTCTGCCATGACTCCAGGCCTTGTTTGACGATGATGTTCAGTTCCCGATGAGAGATATCGACTTCCTTGAACCCGGGAAACTTGCCGACCGTCATGGGCCTTTCCAGGAGCGAGGACACCACCATGCTTTTCAGGCAGGTTTCCAGCCAGAGATAGTTTCCCCGCGGCTTGCTGTAGTCGAGTATTAAGCGACCTTCCAGCTCGGCGAATTCAGGCACGCGGCGGTAGTCGTACACCAAGTCATGCTGGTCGTTATCGCTCTTCGCCTCGTTGAGCTTGAGTGAGTCGTAGACCCCGGCCAGCAGCCATTTCTTGGTGCCGGGCAGTTCGACCAGGCCGATCACATACTCGCATTCGAAATTCCTTCGCGACTGCCGCGACTGCCAGTCGTCGAATTCGCCGGCCAGGTAAACGTCCATCGGGTGGTCAATCCCGTTGTGTTGGGCGAGATGAACCTTGGTGTTCTGTGTGTTGAGTGACGGCAGGAGGCTGGTCAGAAGCTGTATGAGCATGAAGGATTGGCTCTGTTGAAAGGTCGCAGGACGAAGCCTCAGATAGGTGCAGTCGCCTGAAACGGGGGTGAAATTACCCAACAATCGTTTGTGTAAATGGCTGGCAAGCGTAGGCGGCTGTCAGGAAAACCGCTGGCGACGCGCACCCGTTATCCGCGCCAGTGTTCCTCCCACCCACACCGCCGGGAGGATGATCAGGCAGCAGGTGAAATGCACCCAGCCCATTTGGTTCCCCAAGAAGATTCCCACCGGAACGCCCCAGACCAGCAGGATGATGACCCCGACCCAGATGGCGGGACGCAAGGTGCGGGTCGCCTGGATTCGGGTGCCGACAAATCCTCCGACGCCTGCCGCGATGGCCCAGCCAAGCACCGTCAGCCATTGGACGGTGTCGATGCTGACCAGTTGATTGTGCTGTTGTCTCCAGCCCGGTTCGCCAGGGGCCACGAACACAGGAGGGAGAAACTGTGAAATGACCAGCCCGAAAACAGGCAGCACCAGGGCGCAGGACAGCAGGCCGAAGAGAATGGCTTTAAACATGGGGTGTTCCACATCCGTGTTGAGAGGGGCTTGGAGGGTGTTGCTGAGTTCGGGGTTCGTGAGGTATCCAGGCGAAGCAGCGGTTGGGCTACGGCTTGCCGGGAAGGATCGTCATCGAGGTCGGTAGCGTCAAGAGAGAACCTCCTGCTTGGGCATGAAAAATCGAGCGAAGAGTTCGGACTGTGACTTGATGTTCAACTTGGCGTAAATGTTGCGGCGATGAACTTTGACGGTTTCTGCCGAGAGGGCGAGTTTGCCGGCGATCTCCTTGTTGGAGAAGCCGCTGAGCAACAGCCGGAGTACATCGCTTTCCCGTGTGGTGATCTGCGTGCCCACTTGGCCGATGGTTTCTGGCCATTGCGCTGGGGCGGCAAGGCTCTTCTCCAGATCACTCTCAAAGCACATGCGTTGATGCATCAGTGCAATCACCCAGGGCTTGATCAGGTCGAGCATGGTGATTTGTTCCTGATTGAAACGAGCCCGGCTGCCAATGGAAATGCACAGGGTTCTATCGGCATCGAGTTGCACGTTGTATTGCACTTCATCCATGGAAATGTACTGGGCGAAATACTGGTGGTAGTACTCGGTTTCAACGAAGTACTCCGGGGCTATATCCAATAAGTGAAAGAAGCCGCTCTGCGGGTTTTCCCGGTTGGCGATGTAAAAGGGGTCCAGCAAGTAAAGTCCCTTTACATACAGATGAGTGAAGGCGTCCACCTCTTCCACATCGGCGATCTCGGGAAGACTGATCACTTGCACCTGCTGATTGCTGAAGATCAGTACAACCCAGTTATCGATCTGCACATATTCATTTAGCGTGCGAATCAGCGAACTCCAGAAGTCTGGGCGGTTCAACTGCATGATCAGTTTTCCAATCGATCGATGCCAGGCCAGGCTATGAAGGTCGAGTGGCATTTTCTACCCCTTTAGGGTTAGGGAATCGTGGGTCAAGGGTAAGTAATTGGAGGTATTTACTATTGGCTTGGGCTCGGTATATTCGCTTGCAGGATTTACGACAGCCATGAGGGCACGTCGTCTGGACAAGGATGTTGCATGAGAAAATCACCTTTGCGAACCGTTTTTTCAGCCGCGCTTCTCTGGGCCGGGATCAGCACATCGGCAGGGGCGGCAGAGCCCGGGATGTACTTGTACAACTGGTTCGGGCTGCTCGCGCCGGAAACCCCGAAAGAGTTCGAGCAGGCCACCGGCACCCGCATTCACATGGATGCCTTCGACAGTGCCGAGGTCATGCAGAGCAAGGTCATGGCCGGGCGCACGGGCTATGACGTGGTCGTGGCGACCTCCGATGTGCTGCCCGGCCTGATCCAGGCCGGAGTGCTGCAGCCGCTGGACCCGGCGCAACTGAGCAATCTGTCCCATGTCGACCCGGACATCCTGGCCCAGCTCGCGGTCAATGATCCGGGCAATCGTTACGCGGTGCCTTACCTGTGGGGCACCACCGGCATCGGCTATGACGTGGACAAGGTCAAGACGGCCTTGGGCGACAATGCGCCGGTCAATAGCTGGGACCTGATCTTCAAGGAAGAGAACATCAGCAAGCTGCAGTCCTGTGGCGTGGCCATGCTCGACTCTCCCAGCGAGATCATTTCCATCGCCCTGAATTACCTTGGACTGCCGAGCAACAGCAAGAACCCGGATGACTACCAGAAAGCCCAAGCCCTGCTGTTGAAGATTCGTCCCTACATCCGTTATTTCGATTCGTCGCGCATCGACGCCGACTTGGCGGACGGCAACATCTGTGCGGTGGTGGGCTGGGCCAATGGTGCGCTTGCCGCGCAGGCCATCAATGAAAAGTCCAACACTGGACGGCGGATTACTTACAGCCTTCCGCGTGAAGGCGCATTGGTCTGGTCGGAGAATCTGGTGCTGTTGAAAGATGCTCCGCATCCCAAGGCAGGCCTGGCGTTTATCAACTACATGTTGCAGCCGGAAGTGATTGCCAAGACTTCAAATCACACGCTGTACCCCAATGCCAACAAGGACGCCACGGAGTTTGTCCAGCAGAAGTTGCGCGACAATCCGTGGATTTATCCAGACAAGCAAACAGTTGCCACACTGGTTCCACTTGAGCCGCTGCCATTGAAACTGGAGCGGATCCGCACACGAGTCTGGACCAAGGTGAAGAGCAATATCTGATTTCGTTCGACTCTTCATCTTCTGCCCTGTGCAACTTCCCTAGCCAGTGCGGGCTCATTATTTAAAACATTCGGTGAAATGTACTGGCCATGCGCAGAGCAACTCTTGCGCATGGCGGTATGTGCCTGCGTCCATTCAACACCTCAAGCATCAGGAGAACAGTGGATGTTCAGCCCAGCCCATCAAACGCACTTCAGCTTGACACTCGACGCACTTGATCAGGATGTTCAAGTGCTGGCCTTCACTGGCGAGGAGGCGATCGGCAAGCCGTACTTCTTCAAGGTGGAGTTTGTCTGCGAGCGGCCAGAGCCGGAGTTGCAAAGCCTGGTCGACAGTGAGGCCTTTCTGGCCTTCGACACCCAGGGCAACGGCGTTCATGGACGCATCTATCACATCGGCAAAGACACTGAGCATGCGCATCCGCAGCGCTACCACCTGGCCCTGGTCCCGCATTTGTCCTACTTGCGCCATCGCACCAACCAGCGCATCTATCAACAGTTTTCGGTGCCGGCCATCGTTGCCTTGATTCTCGAAGAACACGGGATCCTCGGTGATGCCTACCGCTTCCAACTGGACTCCACCTACCCCAAGCGTGACTGCTGCACCCAGTTCGGTGAAACGGATCTGCACTTTATTCAGCGCCTGTGCGAGGAGGAGGGGATTCACTTTCACTTCCAGCACAGCGCTCAAGGCCACGTGCTGGTGTTTGGCGATCATCAGGCGGTGTTCCCGCGGATCGAGCCAACTATGGTTGTCACGCCCGAGCCCGCCGGAGCAATCAACCTGCCGACCGGTGAATACCGCCGCGCGGCTTATCGCCAGGTGGAGGGGCAGGGGGCGCGCACCGCGCTGCACAGCGGCCATGTTCTGGACATCCCCGGCCCGCCAGGCCAAGAGCGTAATGAGGCATGGCTACTGACTCGGGTCATCCACGCAGGCGGACAACCGCAGCTGTCGGACGAGTACGCCGCCGACAACCCGGGCGCCGGGGATGGCCAGCAGTTGGGTTATCGCAATCGTTTCACGTTGGTGCCGTGGGACCTGGCCTACCGTCCACCTTCGGCGCACGAAAAGCCCCTGGTGAGCAGCCAGACTGCGGTGGTCGTCGCGGTGGACGACGAGGCACTGCGCGGTGATCGGCACCTGGGAAGGCTCAAGGTCAAGTTTCCCTGGGACCGCGAAGGTCGCTTCGATGACAAAAGCAGCTGCTGGCTCGGAGGCGCCGCCAATTGGCGCTGTGCAACCACACCGCTGCAAGCGGGCGTGGAAGTCAGGGTCACCTTTGTTGAAAGCGATCCCGATCAGCCACTGATCAGCGGTTGCCTGTGCTGTGGCTAGCGCCCGGTCATTGTCTGGCGCTTCTGGCGGCGAAGGTTTCGCCGGTCAGGATGATGACGTTCTCTCTCGAGTGGACGCTGGTGATGCTGTTGATCACCACCTTGAGCGCGCTGGAGTTCGGCAACAGGAAAAAAAACAACTCGAAATACAGGTAGTCCTGGATCAAGCGTGCCGCCAGGTCGGGATGCTCTTGCAGCAGCGCCCTGAAGCTTGGGTAGCCAAGCTCTGCCAGTTCCGGAATGTCGACAGAGCCCTGGGCCAGATCGTCGGTCCTGCATTCGGCGTTGAAGGTGTCGGCGACGTCCAGAAAGCTTGGCGGCAGATCGCTGTGGTTGATGCGCAGTTCATAGGGCGATGCCGGGATCGACAGCGCCTCGCCGAAGCCCAGGCTGCGATAGCCGACGGTTCGCGGGTCGATGAGTTGGCCGGCTGAGGTGAATTTCATGCTGCTGTTCCGGGATTCGAGGTAGGTGAAATAGGGGCTCTTATCCATGAAGCTTGATTAGAACTCTGTCAGTATCCGTGGCACTCAATGAGTCCATGGTCTTCAACGGAGGTTCGAGGAATGCAACGGCGAGATCCAGACAGGCCGTCAGGTTGGGAAGCTTACTACGCGCACCACACAGAGCGACCGATATCATTGCTTCTAGGTGCCGCGCTCAAGCGGCTGAGCCCTCAGGCGAGCCGGCGACAGGCCATTGATCTGGGCTGTGGCAGCGGCAATGAAACCCGCGGCCTACTGGAGGCTGGCTGGGATGTCGTAGCGATTGACCAGGAGCGCGCGGCAATTGAAAGGGTCAACGCCATCCGCGCCGGCTTCCCGGGCGTCTGCTTGGAAACCCGCACGCAACAGTTTGAAAGCCTCGCGACATTGCCGGCTGCCTCGTTGATTCACGCGGGCATGTCGATACCTTTTTGTCATCCGCGGCATTTCGAGAAATTCTGGGCCCAGGTCAGGGCTGCTCTGCTGCCGGGAGGCCTCTTCGTTGGGCAACTGTTCGGCAACCGGGATGATTGGGCGGGCGACCCGTCAAGAACCTTTCATTCCGAGGCGCAGGCCCGTGGTTTGTTCCAGGGGCTAGATCTGATCAGCTTCGAGGCGCATGAATACGATGGTCCCAGCCTGCGCGGCAGCAAGCATTGGCACCGCTTTGATGTGATTGCTCGACGGCCAGCGTCCCACGCCTGAAGCGACAGTGCGTGGAGCGCTTCAGGCTGAAGGTGTGTGGCCATCGACCCGGTTGCATGGCCGGGACTCGGCCGCCGCGACGTAGTAAAGGATGTAGCCCGAATACACCAGCGAGCCGGCTGCCACTTCCTGCTCGAAGCAGTGCTTGAGTTCATCCTCATCGGTAAAACCGTATTGCGCGAGCCGGTTCACGGCAAAGCCGGCGAGCCTGGACAGGGTGACGCCACCGATCTCGCCCTGCTCGCCAAAGTCAAAACTCACCGTTGCCGTTGGCAGGTGAACGGCGCAGCCATAGCCGTGCTTGAAGTAACGAATGCCGCCAGTCAGCTCCCCTTGCTGCGGAATATCGAGCCCCGCCCAGTCGCTGTTGCTGGCGGGGAGGGGGATGGCGGATTGCTGCATCAATTCGACAGCGCAGCGGACGCTGGCCTGGTAGTCACCAATAAGCTGGGCGAGGCGTGGGTTCATGGGGATGGGCGTCGTGGTCAAGGAGGCAGACGATTCCAGAGTTTGCGGTACGACACAAGCGGCGAGGCTGCCGGATGCGCGAAAGGACCATGATGCCGGTATATTCGCCCGGACGAATTTCGGAGCTGAAAACATGGGGTTCTCCACCACTGTCTGGGAATGGTACGGACAGGACGAGTACAAGCGGGTGCTGGCGGTGGGCGAGGCGCAGTTGCGCGCCTTTCTGGAGGAACTGATGGCGGATTGTCGACGTGCGTTGTAGGGCGTGAAGTCTTGGCCCAAATACTGGCCAGAGGCTGTTAATGAATGCTGCAACCTGTGACTGAGTGGAAAGAAACGGATGTTTGACGAGCTGATATTTACCGGCGGAACGCCTGCAAAAGATGATGCATATGTCGGTGGCGGGGCCTGCCTGCCCACGGATTTGGCTTGGCCCTGTTCGCCTGATGGCGTGCCGCTCACACACCTCATGGCCTTTCCTGGACGTTGGTTTTCAGGAGCCTTGATCGACAGGAATTATTGGGTTTCGGTTTTTGTGCCCTACCAGCCGGGAGAAGTGGCTCACTATCGAAAGCTGCGTGCCATTGACGGTCGTTCGCAGGCGGTTGTCATGGGCTATGTGCGAGCCGGTTCCGAGCGGGATGAGGCGGCTCAGCCGATTTCAGATCGCGGTACCGTGCGGCTGGAGGTGAACTGCGACGCCGATGATGATGAGAACCTGGCTTCCAAGTTGGATGGCGTGGACGCTTGGCTGCAGTCGCCTGTTTCAGTGGGGGCAGGGTGCAGAAGGGTATCCATTTATGGGGGCGATCTGGATAGAGCGCTGACTGAGCATAAAGGCGTGCTTTCGGATGGCATGGGGTATCTGTTTCTGGATGAGAGTTTTTCAGAGAGGACAGGGGCGGGGATTGGCCGGTTCTTTTTGCAGTTGGGGTAGGGCGATCGGGCGCTATTGAACCGATGCTCATAAAGGCAGGATGGAAACGCCCTATCACTTGGTCGGAGCTTTGCCCAAGTGCATGCGGCTCTTGGAAGCTACCCGTTTGGACTCGCCGGTATCGGCACTTTGTTCTGGGCGTAAGTTCCTGGAGATGTTGCGAACGCGGTGATGGGCTGGCGTTTTCTTGGCCTTTGTCCGAACGGTTTCGAGTGGTGCGGCCTTTCCCGAAGCTGCCGATACGAACGCCCTAGGCTCCATCGAAAATCGCTCTGCCAGCGCGTATGCCATCTTGTGACTGATGGGGCGATCCCCACTGAGTACCT
Organism: Pseudomonas saponiphila; assembly: GCF_900105185.1. Lineage (NCBI taxonomy): Bacteria > Pseudomonadati > Pseudomonadota > Gammaproteobacteria > Pseudomonadales > Pseudomonadaceae > Pseudomonas > Pseudomonas saponiphila. Next base: position 3,384,181 of record NZ_FNTJ01000001.1, on the reverse strand, counting down.
TGGACACCGCTGTTTTATCGCCAATTTCCGGGAGGTCAGAGCCCGTGAGCCCGAGCGTTTCCATCAGATCCTTGATCAGTTGCACGGGGGTGCAGGTCGCCTCAAAAGCAGCGTTCGATTCGCGAAACTGCTCGGCGTGGCGCTGGTAGGCCAGGATTTCATCCTCGAGTTCGATAAGAATTTTCTCTTCGACCTTGCTCAGCTCGCGCCCGTCTGTGAGTTCATCAAGCAGGTCGGTCGCACGTTCATAGTCGGCGGGGGTCTTGATGCCGTGCACAAACTCACCACGCAGGCGCTCCAGTACCGCGTGCAGTTCGCCAAGCGTTGCGATCACGGTTTGAAGTTCGTTTCGGGCTTCGCTCATCGTTTTACCCCTTGGTTTCTTGCATACCAGGCGTTGGCAAGGTCGTAGTCGGCATGTGTGTAGATGTGTTTGACGTAAAACTTCTGTCGGGTGTAGTTGACGCCGCCGATCACCCTGAGATTGTTGCCGCCTACGTCGATCACGACCCAGTTCGCTGCGGCTCTCGGTTTGAACAAGTCGATCCCTTGCGTACCGAAAAGCTTTTGCAGGTCTGCGAAGCCCTTCGGGCGTGCCATCCTCAAAATCCGCAGGCAACGATCAAGCCCGGTCTTGTCGTTCGGATACAAAATCGCAGCGTCGGCAAAACGTGATGGCGTGAGAATGTCCATAGGCATCCCTGTCTTCGAGCCAATGCTACTCTGGTTGTGTTTTTTAACAACTGCGGTTTGTCGACAGCTTGAGACTTAATGGTCCCACCTTGCAAGGGGGGCATTTGGGCTATTCCTCCAGCAAGTTGCGACCGTCGCGCTGAGTCATTTCAGCGACCTTGGTGATGTGCTGCCGGTTGGTGTCGCCAGCATTTTTTCGGTGCGCGAGATGCGCTTGAAACGCGGGTTGGCGAACCGAGAGAGACTATGGGTGTTGGGTCCCGGAGGGGACAAGTCAGACGCGTCTGTAAGTTTTGTAGGATTGCATTATGGGGCTTGGCGGTTTGAGAACGGGTCGGTCCTCTACGGTTCAGGTTGATGTTGCGCTGAGCGAGCCCTGAGCCTTTATGAACAGCGCGAACAGTTCAGGCTGCGACTTGATGTTGAGTTTGGCGTAGAGATGCCGTCGGTGAACCTTCACCGTCTCGGTAGAGATATCCAGCTTGCGCGCGACTTCCTTGTTCGAGCAGCCGGCCAGCATCAAGCGAACCACATCCACTTCGCGCATCGTCAGCGCTGCGCCTAGGCGCTGCATGACCATCTCCATTCCAGCCTCCTGCGCCAACTGCTCGGCCACGGGCTCTGCAGGCTCTGGTTCGAAGGCCATGCGCTGGCGCATCAAGGCGATTAGCCAAGGGCGGATCAACTCCAACAGGGCGATCTGCTCGGGGGTGAAGCGGAGCTTGCTGCCCAGAGACAGGCACAGGGTGCTGTCTGCACTCAGCTGAACATTGAACTGCACCTCGTCGGCGACCACGTTGTGGGTGAAGTACAGGCGGTAGTATGCGGATTTCGGAGCACCGTGACCGGCCGTTTCGGTTGATCGTGACCGGTCATTTCGCTAACGCGTGACCGCTCATTTCGGTAGCAACGTGACCGATTTTCCGCCTGTTCCGAAACAGGTGGTCACGGCTTACCGAAATCGCCGGTCACGACTTAGCGAAAGCCTTCCCCTTCGTTGCGCATGACCTGATGCGCCGCCATCCTCGACCGATTTCGGGAGAGGAAGATGGCGGCGCCGCGAGTAGCCATGCGAAACATCAAAGAATGTCTGCGCCTCAAGTTTGAGGCCGGCTTGTCCCACGAGAAGATTGCCCGTGCCTTGCAGCTGTCCAAGGGCGTGGTTAGCAAGTACATCGCGGCGGCGCGGGTGGCCGGGCTGGACTGGCCGGCGCTGGTGGCCATGGACGAGGCCGCGCTGGCGGCCGCCTTGTTTGCACCGACGTCGACGAACAAGCCGCGCGGTGAGCGAGTGCTGCCCGATGTGCTGAGCATCCACCGCGAGTTGCGACGCAAGGGCGTGACCTTGCAGCTGCTGTGGGAGGAATATCTCGCCGCGCATGCGGGCCAGCCGACCTACCGCTACACCCAGTTCGTCGAGCACTACCGGCGCTACGCCCAGACGCTCAAACGTTCGATGCGTCAGCTGCACCGTGCGGGCGAGAAGCTATTCATCGACTATGCCGGGCCGACGCTGCCGGTGGTCGACCCGGCCACCGGCGAAGTGCGCCGGGCGCACATCTTCGTCGCCGCCCTGGGCGCCTCGAATTACACCTATGCCTGCGCGACGCCAGGCGAAACCCAGGTGGACTGGCTGACCTCGCTGGGCCAGGCTCTGACCTACTTTGGCGGCGTGCCGGAAATGGTTGTGCCGGACAATCCGCGCGCCCTGGTCGCCCAGCCGGATCGCTACGAGCCGGGCCTGAACCGGGCCACGCTGGAGTGCGCGCGTCATTACCAGACGGTGATCCTGCCGGCACGGCCACGCAAGCCTCAGGACAAGGCCAAGGCCGAGGTGGCGGTGCAGGTGGTCGAGCGCTGGATCATGGCGCGGCTGCGCCATCGGCAGTTCTTCAGCCTGCATGCGCTTAACCAGGCCATCGCCGAGCTGCTGGAGGATCTGAATCGGCGCCCGTTCAAGCGGCTCGATGGCTGCCGGCGCGACTGGTTCGAGCGCCTGGATCGCCCGGCCTTGCGAGCGCTGCCGGTGCATCCCTACGAGGTCGCCACCTTCAAGCGCTGCAAGGTCAGCATCGACTACCACATCGAGGTCAATGGCAGCTTCTACAGCGTGCCCTCCGCCCTGGCCCGGCAGAACGTGGACGTGCGACTGACGGCACACACCCTGGAAGTGCTGCATGGCAACCGGCGGGTGGCCAGCCACCTGCTGCTGGGGCGACGCGGCGCTTACAGTACCCAGCGCGAGCACATGCCCGCGGCGCACCAGGCGCATCGCGAATGGACGCCACAACGCCTGCTCGACTGGGGCGCGCGGATCGGCCCCTACACGCGCCAACTGATCGATCACCAACTGACCCACAAGCCGCACCCGGAGATGGGCTACCGCGCCTGCCTCGGCCTGCTCTCGCTGGCCCGGCGCTATGGCAATGCACGCCTGGAAGCCGCTGCCGAACGTGCCGTACACCTGCGCGCCTTCACCGGGCGCAGCGTGCGCAACCTGCTCCAGCAAGGCCTGGATCAACAGCCGCTGCCCCAGCGTGCCGCCGAAACGACCTTACCCGGCGACCACGAGAACGTCCGTGGCGCCGACTACTACCAACCCCCGCAACAGGAGCTGTTCGATGATGCCGCAACACACCCTGAATCAACTGCACCAGCTACGCCTGGACGGCATGGCCCGCGCCCTGGAAGAGCAATGGACGCTGCCGGCCAGCCACAGCCTGAGCTTCGATGAACGCCTCGGCCTACTGCTCGACCGCGAACTGGCCTGGCGTGACAACCAGCGCCTGGTACGGCTGCGCAAGAAGGCCAAGCTCAAGTACGCCAACGCCTGCCTGGAAGATCTCGACCGCCGCACCGGACGCGCCCTGGACGAGCGTCTGATCGCCACCCTGGCCAGTGGCGACTGGATCCGCCAGCAGCACAACCTGCTGCTGACCGGCCCGACCGGTGCCGGCAAAACCTGGCTGGCCTGCGCCCTGGGCAACCAGGCCTGCCGCCAGGGCTATAGCACCCTGTACCTGCGCACCCCGCGCCTGCTGGAACAACTGCGCATCGCTCATGGCGACGGCAGCTTCGGCCGTACCCTGCAACAGCTGGCAAAGGTCGACGTCCTGGTGCTGGACGACTGGGCGCTAGCCCCGCTGGAGGAAGGAGCCCGGCATGACCTGCTGGAGGTGATCGACGACCGCGCTGGCAGCCGCTCCACCATCCTGACGAGCCAACTGCCCATCGAGCACTGGCACGGCTGGATCAACGACCCGACCCTGGCCGATGCCATCCTCGACCGCCTGGTGCACAACGCCTACCGACTGACGATGAAAGGCGAGTCGCTGCGCCGAAAAAAAGCCGAGGAACAAGCCGCATCGTGACCGATGCGATTACAATCCAGAACCCGCGCAACCGGGGTGGAAGCACCGGTCACGTATTAGCGAAACGCTCGGTCACGTTCACCGAAATCCGCAGTAGTAGTCGGTTTGCTCGAAACACTCGGGAGCTACTTCGGCCAGACGCACCAGGCCGCTGCCGGGGTGCTCGCGACAGGCGATGTAGAAAGGGTCGAGCAGATACAGGCCCTTGAGGTAGTCGCAGTACAGCGGATCGCTGCTCTCACCCTCATATGGGCTCTCGGCAAATACCCGGGGGCGACCCTGGCTGAACAGCAGGACGACCCAGCTGTCGGCCGGCACGTAGTCCTGCAGCAGGCGACTCAATGCCAGCCAGAAGCCAGGGTGGTCGAGGCGCTCGATCAACTGACCGACAGCGCGGTGCCACGCCAGATCCTGCAGGGTCAGCCCCATGTCTACTACTCCCTGGGTTAGCTAATCCGGGTTATATGAAATTCAAAATGAAAACACATACTTACACCTCCCCTCTGGAAAGTCATAGTGTTTCCGGAGCCCACGCCTAATCGCATAACAACAAGGTTTGCTCATGAAACTCGAGCTCGTACAAATGGCCGGCCGCGATGGTGATACTGCCTACAACCTGCAGCGCACACTGGAAGCCATTGCCGCCTGCCAGGACGACACCGACATTCTGATTTTTCCTGAGTCGCTGATCACCGGCTTCCCCAGTCCGCACAACATCGCCAGCCTGGCCGAGCCACTGAATGGTCCGAGCCTGAGCGCGCTTCAGCAGGTGGTACGCGAGCGCGATGTCGCCGTGGTGGTCGGCTTGACCGAGAACGACCAAGGCCACTACTACAACACCAGCGTACTGATCACCCCGGACGGCATCGCCCTGAGCTACCGCAAGACTCACCTGTGGGTCGGTGAAGGCGAACTGGTTGAGGCCGGCGATCGCTACACTACGGTGGAGTGGCGCGGCGTGCGTATCGGCCTGCTGATTTGCTACGACTGCGAGTTCCCAGAGAGCGCTCGCGCCCTGGCCGAACTGGGCGCCGAGCTACTTCTGATCACGGACGGCAACATGCAGCCCTATGGCTTCGTACACCGCACTGCGGTGGCCGCGCGGGCGCAGGAAAACCAGGTGTTCGCTGCCATGGTGAACCGGGTAGGCCCAGGTATCGACGAGCTGACCTTTGCTGGCGGTAGCACCGTGGTAGATCCCTTTGGCCACCTGCTGTTCGAGGCGGGCCAGGAAGAGTGTCGGCATAGCCTGCGTCTGGACATGACGCGCATCGCCAGCGCTCGCCAGCTTTACGACTACCAGGCCGACCGACGCTTCGCCCTACCCGGCGAACGCTGTCGCCATGCCGACGGCCGTCGCGAGCTGCTGATTCCCTCATGCGCCTGATCCTCCCGTCCTCGAATAACAACACCTGAAGGAATCACCATGCAGTGCAAGCCTTTGCTCACCCTCACCCTCACCCTCACCCTCAGCCTGGTCGGTCTGCTCTCCGGCCTGGGTCACGCGCAAGCAGATACGCCCAGCGTGCATCTGTATAACTGGTCCGACTTCCTTGCCCCGGAAACGCCCAGAGAGTTCAAGCAGGAAACCGGCATCGCCCCCATCCTCGATGTGTTCGATGACGCCGAAGTGATGGAAAGCAAACTGATGGCCGGGCGCAGCGGCTATGACGTGGTGGTGGTGCCGGACGATCTGCTGCCCAACTTTGCTAAAGCCGGGCTGCTGCAGGAGCTGGATCGCTCGCAGCTCGCCAACTGGTCCCACCTGGCCCCGAACGTGATGCGCAAACTGGAGGTCAACGATCCCGGCAACCGCTACGCGATTCCCTACATGTGGGGCACCACAGGCATCGGCTACAACGTCGACAAGGTGCGCGAACTGCTCGGCAACAACGCGCCGGTCGACTCCTGGGATCTGATCTTCAAGAAGGACAACATCGCCAAGCTCAGCCAGTGCGGCGTTGCCATGCTCGATGCACCGGTCGAGATCATCCCCATCGCCCTGCATTACCTGGGGCTACCCAGCAACAGCAAGAACCCAGACGACTACCAGCGGGCTGAGGCGCTGTTGCACGAGATCCGTCCCTACATTCGCTATTTCAACTCTGCGAAGTTCAGCACCGACCTCGCCAATGGCGATATCTGCGTCGTGGTGGGCTGGGGTGGATCGGTCTACAGCGCCAAGCTCAACGCCGAGAACGCCCACAACGGCGTCAACTTGGCCTACAGCATCCCGCGCGAGGGCGCGCCCCTGTGGATCAACACCCTGGTGGTCCTCAAGAGCGCCCCCAATCCGCAGCCTGCCTACAAATTTCTCGACTACATGCTGCGCCCTGAGATCATCGCCAAGAACTCCAACTACGTCGGCTATCCCAACGGAAATCAGGCTGCCACTGCACTGGTTGATGAGCATCTGCGCAACAACCCAATGTTGTATCCACCGCAGTCAGTCATGGACAGCCTGTTTCCCCTGGAAACTCTGCCATTGAAGCTGGAGCGTGTACGTACCCGCACTTGGAGCAAGATCAAGAACGACACTTGATGGGGCAAAACAACGGCTTGAGGTCTGAGTGAGCTTGCTCATCTGTTCGGTAGGTCTGATGAAAGCCTCGGCAGCGCTGAGGCTTTTGTACTAGCCCTCGTAGTTCACCATCTGCGCCTGAATCTATGAGAAGCAAGCAGAAGGTGGTCGATTTTTAAAAGACTTTCCCCCCTAAAAAGTCCAAGACCCCATTTGAAACGCTCCGTGCCACCAAGCAGCGCGGAGCGCCCAGGCGTCAGGCTTGAAGGCGCCAGCCCATCACTCCTAACAGATCGCAACTGTCACGCAGCAGAATGGCCGCTACGTTGGAGATATGTTGCAGATCGGTGTCGTCAGCACTCTTGAACTCTGCGCGGGAGAGGCTTTCCAGCAGTTGAGTCACTGCCAGTAAACGTGCGGTGCCGTTGGCATGCAGCACGTCCAAGGGGGCGGTCTAGTCTATAAACAGACAGGGAATAAGGCAGTCGATGCCGGTGATGGGGATGTATTGCTGAGTCATGGGAACCTCCGCTTGTGGGTAAGGGAGCTGTCCTGTCGTCGCCAGTCGAATAGGTGGCAGCTATACGCGGGTTGGCGAGCCGACTCATCCCACAATAATCGGCAGATCCGAGGATCTCCCGCGTACAGCCGCCATGAAAGATCGCCGTGAACATAAAGGGTCCTCGGCAAAGCTTGCAAGCGGAAGTGCCTGTGGGTGAGTAGCCAGGTCGCCAAACCCGGTCGCCATTGGGGCGAGTGGGGACTATGGACGGTGGGTCTTGGGGGGACAAGTCAGACGCGTCTGCAAGTTTTGTAGGATTGCGGGGGAACTTGGCGGCCTGTGAGCCGGCCAGTTTTTCTCGGTGATTGGGCTACATATCCGTTGCTGCGGTAACGGCCGCTGGCGCTTTCGCCCTTACGGCCATTCCTTTCAAGGTCTTGAATAAAATCCGCTGAAACTCATTCCGGAAGATCCGAACGATGTGGGTCGATGCACTAGCGCGATTCGAGAAAAAAGCACCTGCCAGCCTGATGGCCAAACTGACACTGGAGCAAGCCATCTGGCAGCCCGCTACGACAAGATCAGCCGTACTGAACCCACTCTGTTGCGCGCCTTGGTCACAGGTTGCGCGCAACGTCTGGCGCCGACGATCAAGGAACTCGGTTGCTCGGCCATGCTTCCCGACTGGCAAGTTCGAGTGGTGGATACCCGCTTGCTCAGGCCACGCGGCCGGGTACGTTCGTACCCATGCCTTCAGGTAAGTAGTGGCTTATTTCTTCTATTTCAGCCTGACCAAGACGAACGCTGATGGCATCGATCAATCCATTCACCTGTTCGGGCCGGCGTGCGCCTACTATCGCGCCGGAAACAGCCGCATCACGCAGCACCCAAGCAATGGCGATGGCCGCCGCAGTGACCCCGTGCCTGGCACCAATGTTTGCCATCACTTCTACCAACGCGAGATTCTTGCTGAGGCGAGGTTCCTGGAAGTCGGCGCTGCGCGATTTTCGCCAGTCGTCGTCGGGCAGCTGTGCAATCCGCTCGCGGGTCATGCTTCCCGTCAGTAGGCCTGATTGTAAAGTCGAGTAGGCAATCACGCCGACCTGCGCCATCGCACAATAAGGCAGGATCTGATCCTCGATATCACGCATCAAAGCCGAATATGGCGGTTGAAGGGAGGCGATATCGGTGACCGAGCGGGCTCGCTCAAGTTGGGGAACATCGAAGTTTGACACGCCAATTGCCCTTATCTTGCCCTGCGCCTTGGCTTGGGCCAAAGTCGCCAAAGCCTCCTCGATGCCTTCGCAGGCCCCACCTGCCGGGAACGCTGGCCAGTGAATCTGATAGAGGTCGATGACATCGACCTGCAAGCGACGCAGGCTGTCCTCGATCTCTTTCATCAGTGACAGGGGGGCGAGCGAATGAGAAATCTCACGGGTCTCGGGATCCCACACCAGGCTGCCTTTGGTGAATACCAAAGGACGACGCGAAGCCGGCACCTGACGCAGCAATTGTCCCGTCAACCGTTCGGCATGGCCGAGGCCATAGACCGCCGCTGTGTCGATCCAGTTGACCCCGCGCTCTACCGCGTACTCCAGCGCCGCCAGGCTATCGCGGTCGTCTTGTGCCCCCCAGCTGAACTCCCACCCTTGCCCCGCAATGGCCCAGGTGCCCATGCCAATGGGCGAAATCAACAACTCGGACGTACCCAGTCGATTTTTTTGCATAAACACCTCACGTCGATTGATGCGCAAAGTGTCCATCAGGTGGTTGCCGACGATAAGATAGCCAATCGTGTTTGAACTACTGAATTCTATTCATGAAAACCCCATGCGATCTTTCCGAACTCGACGCCTTCGCCGCCGTGGCTCGCCATCACAGCTTTCGTAAAGCCGCCGACGAGCGAGGCGTCTCTGCATCGGCCCTGAGCCACGCCATGCGTGCCCTGGAGGGCAGGCTGGGGGTCAGGCTGCTCAACCGTACCACTCGCAGCGTGACGCCCACTGAAGCGGGCCATCAACTGCTCGCCACGCTGGTTCCAGCGTTGGCGGAGGTCGCCAAAGGTCTGCATGAACTGACCTTCAAACAGGAAGTTCCCACCGGTACGCTGCGACTGAACGTATCCCGACCTGCAGCCCGCCTCGTTATTGCACCACTGCTGGCGCCATTCATTGCTGCCTACCCACGTATCAACGTGGAGCTGGTGACTGACGATGGATTGAGCGACATCATCGACAAAGGTTTCGATGCCGGCGTGCGCTTCGGCGAGAGTCTTGCCGGGGACATGATCGCCGTCCCGGTCGGCTCACCGCAGGGATTTGTCACCGTGGCTGCCCCCGCTTACCTCAGGCAGCACGGCACACCAGACACGCCACAGAGACTGCTTGAGCACGCCTGCATCGGCAGGCGTTTCCCAAGCGGCAAACTGTACAAGTGGGAGTACCTTGCTGAGGGCCAGCCCATGCGCTTGGCCGTGGCAGGACCGTTGATACTGGAAGATGACACCTTGATGATCCAAGCCGCGAAGGACGGTGCCGGGATCGCGTATGTGTATGAGGAGATGGCCAGGGACTGCATGGCTCAGGGGCAACTGGAGGAAATTCTTGAAGACTGGAAAGCCCTGCCAAGCAGGTTTTTTATCTATTACTCCAGTCGGCGTCACGTACCGCCAGCGCTACAGGCGCTGATCGAGTTTGTGCGTGAAACGCAGCATCCATGAAAACCCGAAGGCAGTTCGCCTGCGCGCCGTCTGCAAGCATGGGGTTGTGAAGCGGGTGTTCTGATCGTTACCCCATAAGAGACGCTCCGCGCCGCCCAGCAGCGCGGAGCACCCAGGCGTCAGGCTTGAAGCCGCCAGCCCATGATTGCCAATAGGTCGCAACTGGCACGCAGCAGAATCGCCACTACGTTGGAGACATGTTGCAGGTTGGTATCGGGTGGGGGACATATCCGTTGCTGCGGTAATGGCCGCTGGCGGTAAACGGCGCGCCCGTCCGGGCGGCGCATTTTTAAGTTTTCTCCAGCACAACAATTCCCTCCCGTAGGAGCCGGCTTGCCGGCGAAGAGGGCGGTCTGCTCGTGCGCGCAATAAAGACAACTCAGCGCTGTCCTGGCGGCAGCTTTCGCCGGCAAGCCGGCTCCTACGAGGTTCGTGGGTGTCGTTGTTTCACCGTCCACCGGCCTTTGTGAATGAAGCTTTTATGACAAAAGTTCGGTAGCACATGGCCACGCATGTCTTGGGTATGTAACGCGCTTGAGGGGGCCGCCAGGCCACTTTTTTAAGCCGAGGCGGGACGCCGGGAGTGAGGCTATGGGGACTATGGAACGCTACTCGAAAGTGGGCATGCAGGAGCTGGATCAACGGCTGTCGAAGATTGTCGAGGCCGCGCGCAAGAAGCCGGTGTCGGTCTATCGCTATGGGGCGCCGTGGGTCTGGATCGTGTCCCAGGATGATTGGCAGGGCGCCTTGAAGGAGGTGTCGAGCTATATCCCGCCCGGCCATTCGCTGGTGCTGCTGCGTCCGCAGATCGATGAGTTGCTCGATCAGCACGGCGATCTGCTCCAGGGCCTCAATGCCGAGCCGGGGCTGCTGATTGCGCCGCGCACGGTGGTGCAGATTCTGTTGTTGCAGTTGCTGTATTCGGTGCCCAGCGAGCAGCAGTTGTATGAGCAGCTCAGCTACAACCTGCTGTTCCGCTGGTTCGTCGGTCTGGATCTGAACCAGAAGGTCTGGGCCTTCAGTGTCCTGAGTCGCGATATCGCCACCTTGTTGAACGATCCGCGGGCGGTGCGCCTGATCCAGAAAATCATCGGTGAAGTGTTCTGCGGCGCTCTGCTGCAAATGCCCGAGTTCTCGCTGAATTTTGCGCTGTTGCACACCTGGCTGGCGCGCCACGAAAACACCTCGATCAGCAGCAATTGAAGCGGCCAAACGCTGTGCAGACGGCGACGGCAATGCGCGCGTGCGCGCCAATTTTCAGATTTCTAGGGGGCGGTGTGGAGCATCTGGGCAAATCAGGGCGACCCGGCAGTGGCGGGCGCTGGTGGCCGTTGTGCGGTTGGTTGGCGGTGCTGGCGCTGGCGCCGGCGGTGCAGGCCGAGGAGGGCGAGCCGGTGCCGGTCGAAGCCACGGCCGCGCCGCGCTTGGTGGACGTCAATGAGTACTTTGTGCGCGGCAATACCGTGCTCGATGCCCGGGCCATCGAGGAGGCGGTATACCCGTTCCTCGGGCCGCAAAAGGCCCTGGCGGATATCGAAGGCGCTCGCGATGCGCTGCAGAAGGTCTATCAGGAGCGTGGCTATCAGTCGGTGTTCGTCGAGCTGCCGGAGCAGAAGGTCGAGGACGGTATCGTCTACCTGCAGGTGAGTGAAACCAAGGTCGGCCGGGTGCGGGTGGTGGGTGCCAAGCATTACTCGCCGGTGGAGATCCGCGATCAGGTGCCGGCGCTCAAGGAAGGCCAGGTGCCGGATTTTGCCACGGTGCAAAGCCAACTGGCCGGGCTCAATCGCGGTGCCGGGCGCCAGGTCATGCCGCTGGTGCGCGAGGGCCAGCGCCCGGGGACCATGGACGTCGACCTGCAAGTGGAAGACCAGAACCCCTGGCACGCCAGCGTCGGCCTGAACAACGACTACAGCGCCGATACCGAGAAGCTGCGCACGGTGGTCAACGTCGGCTACGACAACCTCTGGCAGCTGGGCCACAGCATTTCCCTGACCTATTTCACCGCGCCCCAGGACACCGACAACGCCAAGGTCTGGTCCGGTTCCTACACCGCGCCGCTGAGCGAGCGCTGGGCTTTGCAGTTCTCCGGTTACCAGTCCGACAGCAACATCGCCACCATCGGCGGCAGCAACGTACTGGGCAAGGGCCATTCCTACGGGGTGTCGGCGATCTACACCTTGCCCACGGCTGGCAACTGGGCCAACTCGCTGTCGCTGGGGGTGGACTTCAAGGACTTCGAGGAAGAGATGCGCTTTGGCCGCAGCAGCGACCAGATTCCGTTGAAGTACGCCCCAGTGACCTTTGGCTACAACGGCTACCGCTACAGCGAAAAATCCCAGCTGGGCCTGGGCCTGAACCTGATCGTCGGCACCCGGCGCTTCTTCGGCTACGGCAGCGACGCCGAGGAGTTCCACTACAAGCGCGACGAGGCCAGCGCCAGTTTCTCGGTGCTCAAGGGCGACCTGAATTTCACCTACACCTTCGCCAACGACTGGCAGTCGGCGTCCAAGGCCGCCTTCCAGCTGGCCTCCGGGCCCCTGGTGTCCAACGAGCAGTATTCCGCCGGTGGCGCCACCTCGGTGCGCGGCTATCTGGCCGCCGAGCGCACCGGGGACGAGGGCTACCTGTTCTCCCAGGAGCTGCGCACGCCGTCTTTGGCCAAGTTCCTTGGCAGCTACGTGCAGGAGTGGCGTTTCTACGCCTTTGCCGAAGGCGCGCACCTGTCCCTGCACGAGCCGCTGCCGGAGCAGGAAGACCAGTACAGCCTGGCCAGCGTTGGCCTGGGCACCCGCGCCAGTTTGAGCAAGTGGCTGTCCGGCAGCCTCGACTGGGGCTACCCGCTCAAAGACGGCCCCAACACCCAGAAATACGACCCGCGCCTGCACTTCAGCGTGCAAGCGACGTTCTGACCCATTACGGAGACCCTTCCCATGCAACGCTTATTCCTGAGCCTGTTGATCTGCCTGGGCTTCGTGCTCCCGGCCACGGCCCACGCCTGGTGGCAGGACGACTGGCATTACCGCAAGCAGATCTCGGTGGACACCACCCCCCAGGGCGCCGCCATCAATGAGGCCCTGGGCCGCACCGCGCTGCTGGTGCGCCTGCACACCGGCAACTTCACCTTCGATGGGGTCAAGGAAGACGGTGCCGACCTGCGCTTTGTCACCGCCGATGACAAGACCGTGCTCAACCACCAGATCGAAAGCTTCGACCCGCTGATGGGCATGGCGTTGATCTGGGTCGATGTGCCCAAGGTCGAAGGCGGCCAGCGCCAGGACCTCTGGATGTACTACGGCAACCCGAAGGCGCCGAGCATCGCCAACGGCCAGTTGACCTTCGACCCCAGCTACACCGCCATCTACCACTTCGATGGCAGCAACGGCACCCCGGCCAAAGACACCACCGCCTACGGCAACACCGCGCAGAACGCCACCGGCGCCAGCATTGACGGGGTCATCGGCCGCGCCTTGCAGTTCAGCGGCCAGCCGCTGCTGCTGCCGGCCAGCCCGTCGCTGCAGCACAACGCCGGCGGCGCTTTCACCTTCAGCGCCTGGGTGCGCCTGGATCAGGCCAGCGGTGAACAGCTGCTGCTGGCCCGCCGCGAAGGCGCCGGCAGCCTGCTGATCGGCGTCAACCAGGGCATGCCCTTCGTCGAAGTGGACGGCCAGCGCGCCGCCTCCACCCAGCCGCTGAACCCGGGGCAGTGGCAGCACCTGGCCCTGAGCGGCGAGGGCAGCCGCCTGGCGCTGTACGTCAATGGCCGGGAAACCGCGAGCCTGGCCCAAGCCATTCCAACCTTCAATTCGGTCATGGCCATCGGTGCCGACCTGCCGCCCGCCGCTGGCGCCGAGGCCAGTCGCTTCCTGCCGTTCACCGGGGCCCTGGACGAGCTGCGCCTGTCCAAGGTGGCGCGTCCGGCGGCGCTGATCCTGGCCGATGCCAGCGCCCAGGGCGCGGAGTCGAAGCTGGTGGCCTACGGCGTCGATGAAGAGCAGTCGGGTTTTGGTTTCGGCAGCCTGGGCTTTTTGCTCAAGGCGGTGCCGGTGGATGCCTGGGTGATCATCCTGGTGCTGGTGGCAATGATGATCCAGTCCTGGGTGATCATGCTGCGCAAGAACCGCATGGTCAGCCGGGTCAGCGCCGCCAATGGGCTGTTTCGCGAGCAGTTCGCCAAGGTCGGCACCCGCCTGGAGATGTTCGCCGACGATCAGGTACTGGCCAGCCGCCTGGAGCATTCCTCGCTGTGGCGCCTGTACCTGGTGGCGGTGAAGGAGATCCGCACCCGCCGCGAGCAGGGCGCCGATACCTCCTCGGTGTCGGCGGCCACCATCGAAGCCATTCGCTGCTCCATGGACGGGGTGCGCACCCGGGAAAACCAGCAGCTCAGTGCCAAGCTCTCGACCCTGTCCAACGCCATTGCCGGCGGCCCGTATATCGGCCTGTTGGGCACGGTGCTGGGGATCATGGTGGTGTTCCTCGGCACCGCCATGGCCGGTGACGTCAACATCAACGCGATCGCCCCGGGCATGGCCGCGGCCTTGCTGGCCACCGCCATGGGCCTGTTCGTCGCGATTCCGGCGCTGTTTGGCTACAACCGCCTGATCACCCGCAACAAGGAAGTCGGCGCCGACATGCGGGTGTTCGTCGACGAGTTCATCACCCGCCTGGCGGAGCTGCATGGCGAGAGCCAGCACAGCGAGAACGCCCACTGGCGGGTCAGTCACAGCAACGCGTCGGTTCCGGCCTGAGGAGAACTGCCATGGCTTCCGTGAACGCCTCCCATGACGACGAAGACGACGCCGCCGTCGACAGCATCAACATCACGCCCCTGGTGGACGTGCTGATGGTGGTGCTGGTGATGTTCATCCTCACCGCCACCGCCCAGGTTTCGGGCATCCAGATCCACCTGCCCAAGGCCAGTGCCTCGGTGTCGCTGTCCGAGGCCAAGACCAAGGCCATTTCGGTGAACGATGGCGGCCAGGTGTTCCTCGATGCCTACCCGGTGACCCTGGGCGAGCTGGAAGAGCGGCTGCGCATCGAGAAGGCACAGAACCCGGACTTCCCGATCATCGTCCGTGGCGATGCCACGGTGCAGTACCAGAAGGTCATTGAAGTCCTCGACCTGCTGCGCCGCCTGGAGTTGTCCCAGGTCGGCCTGGTCACCGGCAAACCGAGCCAGGGCTGAGCCATGACCGCACAACAACCGATCGAGCTGCCGCCGGTGCAGCACAAGCCGCGCGCCGTGCGCCTGCTGAAGTGGGGCGCCGGGCTGCTGCTGGGGGCCGTGGCTGCCTGGCTGCTGTGGCAGTGGGCCAATGACATGGCCGGGGTGCGCCGGGAAGCGCCGAAGGTGCCGACCATCATCCCGTTGCCGCCTCCGCCGCCGCCCCCACCGCCGCCTCCGGAGCAGCCCAAGGAGCCGGAACCGGTGGAGGACAAGGTGCCGGAACCCGAACCCACGCCGACCCCCGATGAGGTCAAACCGGAGGAGGAAGCCCCGCCATCGCCGGCGGACGACCTAGCCAACCCGATGCAGATCGATGGCGACGCCCAGGCCGGCAACGACGGCTTCAACGTCGGCGCTGGCAAGGGCGGCGGCATGGCCGGCGCCGGTGGCGGCGGGCTGGGCACTGGGACTTACAAGCAGTACCTGGCGGCGACCTTTCAACGGGTGCTGCGCGAGGACCCGGAGCTGCGCAAGAAGGCCTATGCGCTGCAGGTCGACCTGTGGCTCGGCGCCGACGGCCAGGTGACCCGCGCCGAGCTGGCCGGCTCCAGCGGCAACCCCGAGACCGACCAGCAGGTGCTGGCGGCGCTGCGGGCCACGCCGCGCCTGAAAGAACGTATGCCGGCGTCCCTGACCTTGCCGGTGCGCTTGTCCCTCAAGGGCCGGCGACCGGAATGAGCGAACCCCTATTTGCAGTTTCTACAGGAGTTGTGTGCAGATGATTTCCACCGTGAATCGATTGACCCTGGCGCTCGGCATGGTCGCCCTGACCCTGGCCGGACAGGCCTCGGCCGCCGCGGCCGCGCCTTCGGAGAACGCCACGATCAACCTGATCCGTCTGTTGGTGCAGCAGGGGGTACTGCCGCAGGCCAAGGCCGAGGCACTGATCGCCCAGGCCGAACAAGAGGCCCAGCAGGCCCGGCAGGCCAGCGCCGCCACCGTCGTGGCGGCCCCTGGCCCCACGGCGGCGCCGGGGGATGTGCGAGTGCAATACGTGCCGGCGATCGTCCGCGAGCAGATCCGCGATCAGGTCAAGGCCGAGGTCATGGCCACCGCCAAGCAGGAAAACTGGGCCCAGCCCAACACCTTTCCGGACTGGGTGTCGCGCATCAGCTTTGACGGCGATATCCGCCTGCGCGAGGAGTCGCGGTTCTTTGCCGACAACAACAGCAACGAGATCGTCGACTACGCCAAGCTCAACGACAACGGCCCCTACGACGTCAACAAGGACACCAACAGCAAGCTGCCGCCACTGCTCAACAGCCGTGAAGACCGTGACAACCTGTTCCGCCTGCGCGCGCGCCTGGGGATGAAGGCGGTGATCTCGCCGGAATGGACCGCCGGCATCCGCATCGGCACAGGTTCCGACAACAACCCGGTGTCCACCACCCAGACCCTGGGCGGGGGCTTTGGCAAGAAGGACATCTGGCTCGACCAGGGCTACCTGACCTGGAAGGCCAGCCAGGACCTGACCCTGACCGGCGGGCGTTTCGCCAACCCGTTCTATTCCACCGACATGCTGTATTCCAACGACCTGAACTTCGACGGCGTGGCGGCGCTGTTCAACCACAAGCTCAGCAGCGACTGGGGCCTGTTCGGCACCCTCGGCGTGTTCCCGGTGGAGTACACCAACGACACCGCCACCAGCAACGGCTTCGACAAGAACGAGAGCGACACCAAGTGGCTGTTCGGCGGGCAGATCGGCGCCAACTGGAAGATCAACCGCAGCAACAGCCTCAAGGGTGCCCTGGCCTACTACCGCTTCGATGACATCGAAGGCCAGCGCTCCAGCCCTTGCGCGCCCTGGGCCGGGGCCCCGGGCTGCGACACTGACGGCTCGCGCGTGGCCTTCATGCAGAAGGGCAACAGCGTGTTCCTGCTGCGCAACATCACCCCCAACCCGGCCACCCCGGGCCTGACTCCGCAGCCGCAGTTCGTCGGCCTGGCCTCCAAGTTCGACGTGCTCGACCTGAACCTGGCCTGGGACACCGAGCTGCCGGACGACCTGCGCCTGCGCAGCCAGACCAACTACATCCGCAACCTGGCCTACGACAAGGGCGAGATGCTCAAGCGCAGCGAAGGCCAGATCGTCAACAACATCAACCGCAACGGCGAGTTCGAAAGCGGCGGCAATGCCTTGATGGTGCAGTTCACCCTGGGCAACGCCCTGGAGATGAAGAAGTCCGGCGACTGGAACCTGCTGGCTGGCTACAAGTACATCCAGCCCGATGCCTTGCCCGACGGCTTCAACGATTCCTCGTTCCACCTGGGGGGCACCAACGCCAAGGGCTATTTCGTCGGCGGCAACTACGGCATCGACAAGAACATCTACGCCACGGCCCGCTACATGAGCGCCTCGGAAGTCTACGGGCCGCGCTACGAAGTCGATGTCATGCAGCTTGAACTCAACACGCGCTTCTAAGCATCGGGAGGAAGGTTATGAACAGCCGAGTGAGGGCAGGGGCGGTCAGCCTGTTGCTGGCCTGCAGTGTGCTGGCCTGCGCCGGAGCCAGTGCCGAAGGCATGGAGGAACGCCTGCGCACCCAGTTGCGCAGCACCACCCAGCAGTTGCAGGCCCTGCAAAGCGAGCAGGCCCAGGCCGCGGCCGCGCGGCTTGCCGCCGAGAACGCGGCCAGGGAAGCCCAGGCCCAGGTCAAGCAACTGAGCGCCGAGCTGGCCAAGACCCGCGGCGTGGCCGAGCAACTGGCCGGCCAGCAGCAGAACCTGCAAAGCCAGGCGCAGGCCCAGGCGGCGGCCAGCAGCGAGCAGTTGGGCAAGTTCAAGAAAGCCTACGAAGACTTGCTGGTGCTGGCCCGGGGCAAAGAGGCCGAGCGCGCGAAATTGCAGGCGCAATTGAGCGAACGTGACACACAAGTGCAGCAATGTGCGGTCAAGAATCAGCAGATGTACGGCATCGCCAAACAGATTCTGACGGCCTACGAAAAGATCGACGTGGCCGAGGTGGTGAATATCCGCCAGCCCTTCGCCGGCAAGGCCCGGGTCAAGTTCGAAGAATTGGCCCAGGGTTTTGGCGACGAGCTTTACCAGACCCAGTTCGACGCCCCGCGGGCGGCGAGCGCCCATTGATCACCAGGGAAGAGATGACCATGACTTTGATTGACAGCGTCACCACCGACAGCCTCACCGACCTGCTGCAAGGCGCCGGCTACCGGGTCAACCAGACCGAGCAGAACGGCATCGTGCAACTGCTCAGCGCCAGCCAGGGCATCGGCTATGCCGTGCGTTTCGGCAACCCGGGCAGCGAGGCCGGGCACTATGTGGACTTCACCTACAGCTGCGCCTTGCGAGTGCAGGGTGAGCTGCCGGCCGGGCTGGCGGAACTGTGGAACGCCTCGCGGCGCTTTGCCCGGCTGTCGCTGCAGGGCGAGTTTTTGCTGATGGAGATGGACGTGGTGGTGGCCGGGGTCGGCGAGACTCACCTGCGCAGCCAGCTGGAACTGTGGGACCGGCTGCTGCAGGAGTTCATCGTTTACCTGCGCGAATACAGCCAGCAGGCGGCCCAGTTGCAGGCCCGGGGCGAACAGCCGCCGGTGCCCGAGCAGCAGCCCCGGGAAGAGGCGGCCAGCCTGTGAAGAAGCCGACCCTGGTGGTCGGTGCTGGGGCACTGACCCTGCTCGGCCTGGCGCTGGGGCTGGCCCTGCGTCCGGGCAGCGAGCCGGTGGCGGCCCAGCAACCGGCGTCGGCCGTGCTGCAGCAAACGGCGAGCTCCCCGGCGGTGGCGCGCCTGGGCAACCAGCAAGTGGCGGCCGAGGAGTTGAAGGCGCTGTTCGCCAGCCTGCCCGAGGACGCCCGTGCGCAACTGCGGGGCAACCGTGCGGCGCTGGACGCCTGGATTCGCTCGCGGCTGGCGCAAAAGGCCGTGTTGGAGCAGGCCGATGCCCAGGGCTGGCGCCAGCGCCCGGAGGTGGAGCAGCAGACCCGCGCCGCCACTGAACAGATCGTGTTTCGCGACTATATGCAGTCGGTCAGCCAGGTCCCGGCGGACTACCCCAGCGCGGCGGAGTTGCAGCAGGCCTATGACAGCGGCAAGGCGGCCTGGATGACCCCGCCGCTGTACCGGGTTAGCCAGATCTTCCTCGCCGTCGCCGAGCCGCAGGCCGTTGAGCAGTTACGGCGCCAGGCCCAGGAACTGAGCCGCAAGGCCCAGGCCGCGCCGGCTGACTTCGCCGCCCTGGCGGCGCAGTACTCCCAGGACCGCGACAGCGACTCGGGGCTGCAACCCTTGCAGCAACTGCTGCCGGAAGTGCGCAGCGCGGTGGCCCGGCTCAAGGTTGGTGGCGTGTCCGAGGTGGTGCAGAGCGCGGCGGGTTTCCACGTGCTCAAGCTCACCGAACAGCAACCGGCGCGTACCGCGACCCTGGACGAGTTGCGCGAGCGCCTGACCCAGGCCCTGCGTGCCCAGCGTCAGGAACAGATCGCCAAGGCCTACCTGGAAGGCATGCTCAACACCGCGACCCTGAGCATCGATGGCGCGGCATTGAATCAAGTCCTGGACGACAAACTGTAGGAGCTGGCTTGCCAGCGAAGGCGATCTTGCGGTCCTCTTCGCCGGCAAGCCGGCTCCTACAGGGCAATACGCAGCATTGGGCAAGCGTAGGAGCTGGCTTGCCAGCGAAAGCGATCTCACGGTCCTCTTCGCCGGCAAGCCGGCTCCTACAGGGCGATACGCAGCATCAGGCAAGCGTAGGAGCTGGCTTGCCAGCGAAAGCGATCTCACGGTCCTCTTCGCCGGCAAGCCGGCTCCTACAAGGCAATACGCAGCATCAGGCCAGCGTAGGAGCTGGCTTGCCAGCGAAAGCGATCTCACGGTCCTCTTCGCCGGCAAGCCGGCTCCTACAGGGCGATACGCAGCAGCGGGCCAGCGATGGCGATTTCACCGGCCCCGCCGCGCGCCAGCCAAGGAAGCAATACTCAACAAGACAGGGAGTCACCCATGGCATTTCTCGAACCCGCTCCACTTCAGGGCGTAGCGCCGTACACCACGCCGCAGGAACCCCGGGAGGCCTGGCTGGCCCTGGCCGCCGGGATCGATCCGGAGGTCGCCCAGTATTTCCTGGTCAGTGCCCGTTGCGGCTGCTTCATGCAGGCGGCGCGCAGCCTGAACATCAAGGCCACCCTGTTGCGCAAGCAACTGGCGCTGCTGGAAGAGCACCTGCGCCGTTCGCTGTTCTGTTACCAGGGCAATGTCCTGAGCCTGAGCCGCGAAGGCCAGCAACTGCAGGGCCAGCTGCTGGCCCTGGCGCACCAGCGCCGGCTGCCGGTGGTGGAACAGCCGCTGATTCGCCTGGCCGTGGCGGAAGCCATTCTTCACGACATCCTCGGCCGCGACCTGATCGCCTTGCTGCGGCGCAACGCCAGCGCGCGCCTGGAGATCATCTCCATCGACAGCGACCTGTCCCTGCAGGCCCTGAGCGCCGACCTGGTGCTGTGGCTGGCGGCCGAAGATTCGCCGCTGCCGGGCCCCAGCTTCGCCACTCGCGAACCCATGCCCCTGGCGCGCATCGACTATCTGCCGCACATCGCCAAGCGCTACTCGCGGGTGGCGGCGCGTCCCGACAGCCTCGACGACCTCAGCGACTACATGTTGGTGCAATGGCAGCACGACCGTCAGGTGGAACCGTTCCGGCCCTGGAACAGCCTGGTGGAACAGCGCCTGGCCGGCGTGGTGCAGGTGCACTCTTATGAACTGATGCTGGAAATGATCCGCTGCAGCGCCTGCATTGGCCTGCTGCCGCAGTACATGAGCCACTTCGACCGCGGCCTGATCGCCTTGCCGGGGCTGTTCCAGGACAGCATGCAGCGCCGCGCCTGGCTGGCGGTGAATGCCCGGGTGGAGCATGAGGAACAGGTGCAGCAACTGGTGGAGCTGATCCTCAATACCTTCAGCGAGCGCCAGGACTGGTTTGTCTGAGCGAGCCCGCCACACCCCCCCCGCCTGTAGGAGCCGGCTTGCCGGCGAAGGGCCCGCAAGCCTGGCCCCGGCCGCAGATTCGCCTTCGTCGGCAAGCCAGCTCCTGAACCGCGCTTGATCTGCGCATAGCCGTGGTGAAGGCCCGGGTGTCGGCAAAGAGCCGACAAGCCTGCGCAACCATCCCCTCGTCAGCTCCAGGCTGATCGCCTTACACTCCCTGGCCACTTCAACTTCAAGGACGACGTCGCCATGCCCAACGCCCAACCCTCCATCGTCATCGAGCGCTGCACCGAAGCCCATATCGATGGCCTCACCGCGCTGTACAGCGAACCCAGCGTGGCCGCCCAGACCCTGCAACTGCCCTACCAATCCCGCGAGCTGTGGCACAAGCGGGTAGGGCTGGGGCAGGACCACGAAGGGCGGGTGGCTCTGGTCGCTCTGCATCAGGGCTCGGTGATCGGCAGTTGCAGCCTGAACCAGGTGGCGCGGGTGCGCCGCGCCCATTGTGCGGATGTGGCCATGGGCGTGTCCCCAAGCTGGCAGGGCCAGGGCATCGGCAGCCGTCTGCTGGCGGCGGTGCTGGATGTGGCCGACAACTGGATGAACCTGCGCCGGGTCGAATTGACGGTGTATGTCGACAACCAGCCGGCCATTGCGCTGTACCAGAAATTCGGCTTCGAAACCGAAGGCCGGCTGCGCGACTACGCCATCCGTGGCGGGCAATTCGTTGACGTGCTGAGCATGGCACGGCTGCGCCGCCCCGCCTGACCCCGCCGCACCTTGCAGCCGCTGCCGCAGGCGGCGAACCAGTGCTTGGCGCCCGCAAGGATCTTGCGGGCGCCAAAGGCGCTTCTGCCGATCATCAGGCAAGGCCCTGCGGGCCGTTTCGCAATCTCGCCTTGGCTCGATAGCGGCTACGGGGCCGGTGCCGAGCCCGAGTCGCTGTTGTCGTCCGCCAGGGCAAAGGCCACCGCCGCCCGGGCATGCAGCGCGGTGGTGTCGAGCAGGGGCAGGGGACTGTGCTCGGGTTTGAGCAGCAGGCCGATTTCCGTGCAACCGAGGATGATCGCCTGGGCGCCCCGGGCCTGGAGCGTGTCGATCACTTGCTGATACACCCGACGCGAAGCCTCGCTGACCAGGCCCACGCACAGCTCCTGGTAGATGATCCGGTGCACTGCCTGGCGTTGCTGTTCATCGGGCACCAGCACGCTGAGCCCGCGTTGCGCCAGGCGCTGCTTCAGGAAGCTTTCTTCCATGGTGAAGGCGGTGCCCAGGAGGCCGACGTGCAGGGTGCCGGCGTCCACCGCCGCTTGCGCGGTGGGGTCGGCGATGTGCAGGAAGGGCACGCTGATGGCCGCCTGAATCTGCTGCGCCACCTTGTGCATGGTGTTGGTGCAGAGCACCACGCACTCGGCGCCGCCGGCCTGCAGGCGCAGGGCCGCGTCCACCAGGATCGCGGCCGCCTGGTCCCAGCGCCCGGCATGCTGGGCCTGTTCGACAGGCCCGAAGTCGACGCTGTACATTAGCAGCCGCGCCGAGCGCAGCGGCCCCAGCCGGTCCCGAACCTGCTGGTTGATCAGGCGATAGTATTCGGCGCTGGACTCCCAGCTCATGCCGCCAATCAGGCCGATGGTGCGCATGGGCAACTCCTCTGTGGTGTGGGTCAGTGAGCCGCAGTTTGGTCGCGCCCGAGCTGGCGATCTATCAGGAAATTTCACATGCCCGAGGTTCTCGAACAGCGTCTGCTGGATGACCGGCTGGTTTTGCAACTGCTGCCGGCAGCGGCCTACAGCGCCCGTGACCCGGTGCAATGGCAGACCCTGGGGGTGACCCTGGAGCGCCAGCGCGGGGTGCATGCCATCGATTCCGACCGGCGCGAGGATTTCGACACCTGGCCCGGGACCCTGGCCCTGACACCCGCCGGCATCGAAGTATTTTCCGAATCCGCCCAGGGCGGCGAGTACCTGTTGCTGCGCTGGCAGGGTGCGACGCCGCTGATTGCCGGCCAGCAGCGCCGGCAGAGCCCGGGGCATGCCAGTGCCCTGGCCCTGGGGCGCGAGGCCCGGCGCCTGCTGCTGGCGCAAGACCGCGATCAACTGGCCCTGGAGCACTGCGCGCTGGAGTTTCTCGGGCTGGTTCAAGGCGAGCGCGCAACACCGTCCCCCGCGGCGAAGCTTGCGCCGGTGCTGCAACGGATGGCCGATGAATACTCGCTGCCGCTGTCCCTGGCGCAACTGGCGCTGACCTATGGGCACAACGAACTGCGGCTGTTGCGGGATTTTCGCCGTGCCGTGGGGATCACCCCCCATGCCTGGCTCACCGAGGTGCGGGTGCAAGCCGCCCGGCGCCTGCTGGAGCGCACGGACCTGCCCTTGGCGGCGATTGCCCAGGACTGTGGTTTTGCCCACCAGTCCCATTTGGGCAGTGCCTTGCGCCAGGCCACGGGCTTGACCCCGCGTCAGTACCGGCTGCGGTTTGCCACGCGCGCCGCGGATTTCACCCTGTAGCCAGCGCCTGCATCGCCGCTGCCGGACCTGCTGGAGTTGCGACGCGAGCCTGCAGGCGCCAGCGGGTTACATGTCCAGGTTGATCCAGCCCGGCTTGGCTTCCTCCGGGGCCACGGCGTTGACCTTCTTGCCCGTGGCCAGCTCGACCCGGTGGGCCACCTCGGGGTCGTCGGCGAAGGGGATCAGGCTGGCGTCGTCCAGGCTCTTGGCACTCTGGTGGCGCAGGCAGTACTCGATGCAGAGGTAGAGAAACGCCACCCCCAGCAGGTTGAACAGAATATCCATCGGCCAAAGGCTCCCTGAAAGAAAACGCCGGCCACTGGGGCCGGCGGGCAAGGTTCGGCTCAGGCGATCTGGGCGTCGTTCAGCGCGAGTTTTTCATCGGCCACGCGCACGGTGCGCCAGGTGTTGTAGGCCATCAGCAGCATGCCGCTCAAGAAGAACACGCCACCGGCGAAACGCACCACGAACCCCGGATGGCTGGCCACCAGGGCCTCGACGAAGGAGTAGGTGAGGGTGCCGTCTTCGTTGACCGCGCGCCACATCAGGCCCTGGGTGATGCCGTTGACCCACATCGAGGCGATGTACAGCACGGTGCCGATGGTGGCGAGCCAGAAGTGCAGGTTGATCAGCGGCACGCTGTACATCTGCTCGCGGCCGAAGACCTTGGGCACCATGTGGTAGATCGCGCCGAAGGTGATCATCGCCACCCAGCCCAGGGCCCCGGCGTGCACGTGGCCGATGGTCCAGTCGGTGTAGTGGGACAGGGCATTGACGGTCTTGATCGCCATCATCGGGCCTTCGAAGGTCGACATGCCGTAGAACGCCAGGGACAGCACCAGGAACCGCAGGATCGGGTCGGTGCGCAACTTATGCCAGGCGCCCGACAGGGTCATCATGCCGTTGATCATGCCGCCCCAGCTCGGGGCCAGGAGGATCAGCGACATGGCCATGCCCAGGGACTGGGCCCAGTCCGGCAGGGCGGTGTAGTGCAGGTGGTGCGGGCCGGCCCAGATGTACAGGGTGATCAGCGCCCAGAAGTGCACGATGGACAGGCGATAGGAGTACACCGGGCGTCCGACTTGCTTGGGCACGAAGTAGTACATCATCCCGAGAAAGCCTGTGGTGAGGAAAAAGCCCACGGCGTTGTGGCCGTACCACCACTGGACCATGGCGTCGGTGGCCCCGGAATACACCGGGTAGGACTTGAACCAGTCCACCGGGATCGACAGGTGGTTGACCACGTGGAGCATGGCAATCACCAGGATGAAGGCACCGAAGAACCAGTTGCCGACATAGATGTGCTGGCTCTTGCGCCGCACCACGGTGGTGAAGAAGACGATCGCGTAGGCCACCCAGACCACCGCCATCCACACCGCGCCGGCGAATTCGATCTCGGCGTATTCCTTGGTGGTGGTGTAGCCCAGGGGCAGGCTGATCAGCATGATCACGATCACCGACTGCCAGCCCCAGAAGGTGAAGGCGGCCAGGGTGTCGGAGTACAGCCGTACCTGGCAGGTGCGCTGTACCGCGTAGTAGCTGGCGGCGAACTGGGCGCTGCCGGCGAAACCGAAGATCACCAGGCTGGTGTGCAGCGGCCGCAGGCGGCCGAAGGTGCTCCAGGGCAGATCGAGGTTCATCTCCGGCCATACCAGTTGCGAGGCGATCCACACCCCCATGGCCATGCCGATCACGCCCCATACCACGGTTGCGACGACGAATTGGCGAACCACCTTGTAGTTGTAGGCCTGTCCGATTGTTGCTGAGTTCATGGTCAATGCTTCCACGGTTGCAAAGTCTTGCCAGGCCACCCGGTCTGGCACGGGGTGCACTGTAGGAATCAGCGAGGAAACAAAACAGGCTCAGAAAAACCGCATTAATACGGATCAGATTTATCTCGCGTACACGGCGTCGTGGTCATGGCTGATATGGTTTTTTAGTTTTTACCTGAATCTGTAACGTTCTGCGCTGCACGCGCATAGTCGCCCCCTCACAGCACGCGCCGTTAGAGCACGACCAGTTTCGATGAGGTAGGGATATGTATCAGTACGACGAATATGACCGGGCCCTGGTCTTTGAGCGGGTGGCACAGTTTCGTGATCAGGTCGAGCGCTTCATGGGCGGCCAGCTCAGTGAAGAGGAGTTCCTGCCTCTGCGCCTGCAGAACGGTCTCTATATGCAGAAGCATGCGTTCATGCTGCGGGTGGCGATTCCCTACGGCACCCTGAGCGCCCGGCAGATGCGTACCCTGGCCAGCATCGCCCGGGACTTCGACCGCGGCTACGGCCACTTCACCACCCGGCAGAACCTGCAGTTCAACTGGATCGAGCTGGCCCAGGTGCCGGACATCCTGCAGCGTCTGGCCGAGGTGGAGATGCACGCGATCCAGACCTCCGGCAACTGCGTGCGCAACATCACCACCGAGGCCTTCGCCGGGGTCGCTGCCGATGAATACCTCGATCCGCGCCCGCTGGCGGAGATCCTTCGGCAGTGGTCCACCATCAACCCGGAATTCCTGTTCCTGCCGCGCAAGTTCAAGATCGCCATCTGCTCGGCCAGGCAGGACCGCGCGGCGATCATGATGCATGACATCGGCCTGTACCTGTACCGCGACCGCAGTGGCCAGATGCTGCTGCGGGTGATCGTCGGTGGCGGCCTGGGGCGCACGCCGATCCTTGGCCTGCAGATCCGCGACGGCTTGCCCTGGCAGCACCTGCTGTCCCACGTCGAGGCGGTGCTGCGGGTCTACAACCGCTACGGCCGGCGCGACAACAAGTACAAGGCGCGGATCAAGATCCTGGTCAAGGCCCTGGGCATCGAGGCCTTCGCCAAGGAAGTGGAAGAGGAGTGGCAGCACCTCAAGGACGGTCCGGCGCAGCTCACCGACGAGGAGTACCAGCGGGTGGCCAGCGCCTTTGTGCCGCCGATCTACGAGCACCTGGCGGACACCGACCTGGACTACGGCAGTCACCTGGCCGAGTCGCCGGCCTTCGCCCGCTGGGTAGCGCGCAACGTGCACCCGCACAAGGTGCCGGGCTACACCTGCGTGGTGCTGTCGACCAAGCCGGGCCCGGCGTCGCCTCCCGGGGATGTCACCGGCCAGCAGATGGAAGCGGTGGCCGACTGGTCCGAGGACTACGGCTTCGGCGAGATCCGCATTGCCCACGAACAGAACATCGTCTTGCCGGACGTGCCCAAGTCGCGGCTGTTCGAGCTCTGGCAGCGGGCCTGCGAGCACGGCCTGGGCACCGCCAACGTCGGTTTGCTGACCGATATCATCGCCTGCCCGGGCGGCGACTTCTGCGCCCTGGCCAACGCCCGCTCGTTGCCGATCACCCTGGCCATCCAGCAGCGTTTCGACGACCTGGACTACCTCCACGACCTGGGGGACATCAGCCTGAACATCTCCGGCTGCATGAACGCCTGCGGTCACCACCACATCGGCAACATTGGCATCCTCGGGGTCGACAAGAACGGCAGCGAGTGGTTCCAGGTCACCCTGGGCGGGGCCAAGGGCCGTGACAGCGCACTGGGCAAGGTGATCGGCCCGTCCTTCAGCGCCGAGGAAATTCCCGAGGTGATCGAGCGCATCATCGCCACCTTCGTGCGCTACCGCGAAAGCGACGAACCCTTCGTCGATACTCTGCAGCGCATTGGCCTGGAGCCGTTCAAGGAGCGGGTCTATCCCAAGGCCGTGGAGGCACTGGCATGAACAACCTGCTGCGTTTGCATGAAGGTGAAGCCCTGTTGGTGGCGGACGATGCCTGGAGCCTGGTACGCGAAGTCGACGCGGTGCTGCCCGAGGGGCCGCTGATTTTGCCGCTGGCCCTGTGGCTGATCCGCCGCATCGAGCATCACCCGGCCCGGGACGGGGTATGGATCGGTCCGGACGACGAGGTGGAGAGCCTCAAGCCCTGGCTCAAGCTGATTCCGCTGATTGCCGTGGACTTCCCCAGCTTTCGTGATGGCCGGGGCTACAGCCAGGCGTACCTGCTGCGCACCCGCCTGGGCTGGATGGGCGAGTTGCGCGCCATCGGCGACGTGCTGCGCGACCAGCTCAGCCACATGCGCCAATGCGGTTTCGACAGCTTTGCCGTGCGCGAAGACAAATGCGCCCAGGACGCCCTCAAGGGCCTGGCGGGCATGAGCGTGCTCTACGGCCGCTCGGTGATCGAACCGCGCCCCTTGTTCCGCCGCCGCTGACCCGCCGGCTCCAGCAGGGTTTGCACCGCGCGCGGTTCTACCTGTAGGAGCCGGCTTGCCGGCGAAGGCGTTCTTGCGGGCGCTTTCGCTGGCAAGCCAGCTCCTACGGTAGGCAGGTACATCGCGTGGGGCCTTGTAGGAGCCGGCTTGCCGGCGAAGGCGTTCTTGCGGGCGCTTTCGCTGGCAAGCCAGCTCCTACGGTAGGCAGGTACATCGCGTGAGGCCTTGTAGGAGCCGGCTTGCCGGCGAGGGCGTTCTTGCGGGCGCTTTCGCTGGCAAGCCAGCTCCTACGGTAGGCAGGTACATCGCGTGGGGCCTTGTGGGAGCCGGCTTGCCGGCGAGGGCGGTCTTGTGGGCGCTTTCGCTGGCAAGCCAGCTCCTACGGTAGGCAGGTACATCGCGTGGGGCCTTGTAGGAGCCGGCTTGCCGGCGAAGGGGCCCTTGGGACGAGCGAAAAAAAGCCCCGCGACCGAATAAGTCGCGGGGCCAAACATTGGTTGGTTGCGGCCAACCAAAGGAGCTCGTTGCCAATCCTTACCGGCTGGCCAGTGTCTCTGGCTGCCAGCCACCACCCAGGGCCTTGTAGATGGCGACAATGCCGCGGTACAGGTCGACTTCGGCCTGGGCCTGGGCATCTTCGGCCGCCAGACGTTCACGCTGGGCGTCCAGCAACACCAGGAAGTCCACGGTGCCTTCGCGGTAGCGGATCTCGGCCAGGTCCGCGGCCTTGCGGCTGGACTCGCTCTGGCGGATCAGCGAGATCAGCCGTTGCTGGCGCTTGCCGTAGTCGCTGAAGGCGTTTTCCGATTCTTCCAGGGCCAGCAGTACTTGCTGTTCGTAGTTGGCCAGGGCGCCGTCGGCATTGGCGTCGGCGCCACGCAGGCGGGCGCGCACGCTGCCCAGGTCAAAGGCCGCCCAGGTGATGCTCGGGCCCAGGGCCCAGGCATTGGCTGCCGAGGAGCCGATCTGCGAACCGCGTCCGGCGGTGAAGCCGAGGAAGCCGCTAAGGCTGACCTTGGGGAACAGGTCGGCCTTGGCCACGCCGATGCGCGCGGTGGCGGCGGCCAGCTGGCGTTCGGCGCTGAGGATGTCCGGGCGGCGCTGCAGCAGCTGGCCCGGGTCGCCGATCGGCAGGGCCTTGGCAATCGCCGGTAGTTGCGCCGGCGACAGGTCGACGCTGAGCTGGTCCGGGCGCTCACCCAGCAGGGTGGCGATGCGGTTGCGCTGGCGGGTCTGCTCGGCCTGCAATTGCGGCACGCTGGCTTCCACCGAGGCCAGGCGGGCATCGGCGCGGACCACGTCGAGCTGGTCGCCGACGCCTGCGTCGCGCAGGCTTTCGGTGATCTTGCGCGAGGCCTGCTGGTTGTCCAGGTTGGCCAGGGCGATCTTTTCCCGCAGTTGCGCGCCGCGCAGCTGGCCGTAGGCGTCTACCAGCTCGGCGATCATGGTCACCTGCAGCTGGTAGAGGTCGGCCTCGGCGGCCTGCTGGTCGGCTTCGGTGGCTTCCAGGTTGCGCTGGATGCGTCCGAACAGGTCCAGTTCCCAGGCCATGTCCAGGCCCAGGTCGTAGCGCTCGGTCTTGACCCGGCTGGTGGTCTGGCCAGGGATCTGGCCCTTGCCCAGGTCGCTGCTGGCGCGGCTGGTGATGGTCGGCATGGCGTCATTGCTGGCGTCATCGCGGATCGCCCGGGCGGCCCGCAGGCGGGCAAAGGCCACCCGCAGTTCACGGTTGCCCTGCAAGGACTTGCTCACCAGCTGGTTGAGGGTCGGGTCATCGAATTGCTGCCACCAGATGCCTTCGAAACGCGCGCGGTCGAAGTTCTTCTGGCCCGCGGCGCCGTCGGTGGCGGCGCTGATATGCGCCGCCTCGGTGGTCGGGGTCTGGTAGTCCGGGCCGACGGCGCAGGCGCCGAGGGCCAGTACCAAGAGGCTCGGCAGGAAGACTTTGGCACTCATTGTTGCGCCTCCAGTTGCAGGGCGCGGGCGGCCTTGCGGGCCTCGCTGCGCTCCACGTAATTGCGGATCAGGACATAGAACACCGGGGTCAGCAGCAGGCCGAAGAAGGTCACCCCGAGCATCCCGGCGAACACCGCCACACCCATGGCGTGGCGCATTTCCGCGCCGGCGCCGCTGGAGATCACCAGGGGCACCACGCCCATGATGAAGGCGAAGGAGGTCATCAGGATCGGCCGCAGACGCAGGCGGCAGGCTTCCAGCACTGCGGCCAGCGGGTCGAGGCCTTCCTCTTGCTTGTCCTTGGCGAACTCGACGATCAGGATCGCGTTCTTGCACGCCAGGCCCACCAGTACGATCAGGCCGATCTGGGTGAAGATGTTGTTGTCGCCACCGGAGACGATCACCCCGGTAATGGCCGACAGCAGGGTCATCGGCACGATCAGGATCACCGCCAATGGCAGGCTCCAGCTCTCGTATTGCGCGGCCAGCACCAGGAAGGCCAGCAGTACGCAGAGCGGGAAGACGAACAGCGCGGTGTTGCCGGCCAGGATTTGCTGGTAGGTCAACTCGGTCCACTCGTAGGTCATGCCATTGGGCAGTTCTTCCTTGAGCAGTTTCTCGATCGCCGCTTCTGCTTGCCCGGAGCTGTAGCCCGGGGCCGCCGCGCCGTTGATTTCCGCGGTGACGAAGCCGTTGTAGTGCATCACGCGGTCGGGACCGGCGGTGTCGCTGACCTTGATGAAGGTCGCCAGGGGGATCATCTCGCCCTTGTTGTTGCGCACTTTCAGCTGGCCGATCTGTTCAGGTTCAAGACGGAACTGCTGCTCGGCCTGGACGTTGACCTGGTAGGTGCGGCCAAAGCGGTTGAAGTCGTTGGCATACAGCGAACCCAGGTAGACCTGCAGGGTGTCGAAGATGTCGGAAATCGCCACGCCATGGGTCTTGGCCTTTTCCCGGTCGATGGCCGCGTCCACCTGGGGCACGTTGACCTGGTAGCTGGTGAACAGCCCGGCCAGTTCCGGCACGCTGCGGCTCTTGGCGATGACGTTCTGCACCTCTTTATACAGCTCGTCGTAACCCAGGCCGCTGCGGTCCTCCACTTGCAGGCGGAAGCCGCCAATGGTCCCCAGGCCCTGTACCGGCGGCGGTGGGAAGATCGCCATGTAGGCGTCCTGGATGTCCGCGTACTTGCCGTTCAGGGCACCGGCGATGGCGCCGGCGGACATGCTCGGGTCCTTGCGCTCATCGAAGGGCTTCAAGGTGACGAAGACGATGCCGTTGTTCGGGCTGTTGGTGAAGCCGTTGATCGACAGGCCGGGGAAGGCCACCGCGCTTTCCACGCCGGGTTGCTTCAAGGCGATGTCGGACATGCGCTTGATCACGTCTTCGGTGCGGTCCAGGCTGGCGGCGTCCGGCAGTTGGGCGAAAGCCACCAGGTATTGCTTGTCCTGGGCCGGAACGAAACCGGTCGGGGTGTGGGCGAAGCCGAACCAGGTCAGCACCATCAGGCCGGCATAGAGGAACAGGGCGATGCCGCTGCCGCGGATGACCCGGCGCACGGTGCCGACGTAGCCACCACTTGCACGCTCGAAGAAGCGGTTGAACGGCGTGAACAGCCAGCCACCCAGCAGCTTGTCGAGGAGCTTGGAGAAGCGGTCCTTGGGCGCATGGTGTTCCTTGAGCAGTACCGCGGCCAGGGCCGGCGACAGGGTCAGGGAGTTGAAGGCCGAGATCACCGTGGAAATGGCGATGGTCAGGGCGAACTGCTTGTAGAACTGCCCGGTCAGGCCGCTGATGAAGGCCGCCGGTACGAACACCGCGCACAGCACCAGGGCGGTGGCGATGATCGGGCCGGTCACTTCACGCATGGCGCGCTTGGTGGCTTCCACCGGGGTCAGGCCCAGGCCGATGTTGCGTTCGACGTTCTCCACCACCACGATGGCGTCGTCCACCACGATGCCGATGGCCAGCACCAGGCCGAACAGCGACAGGGCATTGAGGGAGAAACCGAACAGGTGCATGACCGCGAAGGTGCCGATCAGCGATACCGGTACCGCCACCAGCGGGATGATCGAGGCGCGCCAGGTCTGCAGGAACAGGATCACCACCAGCACTACCAGGATCAGCGCTTCGAACAGGGTGTGGACCACCGCTTCGATGGAACCGCGGACGAAGATGGTCGGGTCGTAGACGATGCTGAAGTCCATGCCCTGCGGGAAGCTCTGCTTGAGCTCGGCCATCTTGGCCCGCACTTCATTGGAGATCTCGATGGCATTGGAGCCCGGGCGCTGGAAGATCGGGATCGCCACCGCCGGCTGGTTGTTGAGCAGGGAACGCAGGGCGTACTGGCTCGACCCCAGCTCGATGCGGGCGATGTCCTTCAGGCGAGTGATTTCGCCGTCTTCACCCGAACGGATGATGATGTTCTCGAACTCTTCCTCGGTGACCAGGCGACCCTGGGTGTTGACCGACAGCTGGAAGCTGGTGGCGCTAGGGGCGGGCGGCGCGCCCAGGGCCCCGGCGGCGACCTGGCGGTTTTGTTCGCGAATTGCAGTGACCACGTCGGTGGCGGTCAGATTGCGCGAGGCGGTCTTGTTCGGATCGAGCCAGACCCGCAGCGAGTAGTCGCCCATGCCGAACAATTGCACATCGCCTACGCCGCCCAGGCGCGCCAGCTCATCCTTGATGTTGAGCAGGGCGTAGTTGGACAGGTAGAGCATGTCGTAGCGTTTGTCCGGCGAGGTCAGGTGGACCACCATGGTCAGGTCCGGAGAGGCCTTGTCCACGGTGATGCCGATGCGCGTCACTTCTTCCGGCAGCTTGGGCTGGGTGCGGGTCACGCGGTTCTGCACCTGGACCTGGGCGTTGTCCAGGTCGGTGCCCAGGGCGAAGGTGATGGTCAGGGTGATCTTGCCGTCGGCAGTGGATTGCGAGGACATGTAGAGCATGTTCTCGACCCCGGTGATCGCCTGTTCCAGGGGCGCGGCCACGGTTTCACCGATGACTTTCGGGTTGGCTCCGGGGAAGTTGGCGCGTACCACCACGGTGGGCGGTACCACTTCCGGGTATTCGCTGATGGGCAGCTGGAACAGCGAGATGGCGCCGGCGATCAGGATCAGCAGCGACAGCACCGCGGCGAAGATCGGCCTTGAAATGAAGAACTGGGAAAAATTCATCTTGAGAGTCGTCCCTTAACCGCGTGGAGTCGCGGCGGCGAGTTTCACAGCCGGAGCCGCCTTGGCAGGGGTGGCCTGCTGCAGGTTGCTGGCTTCCAGTGCCTGGCGTTGCTGGGCCAGGGCGGCGAGGGTTTCCTGGCTAGCCATGGGGATCACCTCAGGCGTCACCGGCGCCCCGGGACGCGCCCGCTGCAGGCCCTTGACGATGATGGTGTCGTCCTTGTTCAGGCCGCTGCGCACGATGCGCAGGCCTTCGATCTTCGGCCCCAGTTCCACGGCGCGGTAGGCCGGCTTGTTGTCGGCGTCCATCACCAGCACGAACTTCTTGCCCAGGTCGGTGCCCACGGCCTCGTCGTTGATCAGCATCGCCGAGTAGGTGCCGCTGCCCACCAGTTTCAGGCGCGCATACAGGCCCGGGGTGTAGCTGCCGTCACGGTTGTCGAACACCGCGCGGCCGCGGATGGTGCCGGTCTTGGGGTTGACCTGGTTGTCGACGAAGTTCATCTGGCCCAGGTGCGGGTGGCCTTCTTCATTGGACAGGCCCAGGTACACCGGGGTGGTCTGGCCGCGCTGGCCCTGGCGGGCGAGCTGGGTGTACTTGAGGTACACGCGCTCGTCGGCGTCGAAGTAGGCGTAGACCTTGTCGGTGGACACCAGGCTGGTGAGCGGGGTGACATCGGCGGTCACCAGGTTGCCGGCGGTGATCTGCGCGCGGCTGACGCGACCGCTGATGGGCGCCACCACCCGGGTGAAGCTCAGGTTGAGCTTGGCCAGGTCCAGCTGGGCCTGGATCGCATCGACCCCGGCCCGGGCTTCCTGGGCGGCGCTGCTGCGGGTATCGGCCAGCTCGGCGGAAATCGCATTGCTGGTCAGCAGGCGCTGGCCGCGCTGGGCTTCGTTGGCGCTGCGGGTGGCGGTGGCCCGGGCTTGCTGCAGTTGGGCTTCGAGGCGGCGGACTTCCGCCTGGAACGGACGCGGGTCGATCTGGAACAGCAGGTCGCCTTTCTTCACCAGGGCGCCTTCGGTGAAGGCCACCTGATCGATCTGGCCCGAGACTCGCGGACGGATTTCCACGGTTTCCGGGGCTTCCAGGCGCCCGGTGAACTCGTCCCATTCGTTGACCGGCTGCTCCAGCACCTTGGCCACGCTGACCTTGGCGGCGGGTGGGGCGGAGGCGGTTTCCGGGGCCTTGCCGCAGGCACTCATTACCAGTACGGCGAGGGCGGCTAGGGGGTAACGCAAGAATTTGACTGACTGGTCCATGGTTCATCCGCCAAGGTAATTTGAGATGGGCGGATGATGCTCGGCAGGCTGGTATCTCACGAATCGAATGAAGCGAAGGTAACTATCATTCGGAATGATATAAGACCAAAGCCAGCCCTCTAGCCTGCGCCTCTGGTTGGTGGCTATCAATTCCCTGACGTGCAATTCAGTGTTGCCGCCGGTGCAACATTGGCCGCTGCGAGAGCTGCCACCTTGCTGCGCCGGCCCGCTTTGCGCGCTTCTAGAACCAGGTTTCCATCTGCACGCCCAGTTGCCAGTCGCCGCCGGACTTGAAGCCTTTCTGGCCAAAATCGTCCGTTGCACTGAAGTTATCCAGGTCTTTGGACCAGTTCATGTAGGTGGCGAACAGACGCAGCTCCGGGCGCACGAAGAAGTCGCCGGTCTGGGCCTTGAAGGTCGGCGCGAACGTCAGCTTCCAGTAGTCGCCCTTGGCGGCCTGGCGGCCATCGTAGCCCCGGGCGTCGAGATCCATGGTCTGCCAGCTCAGTTCGTATTGCATTTCGAAGTTGCTGCTCAACTCGTTGGCCAGGCGCACGTTGAAGGTCATGTAGCGATAGTCGTCGCCGGGAACGTAACGGTGCTGGCTGTGCTCGGCGATCAGCGCCGGGGCGATGCGCCAGTCCTGGTTGAGGCGGGTATGGCCATAGAACGCCAGGCGCATAGTTCTGGCCTGGTCCAGCAAGTCGCCATCGGCACCGATGTTGTTGACCTCCGCCCCCAGGCCCTGGCCGTAGAGCAGCACCGCCTTGGCGTAGCCCTCGCGGCCGAAGAAGTCGGGTCGATGGTAGGCGAACAGACCGTGGGCGCCCCCGGTGGCGGGGCTGAAACCGGACTTGTTGACCCGGCTCTTGCGCTCCAGTGGCGTTGTCTTGGTGCTGCTCAGGTCGGCATCGTTCTGGCCGGACGAGATGCCATTGAGCATGACCTGCCAACGCCCCTGATCGAAGAACTGATTGAGGGTCGCGACATAACTGCGGATATCCTTTTTCTCCTCGGTGCCGAAGTCGCCGTATGAACGGCTGATCAACGAGGCATTGATACGCCAGTCCTGCGTCGGCTGCAGGTCGTAGATGCCGCCGCCGGTTCCGGCCAGGAACACTATCCCTCTGTCGAGCCAATGCAGATCGAAATTGTCCCGGTCAAAGCGCTTGCCTGCCCACAGCGTGGAATTGCGCAGCAGGGGGGTGTCCTGGAACGAGGCCAGGTGGCTCAGCTCGGCGTAGGCCTGGCGCACATTCAGCTGGCTCTGCGCCGCGGTCCAGTCATTGGGTGTCTCCAGGCCGTCGGCGAGCATCAGCAGGTACTTGGAGCGCGTGCCGTTGTCGGCCTGGCTCTCTTTGGCCAGCTTGGCCTCCATGTAGGTGTCGACTTCATTGCCCAAGCGACCGACCGCGCCTCCCACGGAGCCGGCGGGGGTCAGGTAAGGGCCGCCGTGGCCGGCGCCGGATCCATTGCTCATGAAGCCTGAGCGAGCGTAGCCACCGAAGGTGAAGCCATCGCTCAAGTGCTCGCTGGCCCTGGTTGACGAATCAGCCGCCGGGGCGGCGCTGGCGAGGGCCTGCTGATGGGCTTCGATCCGGGCGATGCGCTGGTCGAGGGCCTGTTCGGTGGGGGGCGGCAGCCGGCCGCCGATTTGCTGATTGAGCTGCTGGACTTCGCGGCGCAACCGCGCCGCGTCGGCTTCGGCCGCCGAGGCACGCGCTTCGGCGGAGGAGGTCCGGGCTTCGAGCCGGGCAAGACGCTCCTCGATGCTTGGCGCCGGTGCGGCGAACAGCTGGGTGGACAGCAGCAACAGAGAAAAGCCAGCCCAAGGCCGGCATACCGCAGAACGCATAGATGACCCTCTTGTTTTTGTATTCGGGTAGTGCAGGCATTTTTCGAACGGCTTGCGGACGGCGCTCGGGCAGGGGCCTGTAGCGGACATCCGGGGCATTTTCAGCACCTGTTGCAGCGGCTTGCACTTGACAGCGAAGCGTTCGAAGACGCGTAATGTGTTGCGATGTTAACGTTAACCTAAATAAAAACAAGAGGGTTGTCACATGCAGCTTGCCGCCAAACGCGAGTACTGGCTTATCAGTGGTCTGTTGTTTTTCTTCTTCTTTTCCTGGTCATCCAGCTATTCGCTGTTTTCCATCTGGTTGCACCGAGTCATTGGCCTGAATGGCACGGAAACCGGCTTCATCTTCGCCGCCAACGCCATCGCGGCGCTGCTGGTCCAACCGTTCTACGGCGCTCTTCAAGACCGCCTCGGGCTGTCCAAGAAGCTGCTGGTGTGGATTGGCATCCTGCTGTGCACGGCTGCTCCCTTTGCCATTTACTTCTACGCCGGCCTGCTGGCGCACAACGTGGTGCTTGGCGCCCTGGTCGGCGCGGCGTTCCTGGCGCTGGCGATGCTGGCCGGCGTGGGGGTGATCGAGTCCTACACGGAGCGCCTGTCGCGGCATGCCGGTTTCGAGTTTGGAACCACTCGAATGTGGGGATCCTTGGGCTGGGCCAGTGCCACCGGCGTGGTCGGCGTGGTGTTCAACATTGATCCGGACATCACGTTCTACATGAGCAGCGCCGCCGGTATCGTGTTCCTGCTGATCCTGTCGCGCCTGGACCTGAGCCGCTTGAGCCAGCCGGCGGCGCAGGCAGGCACGGCTGCCCATCCGGTGCGGCTGAGCGATCTGTGGAAGTTGCTGGCACTCCCGCGATTCTGGGCCTTCAGCCTCTATCTGACCGGCGTCTGCGGGATCTACATGATCTACGAGCAACAGTTCCCGGTGTATTTCTCCTCGTTTTTCTCGACCCCGGAGCAGGGCACCCGCGCCTATGGCTACCTGAACTCGACTCAGGTGCTGGTCGAGGCGGTGCTGATGCTGTTTGCCCCCTGGCTGGTCAGCCGCACAGGCGCCAAGTACGGGCTGATCCTGGCGGGCAGCATCATGTTCGTGCGCATCCTCGGCTCCGGGCTGGCAACCGAGGCCTGGACCATCGCCGCCTGCAAGATGTTGCACGCCCTGGAAGTGCCCATCCTGCTGATCTCGATCTTCAAATACATCTCGCTCAACTTCGACGCTCGGCTGTCTGCCTCGATCTACCTGGTGGGCTTTCAGTTCGCCCAGCAATTGACCGCCATGCTGCTGTCGCCGCTGGTGGGCTACGGCTACGACCACTTCGGTTTCGCCAACGTTTACGTACTCATGGCAGGGCTGGTCGGCGCCTGCCTGCTGCTGTCATGGACCCTGTTGCGCAAGGATCCCGTGCGCGGCACCTCCCAAGACGGGCCTGGCGATTCGCCGGAGCTGCCCGCCATCGCTCAATCTGCCCTTCGTTATGAACCCTAGACAGGAACCAGCCATGCACGCGGCACTGTTGGACCAAGCGCACCGCGCTATCGAAAAAACCTTGGCTGAGCGGGGCAACGACTTTCGTCCCGCTTATCATCTTGCGCCGCCGGCGGGATGGATGAACGACCCCAACGGCCTGGTGTTTTTTCGCGGCGAATATCACGTGTTCTACCAGCATCATCCCTATTCAGCGCAATGGGGGCCGATGCACTGGGGGCATGCCAGGAGTCGTGACCTGGTGCATTGGGAGCATCTGCCCATCGCGCTGGCGCCTGGTGATGCCTATGACCGCGACGGCTGTTTCTCGGGGTCGGCAGTGGTCGCGGACGACAGGCTGTACCTGATCTACACCGGGCACGTGTGGCTGGGGGCTCCGGGGGACGACCAGAACATCCGTCAGGTCCAGTGCCTGGCCAGCAGCAGCGATGGCGTGTCGTTTCACAAGCACGGGGTGGTGATCGAGACGGCGCCGGAGCCGGGCATCATGCATTTTCGCGATCCCAAGGTCTGGCGGCGGGGAGGGCAGTGGTGGATGGCCCTTGGCGCTCGACGTGGCGACGACCCGCAGCTGCTGCTCTATCAATCGGACGATCTGCAGCACTGGGAGTACCTGAGCTGCGCCCTGCAAGGGCAACGTCAGCCGGACGGCTACATGTGGGAGTGTCCGGACCTGTTCGAGCTCGATGGCAGCGACGTGTTTCTCTATTCGCCCCAGGGCCTGAAACCCAGCGGCCATGACAACTGGAACAAGTTCCAGAACAGCTACCGAATCGGCCTGCTGGACGACCGTGGGTTTTTCAGCGAGTGCGGCAAGGTGCGCGAGCTGGATCACGGTCATGACTTCTATGCCGCGCAGACCCTGCTGGCGCCGGACGGGCGCCGCCTGCTGTGGGCCTGGATGGACATGTGGGACAGCCCGATGCCGAGTCAGGCGCATCACTGGTGTGGAGCGCTGTCGCTGCCGCGGGAGTTGAGCCGCGACGGCGAACGGCTGCGCATGCGGCCAGCCCGCGAGTTGACGGGGTTGCGCCAGTCGCTGCGGAGCTTGTCGATTGGCGCGGTGGAATCCGCCGATTGCCTGCTCGATGAGCGAGGTACGTTGCTGGAGTTCGAGCTGACCCTGGACCTGGCTGGCAGTACCGCCGAGCGCTTCGGCCTGGCCCTGCGCTGCAGTGAGGATCGGCAGGAGCGGACCCTGGTGTATTTCGATGCGATGGCGCGCCGTCTGGTGCTTGACCGGCAGCATTCAGGAGCCGGTGTGAGCGGGGTGCGCAGCGTGCCGATAGCCGCGGGGCAAACCCGGATCGCCCTGCGGATCTTTCTCGACCGTTCCTCCATCGAGGTGTTTGTCGATGATGGCGCCTACTGCTTGAGCAGTCGGATCTATCCCCGTCCCGACAGTCAGGCGATCACGGCTTTTGCCATCAATGGCTGCGGTGCCTTCGGCGAGGTTTCGCTCTGGCGCCTGGCCGACCTGGGCCTCTGATGCCTGGGCCAGGAGCGTCTGGCACGAGTTCCGACGCTGTGTTGTCATGCTTTTGCCAAGCGTGACATGATGCCCGGCCATAACAGCATTGGCACCTGCGAATGGCTTCAGTCAAAGATGTCGCGCGCCTGGCAGGGGTTTCCTTCATGACGGTGTCCAGGGCGCTCAATACCCCGGAAAAAGTCAATCAGGAAACCCTGGCGAAAGTTCTGCAAGCGGTCGAGACCCTGGGGTATGTCCCCAGCCTTTCTGCGCGAAAGATCCGTGGCGGCTCGTCCGGTGGCAAGACCATCGGTGTCTTCGCCCTGGATACCGCCACCACGCCCTTCGCGGTGGAAATGCTCCTGTCCATGGAGCGCACCGCCCGTGAAAACGGCTGGAACCTGTTCATCGTCAACGTCTTCGAAGTGCCGCCGAACCAGCAGACCATCGATCTGATGCTGTCCCACCAGCCTGACGGGATCATCTTCAGCGCCATGCAGCTGCGCACCGTCGAGATCCCCCCGGTGCTGCGCAGCCTGCCGCTGGTGCTGAGCAATTGCATGAGCCTTGAGCCCGGCGTGGCCTGCTACGTGCCGGATGACGCGGACGGTCAGTATCAGGCGGTGCGCTACGCCCTCAAGCGGGGCTACCGCAGTCCGCTGTGCATCAACCTGCCGCAGAGCAGCCTGGCCTGGGAGCAGCGGCAGCTGGGACTGGCCCGGGCCTTTGCCGAAGCCGGGATAGCCGTGGCCGATGTTCCTCAATACAACCTGTCCCGGGACGACGCCTACCAGGAAACCATTGCCGTGCTGGAGAGCCGCTTGGGCGAGCTGCAAGGCCGGCCGGCGTTCGACCTGCTGGTGTGCGGTAACGACCGGATCGCTTTGCTCGCCTACCAGTACTTGCTCAGTCGCGGCCTGCGTATTCCGGATCAGGTAGCGGTGCTGGGGTACGACAACATGATCGGTGTTGCCGAGCTGTTCTACCCGCCGCTCAGTACCGTGCAATTGCCGTATTACGAGATGGGGCGGCGCGCTGCTCAATACCTCATTGAGCGCAGGGAGCAACCGGCGATTCACCGAGTGGCCTGCCCGCTGGTGGAGCGCGAATCCTGCTGAACACTCCGGCGGTTGGTAGTGATCCTGCCGCTGGCGAACCCTTGGCCACCCTTTACATTTTTTCACTGCAAATTCACTGATAAATACAACTCCGGCTTTAGCAAAGTTCGATACTGCGCGCTCTACCGCCCGGGAGGATTTTCCGCTCGGGGTATCGCGGCAAATGCACTAAAGGAATCATCCGGATGTATCTCTCTAATAGGCTCACGGGGATCGGTCTGTGTACCGCGTTGTTTGTCCTGGCAGGTTGTGCGCCCACTTCAATCGCCGGGCCTGGGGCCAACAATGTGCGCATCACCAACAATGAACCGGGACGTGAATGCAAGTTTCTTGGCGATGTCACCGGCAGTCAGGGCGACTTTCTACTGGGCAGCATCACCGGCAACGCCAACCTCGAAACCGGCGCTCGCAACGACCTGAAGAACAAGGCCGCGGCGATGGGCGGCAACCGGGTTTACCTGCTCACTCAGCGCGCCGGACAGACCGGTTCGGACAAACGCCTGGAACAAACCAACGTGACGCTTTCGGGCAACGTCTATCACTGTCCCGAGTCCTGAACCGACTCCCTCCCTCTGCTCGCTGAACGTCTTTCCCCCCGCCAATAGCTGAGCTGGCAGCGCTATTGATGTCGGCCTCGGTTGGGGGGCATCTCCCTGCAACGGATCGCTGGCCAAAGTGCGCTCGAGCATTGTTGGTGGATGGCCGCAATCGGCCATGTCAGACTGCTCGCCGGCTTTTTTGCCCCAGGCAAAAAGCCGCTACTGGCGATCAGAATCAAAGGGAATTGAGCATGGAAACAGACCACATTTTTATCGCCGTGAATGATCACGGGCAAAGCGCTGAGGCATTGCAAGCCCTGGGGCTGGTTGAAGGGACACCGAACACCCACCCGGGCCAAGGCACTGCCAACAGAAGGTTCTTCTTGCGCAATGCGTTCATCGAACTTTTGTACCTCACCGATGAGGCAGAGGCGCAAAGTCAGTTGACCGCGCCGACACGACTCTATGATCGCCTCAAGGGCGGCGATGCAAACGCCGCGCCCTTTGGCGTCTGCTTCCGGCCCTCCACCGAGGGCGAGACGCCGCTGTTTCCGGTTTGGGAATATCGACCCGTTTATTTGCCCGCGGCCCTGAAAGTCGAGGTAGGGCAGGCGCCGGTCAGCGAGCCGATGTGGTTTTTTCTTGGCTTTGCCAAAAGACCCGATGAGGCGCCGATTGAGCGCGCCCAGCCGCTTGCACATCCCAACGGCTTTCGCGAGATGACCGCCGTGCGCATCACTACGCCGGACCGCCAGGCGTTTTCAGCGGCTGCCCACTGCGCGAACCAGCTGCCGGGATTTGCCCTGGTCCGGGGGGATGAGCACCTGATCGAAGTGCAGATCGATCATGGAGCCAGCGGCCGGCGCCAGGATTTGCGTCCGCTGCTGCCGATGATCATCAGTTGGTGATGCGCAGCTGCTGTGCCCGCTGCTGCGCTCGCTTCAGGAGGGGAGGGACAGCAACCAGGCGCTGAATGTCTTGAACGCCGGAAAATGCTGATAGCGCGCGGCACAGGTCAGGTAATAGTTGCGACCGCTTTGCGTGGGGCCGAACAGTTTGACCACGGTTCCAGACTCGATTTCGTCCTGCACCAGGATATCGGGAACCAGCCCGATGCCGATTCCTGCGGCCACCGCCTGGATCAGGTGAGCGGTGAGCTCGAAGCTGGGGCCCGTGCGCATTTTCTGGTGATCCAGGTTGTTGAGGTCAAACCAGTCGGACCAGCCGTTGGGGCGAGAAACCACATTCAGCAGCAAATGCTGGGTGATGTCGTCGAGCGATAGCCCGGGGTTGTCTGCCAGGGCTTTGGGGCTGGCGATAACGATCAGCTTTTCTTGCAGCAACAGGTGCGACACGTAGCCCGGCCAATCGCCTTTCCCCGCGCAGATGATCGCCTGCATGTCGCCCACGCTGGATGGGTTGTCGGCATGAATGATCCTTGAATGGATGTGCACCAGGTTCCTGGGATGCAGGGCATAGAACTCATGCATTTTCGGCAGCAGCCATTTTGAGCCGAACGTTGGAAGCACCGCCAGGTTCAACGGGCCATCTTCTTCCTTGAAGGCAATGGTCTGCAGGGTGGCGCTGCGAATGCGGCCCAATGCGGCGCTGAGCTCGTGCTGGTAAAGGGCGCCGGCGGCGGTGAGTTCGATTTTTCTGCCCTCGCGCTTGAACAGCGAGATCTCCAGCTGCGACTCCAGGGCCTGTACTTGTCGGCTCACCGCGCTTTGCGTCAGGGCAAGTTCGTCCGCGGCTTTGGTGAAGCTGCAATGGCGGGCGGCGGCCTCGAAAGCGACCAGCAGGGACATTGAGGGAGTCAGTCGGCGTGGGTTCATTCATAAAGCTCATGCAAATGCTGCAGGTTTTACGTTTGTGTGAAACGTTCTGGCCCCACAGAATCGGAGGTGTGCCCCTTGCCATGAATCAACGGCCGGGGAGTAAGCATACATAACGAGAATGCTCAGATTAGCGGTATCGCCAGTAGGAATTCCAGCATGATTGCCCGGTTGTCTCCCCAAGAAGTCAAAAACCCAGCCTGCGAGTTGTTCCTGGCTCGCCTGGAACAGGAAGGTTTCCAGGGAGAAATCGCTCGCGATCATGGACTGCGGACCGTGCTGGCAACCGACAACTCGATCTATCAGCGCCTGCCGCAAGCCGCGGTGTTTCCGCGCAATGTGCAAGACGTTCAGTTGCTGGCCCGCCTCGCGGCGCTGGCGCCCTTCAGTTCGGTGGTGCTCACGCCCCGTGGCGGCGGAACCGGCACCAATGGCCAGTCGTTGACCAGTGGAATCCTGGTGGACTTGTCACGCCACCTGAACGGCATCCTTGAGATCAATGTCGAGGAGCGTTGGGTGCGGGTGCAAAGCGGCGTGGTCAAAGACCAGCTCAATGCCGCGTTGAAACCCCATGGACTGTTTTTCGCGCCCGAGCTGTCGACCTCGAATCGGGCCACGATCGGCGGCATGATCAATACCGACGCCAGCGGCCAGGGCAGCTGCACCTACGGCAAAACCCGTGATCATGTGCTGGCGCTGTCGACCATTCTCATCGGTGGCGAGCGGCTCGACAGTGCGCCCCTGGAGCCTGAGCACTGGCAGGCGCAGGCTCGTCGCGAAGACAAGGTCGGCGCCATCTATCGCTGTGCAGCGCAGATCACGCAGCAGTATGCCGAGCTCATCGAACATACCTTTCCCAAGCTGAACCGGTGCCTCACGGGGTACGACCTGGCGCATTTGCAGGAGCCGGGTGAGCGGCTCAACCTGAACAGTGTCCTGTGCGGCTCCGAAGGCTCGCTGGGGTTCATTGTCGAAGCCACGCTGAATGTGCTGCCCGTTCCCCAGTATTCGATCCTGGTCAATGTGCGTTATGCCGGCTTCATGGACGCATTGCGCGACGCCAAGGCGTTGATGGCGCTCAAGCCCCTGTCCATCGAGACGGTGGACTCCAAGGTCCTCGCGCTGGCCATGAACGACATCGTCTGGCACGGCGTCGCCGAGTACTTTCCCCAGGACCCCGATGTGCCGACACTGGGCATCAACCTGGTTGAATTCAGCGGCGACGACGAGGCGGCCCTGCTGCAACGGGTGAATGAATTTGTCCTGCACCTGCAGCGTGATGCCAGCGTGGTGCGATTGGGGCACACCCTGGCGGTCGGCGCCGAGGCATTGAAGCGGGTCTACGCGATGCGCAAGCGGGCAGTGGGGCTGCTGGGCAATGTCAAAGGCGCCGCCAGGCCCCAGCCGTTCGTTGAAGATACTGCGGTTCCTCCCGAGCACCTGGCCGAGTTCATCGGGCAATTCCGCGCGCTGCTCGATAGCCATGGCCTGGAATATGGCATGTTCGGCCACGTCGACGCCGGAGTCCTGCATGTGCGGCCAATCCTGGACATGAAGGACCCGGCCCAGGCGGCCCTGGTCCGGCCCATTTCGGACGCCGTCGCCGAGCTGACGCAAAAGTACGGCGGCTTGCTCTGGGGCGAGCACGGCAAAGGGTTGCGCTCGCAATATGTGCCCGATTACTTCGGCGAACTCTATCCGGCCCTGCAGGAGCTCAAGGCGGCTTTTGACCCGCACAACCAACTCAATCCGGGCAAGATCGCCACGCCAAAGACGCTGCCCGGCGCCCGGTTGACCCGGGTGGATGAGGTCCAGTTGCGGGGCGAGCTTGATCGCACCATTGATGAGCGGGTCTGGTCGCACTATGACGCCGCCGTGCATTGCAATGGCAACGGCGCCTGCTACAACTTCGATCCCGATGACGCCATGTGTCCTTCCTGGAAAGGCACCCGCGACAGAGTGCACTCGCCCAAGGGCCGCGCCTCACTGGTGCGTGAGTGGCTGCGCTTGCAGGGCCAGCAAGGTGTCGATGTGCTGGCTTGCCAGGAGGCTCTGTCGTCCAGCTCCGCGCTTCTTGGCCTGCCGCGACGTGCGGTGAATACGCTGGCGCAGAAGATGGGCCAGAAAGACTTTTCCCATGAG
This sequence comes from Pseudomonas saponiphila, assembly GCF_900105185.1. Taxonomy (NCBI): domain Bacteria; kingdom Pseudomonadati; phylum Pseudomonadota; class Gammaproteobacteria; order Pseudomonadales; family Pseudomonadaceae; genus Pseudomonas; species Pseudomonas saponiphila. Next base: position 3,339,653 of record NZ_FNTJ01000001.1, on the reverse strand, counting down.
GTCTACGATGCGATGGCCGGGTGCCTGGCCTGCAAGTCCTGTGCGGGGCAGTGCCCGGTGAAAGTCAATGTGCCTGAGTTTCGCTCGCGATTCCTGCAGCTGTACCACAGCCGCTATCTGCGGCCGCTGAAGGATTACCTCATCGGTTCCCTGGAGTACACGATTCCCTTCTTCGCCCGTATGCCGCGCTTGTACAACGGCATCATCGGCTCGCGGATGGCGGGGGCGTTTCTGCGGCGGGTGGCCGGGATGATCGACAGCCCGCTGCTGAGCTTGCTGAATTTCGATGAGGTTTGCCGCCGCTGGAACGTGCGCGTGGCGTCCCCCGCACTGCTTGAGGGACTGGACCAGGCGCAACGCGCTCGCAGCGTGATCCTGGTGCAGGACGCCTTTACCCGTTACTTCGAAACGCCGCTGCTGGCTGACTGGATCGAACTGATTTCCAGGCTGGGGTTTGAGGTGTACATCGCGCCGTTCGCCGCCAATGGCAAGCCGCTGCAGGTCCAGGGCTTTTTGCGGGCCTTCGACAAGGCCGCGCATTTCAACGGCCGATCGCTGCGCCAACTGAACCGATATCAGATTCCCTTGGTGGGGCTTGATCCGGCGATGACTCTGGTCTATCGGCAGGAGTACGCCAAGAGCCTGGGGCAGGATCAAGCGCCGACGGTGCTGTTGCCCCAGGAATGGCTGGTGCAGGTACTGGCGCCATCGACGCTGGGCGCCGATCAGGAGGCTTACCACTTTCTGCCGCACTGCACCGAAAAAACCAATGAGCCGGGTAGCGTGGCCCTGTGGCAGACGATCTTCGCGCGGGTTGGCTTGAAGTTGCAGGTGCAGGCCAGCGGCTGTTGCGGGATGTCCGGAACCTACGGCCACGAAACCCAAAACGCCGCGACCTCCGGGGTCATCTACAGTCAGTCCTGGGGGCCACTGGTGGCCCGTCTCAATGGGGCAGGGCGCCTGCTGGCGGATGGCTATTCGTGTCGAAGCCAGGTCAAGCGCCAGGACGGCCAGTCTGTTGCGCATCCGCTTCAGGCGTTGCTGAGGTTGATGCGCGACGCCGCCGGAGGCGATTCGCAAGCTTGAGCGTGGCTGGATCCATGTTCTTTCCGGCGAACCCATGCACTACAGATCGGCGGCTATGACAAAAGCTCATGGCCGCATGACTTTTAATGGTTACGGGGCCTCGCCAGCCCGGTGCTAAAACAGCGCAAACACAGCTCATCCATAACAACAAAGAGCGTTTGCGCCATGACTCAGTCCCTTACCCTTCACTTGCAGGGCCATCTCTGCAGCCTTCCTCGCTCGCGCTCTTTGAACCCGACTAACGAAACGTAGCGGAAGCGGCACTGCCGATCCCGCGTCATTTCTTTCCTTGTGATCTCAAAGAGTAAACACCCATGCAACCACTCGACCTCTACATCGGCGAGGGCTTCGAAGGCCCAGGCGTCAATGCCGCCCATATCAACATCCTCATCGGGCCGCGCAACGGTCCTGCCGGCCAGGCCTTCGCCAACAGCCTGGCCTCGCCGAGCCAGGGCCATTGCCCGTTCATGGTGATTGCCCGGCCCAACATCCCGGTCAAGCCCATGACCCTGTATGTGAACAAGGCGGCGATTGCCAGCGAGCTGCATGGCAACGCTACCTGGGGCGCATCCCAGGCCGGTATTGCCAAGGCGGTGCTCGAAGCGCTGCTGGACGGCACCTTGCCGGCCGAAGCCGAAGACCACTGGGCAATCGTCACCGCCAACTGGGTCAATCCCGACTGCGATGATCTGGATGCGGTCTACCTCAACAACTACAACGCCTGCCGCACGGCGATCCGCGCGGCCCTGAACGGCAAGCCCGAGCGCGCCCAGTTGGCGGATGCGGTGAATCAGATCAGCAACCCGTTCTACACCCCCAAGGCCTGAGGAGCGCAGCATGCAATACATTCGTCTGGGCCACTCCGGCCTGCAAGTGTCGCGCCTGTGCTTGGGCACCATGAACATGGGCACCCCGGACTGGAAGCCCTGGATCTTCGATGAAAAGCAGAGTGAGCCCATCGTCGCTCACGCCCTAGACCACGGCGTGAATTTCATCGACCTGGCGGATTTCTATTCCGCAGGCGTCGGCGAAGAAGTGGTGGGGCGCATCGTCAAGCGCCTGGCGCGCCGCGAAGACCTGGTGATCACCACCAAGGTCGGCTATGGCACCCGCAGCGCGATCAATGCCAGCGGCCATTCGCGCAAGCACATCCTCGACAGCATCGACGCCTCGCTCAAGCGCTTGGGCATGGATTACGTCGACGTGTTCATGCTGCATTACTTCGATGTGAACACCCCGGTGGAAGAAACCATGCAGGCGCTGAACGACGTCGTCCGCGCCGGCAAGGCTCGCTACATCGGCGTCTCCACCATGCTCACCGGGCAACTGGCGAAGCTGCTCATGGCCTGCGAGCGCCATGGCTGGGTCAAGCCGATCAACATGCAGCTGCAGCTCAACTGCGCCTACCGCGAGGAAGAGCGCGAGATGATTCCGTTCTGCCGTGACCAGGGCCTGGGCGTCTCGGTGTTCAGCCCGCTGGCCCGGGGCCTGCTCACTGGCGACGTGCAGTCGACCCGCAACCAGACCGACTTCTTCACCCAGCAGATGTACAGCGACGAGGCCTCGTTGCAGATCGCCCGCTCGGTGCAGCGCGTGGCCCGGGCCCGCGGCCTGTCCAATGCCCAGGTGGCCCAGGCCTGGGTGCTCAAGCATGCCGGGGTCGATTGCATGCTGGTGGGTGCCGATACCACGGCGCAGTTCGACAGCGCCCTGGCGGCGCTGGATACCACCCTGGATGCCGAGGAACTGCACGAGCTGGAGCGCAACTACACCCCCTGCGATGTGATCAACGACTACACCGCCGGCAAACGTATCCTGCGCACGGCCCGTCCGGGGCTGGAGCGCTTTTCCCTGAGCGAGGCCATGGCATGAGCGCATTGATCCGTACCGGTCATTTCATCGATGGCCAATGGTCCAGCGGCGGCGTCAGCTACCCGGTGTACAACCCGGCCAATGGCGAACTGATTGCCCAGGTGCAAAAGGCTGGCGCCGAAGAAACTCGCCTGGCGATTGCCGCCGCCCAGCGCGCCTTGCCCGCCTGGCGCGCACTCACCGCCAAGGAGCGCAGCCAGCGGCTCAAGCGCTGGAGCGAGCTGATGCTGGTCCAGCAGCGCGAACTGGCCACCTTGCTCAGCTGCGAACAGGGCAAGCCCCTGGCCGAGGCCATGGGCGAAGTGGTCTACGCCGCAAGCTTCCTTGAGTGGTTCGGCGAGGAAGCCAAGCGCGCCTATGGGGACGTGATCCCCAGCCACAAGGCCGACGCGCGGATCATCGTGACCAAGGAGCCGATTGGCGTAGTCGCGGCGATCACTCCGTGGAACTTCCCCCTGGCCATGGTCACGCGCAAGGTCGGTCCGGCCCTGGCCGCCGGCTGCACGATGATTCTCAAGCCCTCGGAAGAAACCCCGCTTTCGGCCTTTGCCCTTGGCGTGCTGGCGGAGCAGGCGGGCATTCCCGCCGGGGTGCTGAACATCGTCTCCGGCGATGCGCCCGCCATTGGCCAGGCGCTGCAGGCTTCGAGCGTGGTGCGCAAGCTGTCGTTCACCGGCTCGACCCGTACCGGCAAACTGCTGATGCGCCAGGCCGCCGACACCTTGAAGAAAGTCTCCCTGGAGTTGGGGGGCAATGCACCGTTCATTGTCTTCGACGACGCCGACCTGGATGCCGCGGTCAAGGGCGCCATGGCCTCGAAGTTCCGCAACACCGGGCAGACCTGCGTCTGCGTCAACCGCTTCTTCATCCAGGACGGCGTGTATGAGGCCTTCACCGCCAAGCTGGCCGAGGCGGTTGCCGCGCTGCGGGTCGGCAGCGCCCTGGACGGCGATACCGAGCAGGGGCCGCTGATCAATGCGGCGGCCCTGGCCAAGGTCGAGGCGCATGTCGGCGATGCCCTGGAGAAGGGCGCCCGGCTGCTCTGCGGCGGTCGTCGCCATGCCCTGGGCGGCACCTTCTTCGAACCGACCATCCTCACCGAGGCCAACGGCGAGATGCTGATCGCCCAGGAAGAAACCTTCGGCCCGGTGGCGGCGTGCTTCCGTTTCCGGGACGAGGCCGACGTGCTGCAGCGGGCCAACGACACGCCATTTGGTCTGTCGGCCTATTTCTACAGTCGCGATATCGGTCGGGTCTGGCGCATGGCCGAAGGCCTGGAAGCGGGCATGGTGGGCATCAACGAAGGGATCATTTCCACCGAAGTGGCGCCCTTTTGCGGATTTCGGTGAACGTGACCGAGCGTTTCGCTAATACGTGACCGGTGCTTCCACCCCGGTTGCGCGGGTTCTGGATTGTAATCGCATCGGTCACGATGCGGCTTGTTCCTCGGCTTTTTTTCGGCGCAGCGACTCGCCTTTCATCGTCAGTCGGTAGGCGTTGTGCACCAGGCGGTCGAGGATGGCATCGGCCAGGGTCGGGTCGTTGATCCAGCCGTGCCAGTGCTCGATGGGCAGTTGGCTCGTCAGGATGGTGGAGCGGCTGCCAGCGCGGTCGTCGATCACCTCCAGCAGGTCATGCCGGGCTCCTTCCTCCAGCGGGGCTAGCGCCCAGTCGTCCAGCACCAGGACGTCGACCTTTGCCAGCTGTTGCAGGGTACGGCCGAAGCTGCCGTCGCCATGAGCGATGCGCAGTTGTTCCAGCAGGCGCGGGGTGCGCAGGTACAGGGTGCTATAGCCCTGGCGGCAGGCCTGGTTGCCCAGGGCGCAGGCCAGCCAGGTTTTGCCGGCACCGGTCGGGCCGGTCAGCAGCAGGTTGTGCTGCTGGCGGATCCAGTCGCCACTGGCCAGGGTGGCGATCAGACGCTCGTCCAGGGCGCGTCCGGTGCGGCGGTCGAGATCTTCCAGGCAGGCGTTGGCGTACTTGAGCTTGGCCTTCTTGCGCAGCCGTACCAGGCGCTGGTTGTCACGCCAGGCCAGTTCGCGGTCGAGCAGTAGGCCGAGGCGTTCATCGAAGCTCAGGCTGTGGCTGGCCGGCAGCGTCCATTGCTCTTCCAGGGCGCGGGCCATGCCGTCCAGGCGTAGCTGGTGCAGTTGATTCAGGGTGTGTTGCGGCATCATCGAACAGCTCCTGTTGCGGGGGTTGGTAGTAGTCGGCGCCACGGACGTTCTCGTGGTCGCCGGGTAAGGTCGTTTCGGCGGCACGCTGGGGCAGCGGCTGTTGATCCAGGCCTTGCTGGAGCAGGTTGCGCACGCTGCGCCCGGTGAAGGCGCGCAGGTGTACGGCACGTTCGGCAGCGGCTTCCAGGCGTGCATTGCCATAGCGCCGGGCCAGCGAGAGCAGGCCGAGGCAGGCGCGGTAGCCCATCTCCGGGTGCGGCTTGTGGGTCAGTTGGTGATCGATCAGTTGGCGCGTGTAGGGGCCGATCCGCGCGCCCCAGTCGAGCAGGCGTTGTGGCGTCCATTCGCGATGCGCCTGGTGCGCCGCGGGCATGTGCTCGCGCTGGGTACTGTAAGCGCCGCGTCGCCCCAGCAGCAGGTGGCTGGCCACCCGCCGGTTGCCATGCAGCACTTCCAGGGTGTGTGCCGTCAGTCGCACGTCCACGTTCTGCCGGGCCAGGGCGGAGGGCACGCTGTAGAAGCTGCCATTGACCTCGATGTGGTAGTCGATGCTGACCTTGCAGCGCTTGAAGGTGGCGACCTCGTAGGGATGCACCGGCAGCGCTCGCAAGGCCGGGCGATCCAGGCGCTCGAACCAGTCGCGCCGGCAGCCATCGAGCCGCTTGAACGGGCGCCGATTCAGATCCTCCAGCAGCTCGGCGATGGCCTGGTTAAGCGCATGCAGGCTGAAGAACTGCCGATGGCGCAGCCGCGCCATGATCCAGCGCTCGACCACCTGCACCGCCACCTCGGCCTTGGCCTTGTCCTGAGGCTTGCGTGGCCGTGCCGGCAGGATCACCGTCTGGTAATGACGCGCGCACTCCAGCGTGGCCCGGTTCAGGCCCGGCTCGTAGCGATCCGGCTGGGCGACCAGGGCGCGCGGATTGTCCGGCACAACCATTTCCGGCACGCCGCCAAAGTAGGTCAGAGCCTGGCCCAGCGAGGTCAGCCAGTCCACCTGGGTTTCGCCTGGCGTCGCGCAGGCATAGGTGTAATTCGAGGCGCCCAGGGCGGCGACGAAGATGTGCGCCCGGCGCACTTCGCCGGTGGCCGGGTCGACCACCGGCAGCGTCGGCCCGGCATAGTCGATGAATAGCTTCTCGCCCGCACGGTGCAGCTGACGCATCGAACGTTTGAGCGTCTGGGCGTAGCGCCGGTAGTGCTCGACGAACTGGGTGTAGCGGTAGGTCGGCTGGCCCGCATGCGCGGCGAGATATTCCTCCCACAGCAGCTGCAAGGTCACGCCCTTGCGTCGCAACTCGCGGTGGATGCTCAGCACATCGGGCAGCACTCGCTCACCGCGCGGCTTGTTCGTCGACGTCGGTGCAAACAAGGCGGCCGCCAGCGCGGCCTCGTCCATGGCCACCAGCGCCGGCCAGTCCAGCCCGGCCACCCGCGCCGCCGCGATGTACTTGCTAACCACGCCCTTGGACAGCTGCAAGGCACGGGCAATCTTCTCGTGGGACAAGCCGGCCTCAAACTTGAGGCGCAGACATTCTTTGATGTTTCGCATGGCTACTCGCGGCGCCGCCATCTTCCTCTCCCGAAATCGGTCGAGGATGGCGGCGCATCAGGTCATGCGCAACGAAGGGGAAGGCTTTCGCTAAGTCGTGACCGGCGATTTCGGTAAGCCGTGACCACCTGTTTCGGAACAGGCGGAAAATCGGTCACGTTGCTACCGAAATGAGCGGTCACGCGTTAGCGAAATGACCGGTCACGATCAACCGAAACGGCCGGTCACGGTGCTCCGAAATCCGCACCCTTTGGCGGGATCAAGGAGTCGGGCCTTGGTCGCGAAGGCTCCCGCTACGGTCTGGATGACTACCTGGAGATCAAATACCTGCTGATGGGCGGCCTCTAGCCCTCACACCCGCCAATGCAGGCGCTGGCTTGCCAGCAAGCCGGCGCCTGCGTGGTTCGATTCATCTCTTATCCAAGAACAATAAATGGAGACGAACATGAGCGCTGCAACTCTCAAGATCGATGACCTGCCCATTGGCCGGTTCCATCTGAAAATCGCCGGCCTGACCTTCGGCGCGCACTTCACCGACGGCTACATCCTCGGCCTGATCGGTATCGCCTTCACCCTGCTCAGCCCGCAGATGCAACTGGACGCGTTCTGGCAGGGCCTGATCGGTGCCTCGGCACTGATGGGGCTGTTCATCGGCAGCCTGTTCTTCGGTTGGATCTCCGATCACCTGGGGCGGCAGAAGATCTTCCTGGTCAGTTTCGTGCTGATCACCCTGGCCTCGGTGTTGCAGTTCTATGCCGAGACTGCCATGGGCCTGTTTCTCTGCCGGGTACTGATCGGCATCGGCCTGGGCGGTGATTTCAGCGTCGGCCACGCGATGCTCGCCGAATTCGCCCCGAAGAAGCACCGTGGCGTGCTGCTGGGCTCGTTCAGCGTGATCTGGACCTTCGGCTACGTCGCCGCAACCTTTGTCGGCACCGCGATGCTCAGCATCGGCGACGATGCCTGGCGCTGGATGCTGGCTTCCTCGGCGATTCCCGCCGGGCTGATCCTGCTGGCGCGCATCGGCACCCCGGAATCGCCGCGCTGGCTGGTCAACCGCGGGCGCATTGCCGAGGCCCGGGCCATCGTGCACAAGCACCTGGGGGCCAACGTGGTCCTCGACGAACAGCCCTGTGGCGAGACCCGCTCCGGCTATGGCGTGCTGTTCAGCCGCGAGTACCGCAAGCGCACCGCGTTCAACTGCCTGTTCTTCGTCTGCATTGTCATGCCGTACTTCGCCATCTACACCTTCCTGCCGTCGATCCTGCAGAAGATGGGCCTGGCCGAGGGTTTTGGCACCGAACTGATGCTCAACCTGCTGCTGATCATTGGCGCGCTGATCGGTATCGGGTGCACGGTGAAGTTTTCCCGGCGCGGGTTCCTGATCAACTCCTTCATCATCCTCGCGGTGGCGCTGTTGCTGCTGGCGGTGCTGCCGGGTAGCGCAGCCTGGTTGATGGTGCTGCTGTTCGGCTTGTTTACCCTGGTGCTGTCGGCGGTGAGCAACCTGGTGGGGGTGTTTCCGGCGGAGAGTTTTCCCACCGAAGTGCGCGCCAGCGGCATTGGCCTGGCCACCGCGGTGAGCCGCCTGGGGTCGGCCATCAGCACCTTCCTGCTACCGGTGAGCGTGGCCGGGATCGGCCTCAGCCCGACCATGGGCATCCTTGCCGGGATTCTGGCCCTGGGGGCGCTGATTTCCTGGGCCTGGGCGCCAGAAACCAAGTCCTTGACCCTGAGCCAGGCGTGCAGCGTCGGCACTGCCGACTCGATCAGAAGCGATCTGCCCAAGGCCGCCGCGCCGATCTGATGCCACACCGCACCACCGTTGTAGGAGTCGGCTTGCCGGCGAAGCGGCCCCCGCGTCTTGCATGGCTTGCTGGCGCCTTCGCTGGCGAGCCAGCTCCTACGAGAAGCCGACTCAGGGATTGCTCACCAGGCTCAGCCACTGGGTGAACAATTGCACCTTGGAGAGCCCCTGTTTGTCGTTCGCCACGTCCAGCCAATAGCCATAAGGGCCGACCACCTCCACCGGGGTGATCGGCAGCAGGCGTCCGTCCGCCAGCTCCCGCTCGATCATCTGCCGGTCGATCACCGCCAGCCCACCGCCGGCCAGCGCGGTGTGGATCACCTGGTCCAGGGTGCTGAACTCCAATCCCGCCCGGGCGTCGATGTCGTCGCGGCCCATGCTTGCCAACCAGTTCTCCCAGACCTGTAAACGCTTGTCGCCATGGAGGATGTGCAGCAGGGGAAAGCGTTTGAGGTCCGGTGCCTGGCCGTTGCTGAACAGCTCCGGGCTGGCCACGGCAATGTGCCGTTCCATCACCAGCAATTGGCTCTGGCCATGGGCGGCGGCCTGCAGGCCGAAGCGGATCTCGCAGTCGACTTCGGCCGGGCTGTCGTGGCTGTTGTGCTGGGTCACGCTGAGGCTGATATCCGGGTAGCGCTGGCAGAAGTCCCGCAGTTGCGCGGACAACCAGCGGGTGGCCCAGGTCGGTGGGGCGACGATGCGCAGGCGCTGGCGAAGGTTGGGCACGCGCAGGGCTTGCAGGGCGCGTTCCATATGATCGAAGGCCTGCCCCAGGTTCGGCGCCAGGGCCGCGCCGGCTTCGGTCAGCGTCAGCCCTTGCGGGGAGCGGCTGAACAGCGCCACGCCGAGGTAGTCCTCAAGTTGCTTGATCTGTCGGCTGACCGCGCCCTGGGTGACGTTGAGCACCACAGCGGCCTGGCTGAAACTGCGGTGGCGGGCGACTTCCTCGAAGACCCGGAGCGTGTTCAGAGAGGGCAGTTGGCGCATGGCGGGCAGACTCCGCACCTGGCGCCAGGCAGCAGCGATCCGCGTCTGGCGGGCTGAGTGCTGGAAGTGGCGGGGCAGGTTTATTGTTGTTGTAGGACGCTTATTGGCGCGCCCATCTTACCCTGTGGCCGCCCTCTGCGGGCACGGGCTGAGCCGCGAAGGGGACCGCGCGATCGCCTTCGCCGGCAAGCCGGCTCCTACAGAGAGATTCACATTTTCCTGCCAACCGCAGGAGCTGGCTTGCCAGCGAAAGGGCCGGCAAGGATTCAGAAGTAGTAGCCGATATTCACATACACCTGGTTTTCCCACTGGTTGCTGCCACCGGCTCCCAGGCTCTGGGCATAACTGCTGCCCCCGATGTACGGATCGTTCTTGCCGAACAGCCATTCGGTAGCGATCCACAGCTTGCTCAGCGAGAACGAGCTGCCGAGGATCATTCGTTGGGAGGTTTTATAGGCGCTGGCCGATTTGTCGAACGCGCTGTAGTTGGCGTACAGCTTGACCCCGCTGAGCTGGTCGAACAGGTATTTGCCATCGACGTCGTAGCTCAGGTCGGCGACGTACAGGTTACCGCGACTGGCGACGTTGAAGGTGCCGTCGTAGCCACCCAGGGTGACCAGCTCGTCGGTGCCCGGATTGCGCGGCGACATCTGCTGGCGCGCCGCCTGCAATTGCACGCCCCACGGGCCGTTTTTACCCAGATAGTGAACCGCCATGGCATTGCGTCGGCCGTCGTTGCCGGTGTCGTTGTTCTTCAGGGTCGAGGTCAGCCCCGAGACTCCGACTTCCGAGGCCCAGTCACCCAACTGCACGGCCCTGGCCACGCGCAGTACCAGGGTGTTGCGTTCGCGGTTGTGGCTGCCGTCGGCCACGTAGCTGTCGGCCGAGGACACCACGCTGGAGTAGGTCCGACCGTTGCTGGTGCCCTTGCCCTGCCAGGCTGGGCGCAGGTAGTAGCCGGCCTGGAGATTCCAGTCCGCGCTTTGCTGGATGTACTTGGCTCCGACCTGTTCGATGTCCTCCAGGCCCACCACGTTGCCCAGGGTTTCGAAAAAGGTGCTGCCGAAATACGGCTGCAGGCCGAAGGGGATTTGGTTCAGGCCGACCTGTACCTGCTGCTCGGGGTTGAACCGGTAGCCGATCCAGGCGTTTTCGGCGAAGGCGACGTCACCCACCTTGTCGGTGTAGCGGTAGGGGTAGGCACCACCGTAAAAGCGGTACTTGGCGGCGCCGATCCAGGTGTCGGAGCTGTACTTGGCACTGAGGATCGCAGTGTCGAAGTTGAAGGTCTGGATATCCCGGTCCGGGTCGTAGTCCCAGCGTGCGCGAACGGCGCCGCCCAGGTCCAGGTGGTCGCTGACTTGCACGGCCAGGGCGGGGGTGGCGAGGCTGCCCAGCAGGGCCACGTTGCACAGCAGGGCGGAGGGTTTTTGAAGCATGGGGTTTTCTCCCGGATTGTTATTGTCAGGTGCGATCAACCCGGCCGCGGCAAGGGCAGCAGCCAAGGGGGAAAGGGCTTGCAGAACTGCGAGCGCGGTGGCTTCAGCCAGTGGCGCGCAGGGAGGCGAGGAGGGGGTGAGGCATGGGCGCTACTCGTTGTTGTTTTTGTGAAGTAGCGGCAGTGTTGCCTTGCGCCCTTGGCTCGACAAACGATTTATTCATTGCCCAGACGTGAGTAAAACGAATGTTAGTCAGATAGATTCCGCCTGTGATGGCATGCGATGCTCTGCGCCTTGTGCAGCCGTTACAGAGAGACTGTCGTGAAACGCAAGATGCCTGCGCTCAATGCGCTCAAGGCCTTTGAGGTCGCCGGCAGCACCGGCAGCTTTACCCGGGCCGCCGAATTGCTCAACGTCACCCAGAGTGCGGTCAGCCGCCAGGTCCGGCAACTGGAGGAACAGCTGGGGGAAAGCCTGCTGCAACGGCGCCATCATCACCTGGAGCTGACCAGCGCCGGGCGTGTGCTGCTGCGGGCCCTGCACCAGTCCTTCGACAAGATCGAGCTGACGCTGCGCGGCATCGCGCAGAAATCCCATACCAATCGCTTGCACCTCAACGCGCCACCGACCTTCGCCAGTCGCTGGCTGCTGCCGCGCCTGGGGCGGCTGCGCGAGCAGCACCCGGAACTGGAGCTGAGCCTGACCACGCGTCTGCAGGACAGCCTGGCGGAAACCGCGACCCTGGATTGCGCGATTCGCTTCGGCAATGGCGAGTGGGACGGCCTGGACAGTTCGCTGTTGTTTCAGGAACGGCACATCGCCGTCTGCGCGCCTTCGCTCCTGGCCCGGGAGTCCACGGATCAGGGCATCGACCTCGGCCGCATGACCCTGTTGCATGTGTTGGCCCGGGAAGACCAGCGTTACCTGACCTGGAAGCACTGGCTGGATGCCGCGCGGATCAGCGGGGTCGATACTCAGGGCGGCTATGAATTCGATCTTCTGGACTTGGCCATCCATGCGGCCACCGATGGCCTGGGAATCACCATTGCCGACTGGCACATGGTGGCGGCGGAACTGGCGGCGGGGCAGTTGACCCAGGTGCATAACGTGCATGTGGAAGGTCACCAGTCCTACTGGCTGGTGACGCGTCCGGCCCAGGCTCCGTTGCCGCAGCTGCAGGTGTTTGGCCAGTGGCTGCAAGAGGAAGTCTGGCTGGCGCAGCGCCAGCTTGAGCCCTCCACAGCCTCCAGGCCCCTGGGCTAGAGGCCGCGCGACCGCCTTCGTCGGCAAGCCGACTCCTACCAAAGCCCACATGCACAACCTGCGTAGGAGCTGGCTTGCCAGCGAAGAGGTCCGTCAGGCCACCATCATCAGTGCGTCATAACCTGCGTTTTTCGCATGTTAGTCCGCGCGATTAATCGTTTGTCCTTGTCGTGCCGGACGACAAGACTGCCAGCACTCACATAACAACAACCCGAGTGCTCAGCCATGCCGTATCCGATCCTTGCCGATTGCCCGTCGCTGCCCTTCGTCGGCGTTTCCCAGCCTTGCCCGCACGTCATCGCCATGTTTGTGGATCGCTGTGCTGTGCCCGCTCGACCACGCCAGACCCTTTGACCGCCGGGCCTGGATCGCCTCCAGGCTGCCTGCGCCATTTCTCTGCCAACGACGGGGCAACCTTCATGCAACTTGAACAGAATTTTGTTAACGGCGACTTCATCAAGCCAGCCAGCGGCGCATCCATCGCGGTTTATGACCCGGCCGACGAAAGCCTTGTGGGGCATGTCTCGGCCGCCACCCAGGAAGAGGCCCACGGTGCAGTGACTGCCGCCTGCGCGGCACAGAAAAAATGGGCAGCGCTGACCAGCATCCAGCGTGGCGATTATCTGCGTGCCTTGGCCGACGCCCTGGAAGCCCGCGCCGATTCCATTGGCCGGGCGCTGGCGGCCGAGTCGGGCAAAAGCCTGGCGGACGCCAGCAACGAGGCCCGCTACGCCGCGCAGATCACCCGTTATCACGCTGAGTGGGCGCGGCGTATCGAGGGCGAGATCATTCCCAGCGACAGCCCCGACGAGAAGCTGTTTCTGCACCGCGAAGCGATTGGCGTAGTGGCCTGCCTGATCCCGTTCAACTACCCGGTCTACACCCTGCTGCGCAAGGTCGCGCCCGCTTTGATCGCCGGCAACACGGTGGTGGTGCGTCCGAGCAACAACACGCCGCTTTCGGCTTTCGAAATCGCTCGGGCGGTGCAGCAAGCGGGTTTGCCGCCTGGAGTGGTGAACATTCTGACCATGGACCACGCCACCGCCGCCACGGTCTGCACCCACCCGGCGGTGGGCATGATCACCCTGACCGGCAGCGTCAATGCCGGGCGTATCGTGCTCGACTACTGCAAGGCCAATATCGCCAAGCCATCGTTGGAACTGGGGGGCAAGACCCCGGCCATCATCGAGCCCGACGCCGACCTGGAGCAGGCCGCCAGCGCCATCGTGGCTTCCAAGACCACCCACTGCGGCCAGTTGTGCACGGCGGTGGAGCGGGTCTATGTCCACGAAAGCGTGCATCAGCGCTTCCTGGCCCTGCTCAAGGCAAAGATCGCCGCCGTGCAGTTCGGTGACCGGCGCCAGGACCCAAGCCGCATGGGGCCCCTGGTCAGCGCGGCGTCCCGGGTCGCCATTCATGGCCTGGTGCAGCGAGCCGTCGCGCAAGGTGCGGTGCTCGAAACCGGCGGTGTGATGCCGCAAGGGCCAGGGCATTTCTATCCGCCGACGCTGCTCAGCGCCTGCCGTCAGGACATGGAGATCGTGCAGGAGGAAATCTTTGGTCCGGTGCTGCCGGTGCTCAAATACCGGGATATCGATGAAGCCCTGGCCTTGGCCAACGACCATCAGTTCGGCCTGGCTTCGGTGCTCTACACCGAGAACTACCGCACCGCGATGAAGGTTGCCGGGGCCATCCAGGCCGGCGAGCTGTACGTCAACCGGACCCCGGCCGACCCCTATCAGGGCTACCACGCCGGCTGGAAACGCTCAGGGCTGGGCGGTGACGACGGCAAGCACGGCATGCTCGAGTTCACCCAGACCCGCCTGGTGGTCATGCCTTTCTAAAGGCAGTTGCAAGTCATCAGCCGCAAGCCACAAGCCGCAAGCCAGAGCAGCGCAGTCGTTCTTGCCGCTTGAAGCTCAAAGCTTGCCGCTGCCCCACTAATAATAATGAGCGGCGCCGGATACCGGCGCCCGAGGGCATCGTTATGTCTAAGCATGCAGCCGATCTGATCTCGGCTCAGGATTCTGCCGGGTTGCCAGCGAGCGACAGTGACAAGGGCAGTCGGTACTTTCAACTGATGCTGCTGGTGCTGGCCGCCGGGGCGATCTACCCGATCCTCTACCTGCGCCAGGTCTACCAGACCACCATGCTTGAGGTGCTGCACATCAACCACAGCGAGCTGGGCTACCTGTACTCCATGCTCGGGACCATCTTCCTGGTCAGCTACCTGCCCAGCGGCTGGCTGGCGGACCGCATCGCTCCGCGCTTTCTGATCTTCTTCTCGCTGGTGGCCACCGGCGCCCTGGGTCTGTGGTACTCCACGGCGCCGTCACTGACCTGGCTGATGATCATCTTCGGCTGCTGGGGGCTGACCACCGGGCTGACGTTCTGGGCCTCGGTGCTCAAGCGGGTGAAGATGATCGCCCGCCACACCGAGCAGGGGCGTTTCTTCGGCATCCTCGACGGTGGCCGTGGCCTGGTGGAAGCCTTGCTGGCGACCCTGGCCCTGGGGCTGTTCGCCCTGGCCACCGAGACTCGTGGTGAGTCGACGGCCGAGGGGTTCCGGCATGTGGTCTATCTGTATTCCTTCACCTGCATTGCCATCGGCTGCGTCCTGGTGCTGCTCAAGGACCCCAAGTCCATGCAAGACACGGCGCCGGTGGAGCAGGGGCGTTTCAACCTGTTCAGCGACCTGGCGACCCTGGTGAAGATCCCCGAGCTGTGGCTGGTGACCGCCATCGTGTTCTGCGGTTACCACATCTTCTGGGCCACCTACAGCTTCTCCGACTACCTGCAGGGCAATGGCATGACCGCGGTCATGGCCGGCACCATCACCACCATCAAGTTGTGGATGCGGCCGCTGGGAGGCATTGGCGGCGGCTGGCTGGGCGACCGTTTCTCGAATATCTCGGTGCTGATCTTCGCCCTGTTGCTGGCCACCCTGGGCGTCGTCGGGCTGATCCTGTTTCCGGCTTTGGGCAGCCTGGGGCTGTTGATTGCCACGGTGATCTTCATCGGCCTGATGACCTACGCCATCCGCGGGCTGTACTGGGCAATCCTCGATACCTGCCGGATTCCCTTGCGCATCACCGGCCTGGCCATCGGCATTGTCTCGGTGGTGGGCTACCTGCCGGACGCCTTTATTCCGCTGATCAACGGCTACCTCACCGAACATTTCCCCGGGGCCCTGGGCTACCGCCTGTACTTCGGCTACATCGCCGCGGTCGGCGCCCTCGGCACCCTGGCCGCGATCGCTTTGCGCGCTCGCGTCAAACGTACCCAACAGCATTTGCCAGCAGGAGCCTGAGATGAAAATCGTCGCCCTTGAAACCCATATCGTTGCTGTTCCGCCACCGCATATCGGCGGCATGTACTGGTTGTTCGTCAAGCTGCGCACTGCCTGCGGCATCGAAGGCGTGGGCGAGATCTATGCTGCCACCTTCGGTCCCCAGGCGATGCGGCCGATCATCGAGGACGTGTTTCAGCGCTACCTGCTGGACCAGGATCCGCACCACATCGAACGCTTCTTCCGCCAGGCCTATTCCAGCGGTTTCACCCAGCGCCCGGACCTGACCATGATGGGCGTGGTCAGCGGCCTGGAGATGGCCTGCTGGGACATCATCGGCAAGGCGGCGAACAAGCCGGTGTATGAGCTTTTGGGCGGCAAGGTCCACGAACGCCTGCGCTCCTACACCTATCTGTATCCGCAGAACAGCCGTGGTGAATACGACTACGACGACCCGGACCTGGCCGCCGAGTGTGCGGTACGCAACATGGACCAGGGCTTCACTGCCCTGAAGTTCGACCCGGCCGGGCCCTACACCGCGTACTCCGGGCATCAGCTGTCGCTGGAAGTGCTGGAGCGTTGCGAAAGCTTCTGCCGCAAGATCCGTGAAGCGGTGGGCAACCGCTGCGACCTGCTGTTCGGTACCCACGGGCAGATGGTGCCGTCCTCGGCCATTCGACTGGCCAGGCGCCTGGAGCAATACGACCCGCTGTGGTTCGAGGAGCCGGTGCCGCCAGGCCAGGAGCAGGCCATGGCGCAAGTGGCGGCCAAGACCAGCATTCCGATCGCCACCGGCGAACGCCTGACCACCAAGTACGAGTTCTTCAAGCTGCTGCAGGCCGGTGGTGCCTCGATCCTGCAGATGAACGTGGCGCGCTGTGGCGGCCTGCTGGAGGCGAAGAAGATCGCCAGCATGGCCGAGGCCTACTACGCGCAGATCGCGCCGCACCTGTACAACGGGCCGATCGGCGCGGCGGCGAGCTTCCAGCTGGCCACCTGCACGCCGAACTTCCTGATCCAGGAAAGCATCATGACCTGGGGCGGCTTCCACGCCGAAGTACTGACCAAGCCTTTGCAATGGGAGGACGGCTACATCATCCCGTCCAGCGAGCCGGGCCTGGGGGTGGAGCTGAACATGGACGTGGTACGCAGGCACTCGCCCTACAGCGGCGAACGTCTGCACCTGCAAATGGCCGCGAGCCCGGTCGACGTCAAGGACACCTCCCCGGCCAAGGGCTGAGCACTTCCCGCCCGGTGACGGGCAGGGCATGGGCAGCCGTTGCGGCTGCCTTCAATACCATCTGAGCGGTAACCCTGCATGACATACGACTACATCATCGCCGGCGCCGGCGCCGCCGGCTGCGTTCTGGCCAACCGGCTCTCGGCCTCGGGCCAATACTCGGTATTGCTGCTGGAAGCGGGCGGCAAGGACTCATCGTTCTGGTTCAAGATTCCGGTGGGTTTTGCCAAGATGTACTACAACCCGCGTTTCAACTGGATGTACTACAGCCAACCGCAGAAACAGCTCAATGACCGGGCCATTTATGCTCCACGGGGCAAGGTCCAGGGTGGTTCCGGCTCGATCAACGCCATGATCTACGTGCGCGGCCAGGCCCATGATTTCGACGACTGGGCGGCCGACGGCAACGACGGTTGGAGCTTCGACGAGGTGCTGCCGTATTTCCGCAAGTTGGAGAATCATCCCCTGGGAGACAGCCAGTACCACGGTGCCAGCGGTCCCATCAGCATCACCCCGATGCAGGGGCAGACCCACCCCATCTGTGATGCGTTCCTCAAAGGCTGCGAGGAACTGGGCTACCCGCGCAGCGAGGATTTCAACGGAGCCAGATTCGAAGGCGCGGGGATCTACGACGTCAACACCCGCAACGGTCAGCGTTGCTCCAGCAGCTTTGCCCATCTGCATCCGGCGTTGCGCCGGCCGAACCTCAAGGTCGAGCATTACGCGCTGGTCGACCGGGTGCTGTTCGATGAGCACAAGCAGCGCGCCACGGGGGTCAGTGTGACCCAGCACGGAGTGGTCCGGACCTTCAGCGCCAGCAAGGAAGTGATCCTCTGCGCCGGCGCGGTGGACACGCCGAAGATCCTGCAACTGTCCGGGGTGGGTGATCGCGAGTTATTGGCCCGGCACCAGGTTCCGCTGGTGCGACATCTGCCGGCGGTGGGGCAGAACCTGCAGGACCACCTGTGCGTCAGCTACTACTACAAGGCCAATGTCCCGACCCTCAACGACCAGCTCAGCTCGCTGTTCGGCCAGCTCAAGCTGGGCCTGCAATACCTGCTGACGCGCAAGGGCGCGCTGGCGATGAGCGTCAACCAGGCCGGTGGCTTTTTCCGCGGCGACGAAGGGCAGGAGCACCCCAACCTGCAGCTGTATTTCAACCCGCTGTCGTACCAGATTCCCAAGAGCAGCAAGGCCAGCCTCAAGCCCGAGCCGTACTCCGGCTTTCTGCTGTGTTTCAACCCGTGCCGGCCCACCAGCCGCGGCAGCATCCGGATCGCTTCGAAGAACCCTCGGGATGCGGCGCTGATCGACCCCAACTACCTGAGTACCGACAAGGACATTGCCGAGGTGATCCAGGGCAGCCGCCTGCTGCGCAGGATCATGCAGGCCCCGGCGCTCAAGGGCATCACCCTGGATGAAGTGCTACCGGGACCGGCGGTGGCCAGTGATGAGCAGATGCTGCAGTACTTTCGCGAGAACAGCGGCTCGATCTACCACCTGTGCGGCTCCTGCGCCATGGGCCGCGACGAGCAGCGCGCGGTGGTGGACAAACGCCTCAAGGTGCATGGCCTGGCCGGGCTGCGCATTGTCGATGCCTCGATCTTCCCCAACGTCACCTCCGGCAACACCCATGCGGCGGTGCTGATGGTGGCGGAGAAGGGCGCTGATCTGATTCTTGAGGATGCCTCTCGATAGACCAGCGCATGAGTTGGCGCGTCTGCGTGGTTGCCGGCCAATGATCGCCCATTCAATGGCCGCGCCCTGTTTGATTGATCCGCTTCGCTTCAATGCTGCAGTTCGGCCGATGAAAAGCCGTTGCGCTGAAAGAAACGCTCCAGCTCCCGGGGCTGGGGCTCAACGCCGGTGAAGATCTGCAGGTATTCGGGGATGTAGCGCATGCGCTGCGCCAGCGGTTCCTGGGTGTTCATGCTGATGTAGCCGATCTGGGTCAGGTAGATCGAGCGCGCGCGGGTCACGGCGGCGTCCTCGGTGAAGCCGAAACGGTCGAACATCTTTGCCAGGGCTTGTACTCGCTGGGCGTCGGCCTGGCGGATTTCCTGGGCCACTTCGGGGGATTGCAGGGCCCAGCTGCGCATGGCGAATTCGAATTGCGAATCGAACAATTCGCTGTTCAGCCAGCAATCGAAGACGTTGAGAATCGCCTCGGTGATGGACTCGGCATAGGCCTCGGACTGCGACACCAGGCTCAGGGTGTTCTTATTCTTCCACAGGTTCACCAGGGCTTCGAGCAGGGCTTCGCGGTCCTGGAAATACCAGTAGAAACTGGTGCGCGACAGGTTGAGTTTCTTCGCCAGGGGCATCACCCGTACCGCATCCACTCCCGACTCCTTGAGGCTTTCATAGGCTGCGTTGAGCCAGCTTTCCAGGGAGCCGCGTCCGGCGGCCTCGGCACTGTTGCTGATCGCTTTCATTGGGCGTTTTTTCCTTGTCCGTTTAACCTTGATAAGTGCAAATGTACACCACTGTCTGTATCGTTGACACAGGTGTACATTGAGGTCTATCGTCTGCCTTGCCTGATGACCAGTATGCGAGACCGATATGAATAACGATCCGCTTCTTCAGCCTTATCGCCTCAAGCACCTGACGCTTCGCAACCGCATTATCACCACCTCCCACGAGCCGGCGTACCCCGAAGAGGGCATGCCGAAGAAATTGTATCGGGCCTATCACGTCGAGCGTGCCAAGGCCGGCGTGGCCATGACCATGACCGCAGGCTCGGCGGCGATCTCTCGCGACAGCCCGCCGGTGTTCAACAACATCCTGGCGTACAAGGACGAAGTGGTCGGCTGGATGAAAGACCTCACCGACGAATGCCACGAGCATGGCGCGGCGGTGATGATCCAGCTCACTCACCTGGGGCGGCGCACCCGTTGGGACAAGGGCGACTGGCTGCCGGTGGTGTCACCTTCGCACAATCAGGAACCGGCGCACCGGGCCTTTCCCAAGAAGCTGGAAATCTGGGACATCGAACGCATCATCGGCGATTACGCCGACGCCGCCGAACGCATGCAGGCTGCCGGTTTGGATGGCATCGAACTGCAAGCCTACGGCCACCTCATGGACCAGTTCTGGTCGCCGCTGACCAACGAGCTGGAGGGCGCCTACGGCGGTTCGCTGCACAATCGCCTGCGCTTTACCTTCGAGGTGCTGAGCGCCATCCGCCAGCGGGTGGGGCCGGAATTTATCGTCGGCATTCGCTACACCGGCGACGAGGTACTGGCCGGCGGCCTGGAGAAGGAGGAGGGGCTGCAGATTTCGCAACTGCTCAAAGACAGCGGCATGGTCGACTTTCTCAACGTGATTCGCGGCAATATCGCCACCGATGCCGGGCTGACCGACATCATCCCGATCCAGGGCATGCGCAATGCGCCGCACCTGGACTTTGCCGGGGAGATTCGCGCCCTGACCGGCTTCCCGACCTTCCACGCGGCGAAGATCCCGGATGTCGCCACCGCCCGCCATGCGATTGCCTCGGGCCTGGTGGACATGGTGGGCATGACCCGCGCGCACATGACCGACCCGCATATCGTGCGCAAGATCATCGAAGGCCGTGAGGACCAGATCCGGCCCTGCGTCGGCGCCAACTATTGCCTGGACCGGATCTACAACGCCGGCGCCGCCTACTGCATTCACAACGCCGCCACCGGCCGCGAAACCAGCATGCCGCATGAGGTGCCCAAGGCTGCGCGACAGCGCAAGGTGCTGATCATCGGTGCCGGCCCTGGCGGCCTGGAGGCGGCGCGGGTAGCCGGCGAGCGCGGGCATGAGGTGCTGGTGCTGGAGGTGGCCGATCAGCCCGGCGGGCAGGTGCGCCTGACCGCGCAGTCCGAGCGGCGCAAGGAGATGATCAGCATCATCGATTGGCGCATGGCGCAGTGCGAGCGCCTGGGCGTCAAGTTCCGCTTCAACACCTGGGCCGACGCGGCGATGGTTGTCGATGAAAACCCCGACGTGGTGATCGTCGCCACCGGCGGGCTGCCGCACACCGAGGTCCTGCAGCACGGCAACCAGTGGCTGGTGTCGAGCTGGGACATCATTTCCGGCGACGTCAAACCCGGGCGCAACGTGCTGGTGTATGACGACGCCGGTGATCACGCGGGCTTGCAGGCCGCCGAGTTCATTGCTCGCAGCGGAGCCAGGACCGAGATCATGACCCCCGACCGCGCGTTCGCGCCGGAGGTCATGGGCATGAACCTGGTGCCCTACATGCGCTCGCTGCAGCGGCTGGATACCACCTTCACCGTCACCTACCGACTCAAAGCCGTGGAGCGCCAGGGCGAGCAATTGCTGGCGACCATTGGCAGCGATTACAGCGACCTGGAGAAGACTCGGTTGGTGGACCAGATCGTGGTCAACCATGGCACCCGGCCTCTGGACGAGCTGTATTTCGAGCTCCAGCCCCAGGCCAGCAACGAGGGCGCCGTGGAGTACCGGGACCTGATTGCCGGCAACCCGCAGCGGGTGCTGACCAACCCCCAGGGGCGCTTCCAGTTGTTCCGAATCGGCGATGCGGTGTCATCGCGTAACACCCACGCGGCGATTTACGACGCCCTGCGCCTGGTCAAGGACCTCTAGCCACCTGTTGCCGTGCCCTGAACCATAAGAAAGACAGCCGTCATCCGTTTTCCAGGTCTTTAAGTCACTGCCCCGAATGTTGGTCCGATTGGTTTTGATTAACGCAAAACTCTTCCCCACGGAGGTTGTTGCATGCACACGGATAATGATTTCACCGAGCTGCTCAATGCTGTATCCCCAAGCCCGCTGCGCTATCGCAGCGATGCCGGCGTCACCGACCATGCCTTGGCCCCGGTTGATCACCACCTGCTGGCAGCCTATGCCGCGATTGACCGGCCGGCGCTGCGCCAGTACCGCCTGGAGCGCATCCGCCAGCAATTGCGCAAGCACGATTACGCCGGCGTGCTACTGGCCGACCCGATCAACATTCGTTACGCCACCGATACCAACAACCTTGGTCTGTGGGTGATGCATTCCCCCAGCCGCTACGTATTCGTGGCCACCGATGGCCCAGTGGTGCTGTTCGAGTTCAGCAGCAGCCGGCACAACAGCGAGCCCATCGAAACCATCGACGAGATCCGTCCGGCGATCCCCTGGCTGTACTTCCTCGCCGGCCCGCGGGTCGAGGAAAAAGCCCAGCGCTGGGCCCTCGAAGTGGCGGATCTGATGGCCCGGCATGGCGCTGGCAATCGGCGCCTGGCGGTGGACCGCTGCGACCCCTGGGGCGCGGAAAAACTCAAGGCCCAGGGCATCCAGCTGTTCGACGCCCAGCCGCTGATGGAGCAGGCGCGGCTGATCAAGTCGGTGCAGGAGATCGCCAGCCACCGGGTGTCGATGGATGTGTGCGACCTGGCGATTGCCCGCATGCGCGCCAGCCTGGTGCCGGGCATCACCGAAAACCAGTTGTGGAGCATCATGCATGGAACCAACGTCGCCCATGGCGGGGAGTGGGCCGAAAGCCGCCTGCTGAGCTCCGGGCCGCGCACCAACCCCTGGTTCCAGGACGCCTCGGACAAGGTCATCGAAGCCGGCGAGATGGTCTGTTTCGACACCGACATGGTCGGGCCGGGGGGCTATCTCTCGGACATCTCCCGCAGTTTCATCTGCCCTGGCAAAGCGCCGACGGCGGCCCAGCGCGAGCTGCTGGACATCGCTTCGCAGCAAATCAGCTGCAACCTCGATCTGCTGCGCCCGGGGTTGTCGTTCCGCGAGTTCGCCGAGCGCTGCTGGCCGGTGCCCAAAGCGTTCGAACACAACCGCTACATGATGATGCTGCACGGCGTCGGCCTGGTGGACGAGTACCCCAGCGTGGCTTATGCGGTGGATTTTGCCGAGTGGGGCTATGACGGCCATTTCGCGGAAAACATGGTGCTCTCGGTGGAGAGTTACATCGGCGAGCAAGGTGGCCATGAAGGCGTGAAGCTCGAAGAGCAGGTGCTGATCAGCGCGACTGGAGCGGTCAAGCTCTCGCGCACCCCGTTAGTCGACGACGATCGATAACAGCGGTTGTTGCCTGATTCTTGCAGGCATGGCGTCTACCCTGTCCGGAGAAAAAACAATGAGCAGCATGACCGTGATCGACAGCGCCACCCTGGCGCCGCGCCCGGTGGCCAGCGCCGAACCCTTTCTGCGCCTGGAGGCGATTCACAAGCAGTTCGGTCCTTACCCGGTGTTGCACGACGTGTGTTTCGAGATGGCCCAAGGCGAGGTGGTGGCGATTATCGGCCCCAGCGGCTCCGGCAAGAGCACCTTGCTGCGTTGCATCAACCAGCTGGAGCCGGCAACCCGCGGCCGGGTCAGCATGGGTGGGGTGCATATCGAGGCCGGGCGCCCGCTGCCCAGGAGCGAGTTGCTCAAGCTGCGCCGGCGCATTGGCATGGTGTTCCAGTCGTTCAACCTGTTTCCCCATCTCACGGTGCTGCGCAATGTCAGCCTGGCGCAGATCCGCACCCTGGGTCGCAGCGCCGAGGAAGCGGACGCCCGTTCTTTGCAGTTGCTCGACCGGGTGGGCCTGGCGGACAAGGCCAACGCCTACCCGGCACGTTGCTCCGGCGGCCAGCAACAACGCATCGCCATCGCCCGGGCCCTGGCGCTGGAGCCGGAGCTGATGCTGTTCGACGAGCCGACCTCGGCCCTGGACCCCGAGCTGGGCCTGGAGGTACTGGCGGTGATGAAAGAGCTGGCGCGCGAGGGCATGTCGATGCTGGTGGTGACCCACGAGATGCACTTTGCCGAGACCGTTTCCGACCGCGTGGTGGTCATGGCCGAAGGACGGATCATCGAGCAGGGGCCCAGTGCCGAGGTGATGCGCAAGCCGCAGCATGCGCGGGTGGCGCAGTTTCTCCAGGCCGTGAGGAATCGCTGATGCTGGATATTCTATTGGTCCTGCTGCACGGCGTGCCCTGGACCCTGAGCGTGACCCTTGGCGCCTTCTGCATGGGCGTGGTGCTGGGTTTTCCACTCTGCGCCCTGCGCCTGTCGAAGCTGAAGTCGTGCCGTTGGCTGGCGGCGATGCTGGTGCTGACGTTGCGTTCGATTCCGCCGATCGTCTGGCTGTTCTTCATCTTCTTCGGCATCGGTGGCGGCTACCTTGCCTTGTCGCCGTTCGCCGCCGCGGTGCTGGGCCTGGGGCTGATCACCGCAGCGCACATGTCGGAGGTCTATCGCGGTGCCTTCGCGGCGATTCCCCAGGGGCAGTTCGAGGCGGCGCAGGTACTCAATCTTTCGCCGTTCCAGGGGTTTTTCGATGTGCTGCTGCCGCAATTGGTGCGCATCGCCATTCCCACCTCGGCCACCTATGCCATCGGCTTGCTCAAGGACTCGGCCGTGGCTTCGACCATTGGCGTCGGTGACGTCAGCTTCCAGGCCTATCAGTTGTCCCAGCAGACCTTTCAGGGGCTGGGGGTGTACAGCGTGGCGGCCCTGGTCTACCTGATTCTCAGCGTGCCGGTGGCGCTAGTCTCGCGTTGGCTGGCGGCCACCCTGAAGCAGAGGGTGGCCCGATGAACGAGATCCTGACGATGTGGCTGGCCTGGTTTCCCGAACTGTGGAAGGGTTTTGTGCTGTCGATGCAGGTCACCGCCGTCAGCCTGGTGCTGGGGGTGGTCCTGGGCTTGCTGCTGGCGCTGGGGGTTGCGGCAACCCGTCGGGTGGTGCGCTATCCCTCGCTGCTGATTGTCGAACTGGGGCGCGGCGCGCCAGCGTTGATCCTGTTGCAGTACGTCTATTTCGGCCTGCCCTCGGCCGGCCTGACCCTGAGTTCCTTCTGGGCGGCGGCCGTGGCGTTGGCTTACTGCACCGCGGCCTACACCAGCGAGATCATCCGCGGCGGTATCGAGGCCGTGGCCCAGGGGCAGAACGAGGCGGCCGAGGTGATCGGTCTGAACCGCTTCGATGCGCTGCGCTTCATCATCCTGCCCCAGGCGCTGCGGGTGGCCCTGCCGTCGTTGCTGGGGTTCTCGATCATGATGTTCCAGGCATCGTCGTTGTGTTTCACCATCGCGCTGCCGGAGCTCGTCAGCCGCGCCTCGGCCATCGGTTCATCGACCTTCGAGTATCTGCCGGTGCTGACCCTGGCCGGCCTGATGTATGCCGCTGTCTGCGCGCCCGCGACCCTGGGCGTGGCGGCGCTGGAGAAAAGACTGGCGCCCAGCCAGCACGCGTGACCCGTTCGGGCCGTCTTTCGGCTGCTGTTCCATTGACGCAATCCAAGCACAGGTGAAGCCATGATCCGCTCATTCAAATGCATTACCCGTTGGATATTCCTCTGTTCCACCCTGGTGGGCGGCTCGGCCCTGCTCGGTGTACCCCTGGCCTTGGCGGACTGCAAGCCGGCCCACCAGTTCACCACCCTGACCCCAGGGGTGCTGAGCGTCGCGGCCTGGGTCTTCCCGCCCTATTCGATACCCGGGCCGGGCAACCAGTTGAGCGGGATCGATGGCGAAATCATCAAGCGTATCGCTGCCAGGGAGTGCCTGGACATCAAGCTGACGGTGGTCGACCCGGCGGCGGTGATCCAGTCAGTGATCGCCCGGCGGGCCGACGTCGGCATCGGTGACTGGTACCGTACCGCCGAGCGCAGCAAGGCCCTGGGCCTGTCCGCGCCGCTGTACCTGGACATGATGGGGATTATCTCCAACGAGGGGTATTCGACCATCTCCGAGCTTGAAGGCAAGCGCATCGGTACGGTGCAGGGTTACTTGTGGGTCGATGATCTGAAAAAGGCCTTTGGCGACAACCTGGTGCTATACCCCAACCCGGTGGCGATGGCGCAGGACCTGGCCTCGAATCGGATTGCGCTGGGCATCGACAGCTTCGCAGTTGGTGTGGCTTCGCAGCAGAAGGGCGCTTACCAGGGCAAGCGCATCAAAGTCTCGGAGCCTGATCCTCGGGTCAAGGCCACCTTGCAGCCGGGGCAGTCCGGTTTCCCGCACACCAAGGCCAATGTCGCGCTGGGGGTGGCGTTGAACGAAAATATCCAGGCCTTGCACGCGTCTGGGGAAATTGCCGAGATACTCGGCTCGTTCGGCCTGGATAAACAAGTCGCCAACGTCGGTACGCCGCGCCTGGTGGAATGACCTGGCCACCAAACACGCCTGCCAGGCGGCTGGCGCGGGCCTCAGGCCAAGTGCACCAGACTGTTTCGCGGCAGCCTCAGGGAGTCGTCCATGCAAGCGAGCGCAGCGTTCAAATGCCTATCGCTGGCAGAGGCCAGGGCTTTTGCCCAGGGCTGCTGCCTGAGCGCCGGCAGCAGCCGGGAAGTGGCTCGGGCCCTGGCCGAAGCCACGGTATCGGCCCAGGGCCATGGACTGGCCAGCCTGGGTTTCGAGCATCTGCTGGATTACCTGGAAGGGTTCGCCAGCGGGCGCATTGTCGGCCTGGCCCAGCCGCAGCTGACTCAGGTGGCGCCGGCGATGATTCGTTGTGATGCGCGCCAGGGCATCGCGCAATTGGGGTTCGACCAGGCCTTCGCTGCCTTGCGCGACAATACCCGGCAGTTGGGCATCAGCCTGTTTGCCCTGTACAACGGCTTTACCTGTGGCGAACTGGGCTATTACACCCGGCGTCTGGCTGGCGAGGGGTTGGTAGCGCTGGCCTTCTGCAATGGCCCGCCGTTATTGACCGTGGCCGGCCAGCGCCAGCCGATGTATTCGACCAACCCCCTGGCGTTCGCCGCCCCCTGCGGTGACGGGCCTGCGCTATTGATCGACCAGGCCAGTAGCGCCACGGCCTTCGTCAACATCCTCAAGGCTGCCGAGGCCGGGGAGGCGATCCCCCAAGGCTGGGCAGTGGATGCCCAGGGCGCTGCCACTCTGAGCGCCCGGGAGGCCATGCACGGCGCCTTGCTGGCATTCGGTGGCAGCCGCGGGGCCAACATTGCCTTGCTGGTGGAAGTGCTGGCCGGCGGTGTTACCGGGGCCAACTGGTCGCTGGATGCGCCCGACTTTCGCAGCGGCGGGCAGTCGCCCGGAGCAGGGCTGCTGGTGATCGCCATCGCCCCGCACCTGCTCGATGAACAGTTCGAGAACCGACTGGGACAGCAGCTGCGGCGTCTGCAACGTCTGGGCGTCCACCCACCCGGGCAGGCCAAGCAGCAAGCCTGGGCTCGGGCGCAAAAAGAAGGGATTCGCTTGCCCATGGAGCTGTATCGGCAGCTAGGGGACATGTTTCGGGTTTAGCGGCAGTGGCCTTCTGACAACGGATGGTGCGGCTGGGGCCGTACCGCTCGTCGATAGTGCTCAGAGCCTGGCTGGCAGCTTTAACCGGGCACACGTCGACGGCAGTGGTGATGGTGTTCATCGCGGGGGTTCTTGAAACCGACCGACATGGTGAGTGCCGTTGGCCAGGAGAACCTGGCGGCCCTTGGCATCGGCGTTACTGCGCAAGAGCATCAGGATGTCTGGCTCGAAGGCATCTGGATCAAGGAGGCTGAAATCCGCTCGAGTTGATCCTCTGGCATGAGAGGGCGGATTCGATGCGCAAAGGGCGGCGAGTACAGGTCTGTGCTCGCCGAGGTCAATGATGGGAGTGTTTGCCGCGCAACCGGTCGCCAGAGTTAGCCCTGCACGCAGGCCCATTGGGCATGCAGACGAGGTTTTGGCACTAGCGCCGTGAGGCGGCATACCGACCTTGCGCATGCCCTCGCCTCAAGGTTGAGGCTGGGCACCTAGCCATCAAAGACTATCCGGATCGCCAAAGAACATCTGAATCCGCGAACGCAACCAGCGTTCTCCCGGGTCGTTGTCCTGGGAGCCGCGCCAGGCCATGTGCAACTCGAAGCTGCGCACTGGCAGGGGCGGGTCTTCAGCACGTACTCCGCCAGCAGCGGTCAGGGCGTCGGCGGTGTAGTCGGGGACGGTGGCGAGGATGTCGGTGCCGGCCAGCAGGGTGCTCAGGCCGTTGAATTGCGGCACGGCGAGTACCACGTGGCGCTTGCGTCCGAGCTTCTCCAGTTCTTCATCGATAAAGCCGCTCAGGTCCCCGGCAAACGACACCAGGGCATGGGGGCGGGCGCAGAAGTCGTCCAGGCTCAGGGCGCCCGGAACGGTGTCGGCACGCAGCAGTTTCGGCAGGCTGCGGCGCAATACCTTGCGCTTGGCGTTGGCCGGCAGGTCGGCGGTGTAGCTGACGCCGATGGATATTTCACCGGAAGCCAGCAGCGACGGCATCAGCAGGTAGTTGGCCCGGCGCACCACCAGCACGATACCCGGCGCCTCGGCCCGCAGGCGCTTGAGCAGCATGGGCAGCAGGGCGAACTCCACGTCGTCGGACAAGCCTATCCGGAACACCGCGGTGCTGGTGGCGGGATCGAATTCGGCGGCGCGACTGACGGCGGTGGAGATCGAGTCCAGGGCCGGCGAGAGCAGGGCGAAGATTTCCACCGCCCGGGCCGACGGCTCCATGCTACGGCCGGTGCGCACAAACAGGGGGTCGTCGAACAGATTGCGCAGGCGCGACAAGGCGGCGCTGATGGCCGGCTGGCCAAGAAACAGCTTCTCGGCGGCGCGGGTCACGCTGCGTTCGTGCATCAGTGTTTCGAACACGATCAACAGGTTCAGGTCGACACGACGCAGGTCATTACGATTCATCTGGAGTCCTGGCAGAGTCAGCGAACTTGACGGGAGCGACCCTTTGGGTAAAAAGGTCGGCGTGAATCTTACGGGTAAAGGCTGGTACTCTGCACCGGCTAAATGTTGTTTGTAGTCAGGCCGCGCACGGGAAGTGCTGTCCGCCCCGCTTAGCAAGGGCACGGAATCAATGACAGACATGTCGACTATTAATAGGCACTGATAGTCTTGCTTTCAAAGCCCGGATAAAGTTCGCGGCATTAGAGGTTAATTTGACGAGGTTTGCGATGTCCCGCACGATTCGTTTTCACAAGTTTGGACCGGCCGAGGTGCTCAAATGCGAAGAGCATGCGGCCTCGTTGCCTGCGCCAGGCGAAGTGCAGGTACGAGTCGAAGCCATTGGTATCAGTTGGTACGACGTGCTCTGGCGGCAGAACCTGGCGTCGTCCCATGCCCGCCTGCCATCGGGTCTGGGGCATGAAATGGCCGGCGTGGTCACCGCAGTGGGCGAGGGCGTCGACGACCTCGCGGTCGGTGACAAGGTCGCCAGCTTTCCCGCCGAAAGTCCCAATGATTATCCGGTATACGGCGAGCTGATCGTCCTGCCGCGCTCGGCCCTGACCCGCTACCCGGAGGTGCTGAGCCCCATCGAGGCGGCCGTGCACTACACGCCGCTGTTGATCGCCTATTTCGCCTACGCTGATCTGGCGCGGGTCAAGCCCGGGCAGTTCGCCCTGGTGACCGACGCCAGTCACTGCGCCGGTCCGTCCTTTGTCCAGTTGGGCAAGGCCCTGGGTGTGCGGGTGATTGCCGCCACCAAGAGCGCAGAAGAACGTGAGTACCTGCTGTCCCTGGGAGCCGAGAAAGTCATCGTCACCGAGGAGCAGGACCTGCTGATGCAGATCAACAAGCTCACCGACAATCGTGGGGTCGATGTGGTGTTCGATGGCCTGGGCGGTCCGCAAATGTCGATGCTTGGCGATGTCCTGGCGCCCCGCGGCAGCCTGGTGCTGTATGGCTTGCAAGGCGGTAACCAGACACCGTTTCCGGCCTGTGCGGCGTTCCAGAAGAACATTCAGTTCTTCGTCCACTGCATCGGCAATTTCACCGGCAAGCCGGAGCTGGGGATCATTCAGGATCAGGTCGCGTTGCAGCGTGCGCTGCGCGACATCAACCAGTTGACCGCGGACCGGGTGCTGCTGCCCTTGAAGACTCGGGTCTTTCCTTTCAGCGAGTTTGTCGAAGCGCACCGTTACATGGACGAGTGTCCATGCCGCGAGCGGGTGGCGCTCCAGGTCGAACCGGCCTGATGACTCCAACGCCAGGCCTAGCCTGGCGTTTTTGTATCTGCGCCCTTGGCTAGCGGCCGGTCGGCGAAGATTCTCCGGAAAACTGCACAAGGCTTGCGGGCCCTTTTGCCGGCAAGCCGACGCCTACAGAAAAGCGTGGCGCTGCGGGATAGATTCCATCGCGCTGCGGTCAAACTGCCAGTAAACTGCGCTCCATTCCCGAACCATCCTTTTCCAGAGGTTTTGCATGACTCTCAGTCCTTTTGCGGGCAAACCGGCACCGGTTGAATTGCTGGTCGATATCCCGCGACTGGTTACGGCGTATTACACCGGTCAACCCGATGCCTCGGTGCCTACCCAGCGCGTGGCTTTCGGCACCTCCGGGCATCGCGGCAGTTCGTTCGATCTGAGTTTCAATGAATGGCACGTCCTGGCCATCAGTCAGGCCATTTGCCTGTACCGTGAATCCCAGGGCATCAATGGTCCATTGTTCGTGGGTATCGACACCCACGCGCTGTCGACCCCGGCCGGGGCCAGTGCGCTGGAAGTCCTGGCGGCCAACGGCGTGACCGTGATGATCGCTGCCGGTGACGAGTACACCCCGACCCCGGCGGTGTCCCATGCCATTCTCTGCTACAACCGCGGCCGCACCTCGGGCCTGGCGGACGGGATCGTCATCACGCCCTCGCACAACCCGCCACAAAGCGGTGGCTACAAGTACAACCCCACCAATGGCGGCCCGGCCGACACCCATATCACCAAGTGGATCGAAGCCAAGGCCAACGAACTGCTGGCGGCCAAGCTCGTCGGAGTCAAGCGCATCAGCTACGAGCAGGCGCTGAAGGCCGATACCACCCATCGCCACGACTACCTCAATACCTACGTCGCCGACCTGATCAACGTCATCGACCTGGACGCCATCCGCAACGCCAAGCTGCGCCTGGGCGTGGATCCGCTGGGTGGAGCAGGGGTGCGCTACTGGTCGGCGATCGCCGAGCACTACCGCCTTGATCTGGATGTGGTGAACCGGCAAGTGGACGCCACCTTCCGCTTCATGTCGGTGGACTGGGACGGACAGATCCGCATGGATCCATCCTCCAGCTACGCCATGCAAGGATTGATCGGCCTGAAAGAGCGCTTTGACGTGGCTTTCGCCTGCGACCCCGATCACGACCGCCACGGCATCGTCACCCCCAGCGGCGGCCTGCTGGCGCCGAACAACTACCTGGCGGTGTCCATCGACTACCTGTTCCAGAACCGTCCGCAATGGCGCGCCGACGCCGCCGTGGGCAAGACCGTGGTCAGCAGCGGCCTGATCGATCGGGTGGCCGCGCGTCTGGGCCGTCGCCTGTATGAAGTGCCCGTGGGCTTCAAGTGGTTTGCCGACGGCCTGTTCGACGGCTCCCTCGGCTTTGGCGGTGAAGAAAGTGCCGGTGCCTCGTTCCTGCGCAAGGACGGTGGCGTCTGGTGCACCGACAAGGACGGCCTGATCCCGTCGCTGCTGGCCGCTGAAATGACCGCTCGCACCGGTCGTGATCCGAACCAGGCCTACCGCGCCTTGTGCGACGAGTTGGGCGAACCCTTCTCGGTGCGGGTCGATGCCAAGGCCAACCCGCAGCAAAAGGCCCTGCTCAGCAAGCTTTCGCCGCAACAGGTGACCTCGACCCAGCTGGCCGGCGAGCCGATCCAGCAGATCCTCAGCCAGGCCCCGGGCAACGATCAGGCCATTGGTGGCCTGAAAGTCATGACCGAGAACGGCTGGTTCGCCGCCCGGCCATCGGGCACCGAGGATATCTACAAGATCTACGCCGAAAGCTTCATCGGCGACGATCACCTCAAGCAACTGGTGCAGGAAGCCCAGACCCTGGTGGACACCGCCATCAGCGGCAACTGATTCACGTAGGAGCCGGCTTGCCGGCGAAAAAAAGGGGCGACCATCACGGTCGCCCCTTTTTAGTTGCCCCTGCGCTTCACGCCAGATCCACCAGGACGATTTCACTGTCCTGCAGCGCGCTCACCCGCAGCACGCGTTCGTCCTCGATCGCGACCCCATCTCGAGCTTCGGCGCGCAAGCCGTTGATCTCGATCGCCCCGGTAGCGGGCACCAGATAGGCCCGGCGTCCAGCATCCAGATGGTACTCGGCGGTTTCCCCGGCCTTCAGATTGGCCGCCACCAGCCGTGCATCGGCTCGGATGCGCAAGCTTTCCTCGTCGCCGTCCTTGCCGCTGGCCAGGGTCACAAAACCTTCGCGCAGCCCCTTGGGAAAAGGCTTGGCGCCCCAGGACGGCGCAGAGCCGGCCTGGTTGGGAATGATCCAGATCTGGAAAATCTTGGTCGGCGTGGCCTCCAGGTTGTATTCGCTGTGGGCGATCCCGGTCCCGGCGCTCATGACCTGCACGTCGCCGGCCTCGGTGCGGCCCTTGTTGCCAAGGTTGTCCTGATGGCTGATGGCGCCTTCGCGGACGTAGGTGATGATTTCCATGTCCCGGTGCGGGTGCTGGGGAAAACCGGTGCCGGGAGCGATCACGTCATCGTTCCAGACCCGCAGGTTGCCCCAGTGCATGCGCTTGGGGTCGTAGTACTCGGCGAAGGAAAAATGGTGATGAGTGCGGATTTCGGTGAACGTGACCGAGCGTTTCGCTAATACGTGACCGGTGCTTCCACCCCGGTTGCGCGGGTTCTGGATTGTAATCGCATCGGTCACGATGCGGCTTGTTCCTCGGCTTTTTTTCGGCGCAGCGACTCGCCTTTCATCGTCAGTCGGTAGGCGTTGTGCACCAGGCGGTCGAGGATGGCATCGGCCAGGGTCGGGTCGTTGATCCAGCCGTGCCAGTGCTCGATGGGCAGTTGGCTCGTCAGGATGGTGGAGCGGCTGCCAGCGCGGTCGTCGATCACCTCCAGCAGGTCATGCCGGGCTCCTTCCTCCAGCGGGGCTAGCGCCCAGTCGTCCAGCACCAGGACGTCGACCTTTGCCAGCTGTTGCAGGGTACGGCCGAAGCTGCCGTCGCCATGAGCGATGCGCAGTTGTTCCAGCAGGCGCGGGGTGCGCAGGTACAGGGTGCTATAGCCCTGGCGGCAGGCCTGGTTGCCCAGGGCGCAGGCCAGCCAGGTTTTGCCGGCACCGGTCGGGCCGGTCAGCAGCAGGTTGTGCTGCTGGCGGATCCAGTCGCCACTGGCCAGGGTGGCGATCAGACGCTCGTCCAGGGCGCGTCCGGTGCGGCGGTCGAGATCTTCCAGGCAGGCGTTGGCGTACTTGAGCTTGGCCTTCTTGCGCAGCCGTACCAGGCGCTGGTTGTCACGCCAGGCCAGTTCGCGGTCGAGCAGTAGGCCGAGGCGTTCATCGAAGCTCAGGCTGTGGCTGGCCGGCAGCGTCCATTGCTCTTCCAGGGCGCGGGCCATGCCGTCCAGGCGTAGCTGGTGCAGTTGATTCAGGGTGTGTTGCGGCATCATCGAACAGCTCCTGTTGCGGGGGTTGGTAGTAGTCGGCGCCACGGACGTTCTCGTGGTCGCCGGGTAAGGTCGTTTCGGCGGCACGCTGGGGCAGCGGCTGTTGATCCAGGCCTTGCTGGAGCAGGTTGCGCACGCTGCGCCCGGTGAAGGCGCGCAGGTGTACGGCACGTTCGGCAGCGGCTTCCAGGCGTGCATTGCCATAGCGCCGGGCCAGCGAGAGCAGGCCGAGGCAGGCGCGGTAGCCCATCTCCGGGTGCGGCTTGTGGGTCAGTTGGTGATCGATCAGTTGGCGCGTGTAGGGGCCGATCCGCGCGCCCCAGTCGAGCAGGCGTTGTGGCGTCCATTCGCGATGCGCCTGGTGCGCCGCGGGCATGTGCTCGCGCTGGGTACTGTAAGCGCCGCGTCGCCCCAGCAGCAGGTGGCTGGCCACCCGCCGGTTGCCATGCAGCACTTCCAGGGTGTGTGCCGTCAGTCGCACGTCCACGTTCTGCCGGGCCAGGGCGGAGGGCACGCTGTAGAAGCTGCCATTGACCTCGATGTGGTAGTCGATGCTGACCTTGCAGCGCTTGAAGGTGGCGACCTCGTAGGGATGCACCGGCAGCGCTCGCAAGGCCGGGCGATCCAGGCGCTCGAACCAGTCGCGCCGGCAGCCATCGAGCCGCTTGAACGGGCGCCGATTCAGATCCTCCAGCAGCTCGGCGATGGCCTGGTTAAGCGCATGCAGGCTGAAGAACTGCCGATGGCGCAGCCGCGCCATGATCCAGCGCTCGACCACCTGCACCGCCACCTCGGCCTTGGCCTTGTCCTGAGGCTTGCGTGGCCGTGCCGGCAGGATCACCGTCTGGTAATGACGCGCGCACTCCAGCGTGGCCCGGTTCAGGCCCGGCTCGTAGCGATCCGGCTGGGCGACCAGGGCGCGCGGATTGTCCGGCACAACCATTTCCGGCACGCCGCCAAAGTAGGTCAGAGCCTGGCCCAGCGAGGTCAGCCAGTCCACCTGGGTTTCGCCTGGCGTCGCGCAGGCATAGGTGTAATTCGAGGCGCCCAGGGCGGCGACGAAGATGTGCGCCCGGCGCACTTCGCCGGTGGCCGGGTCGACCACCGGCAGCGTCGGCCCGGCATAGTCGATGAATAGCTTCTCGCCCGCACGGTGCAGCTGACGCATCGAACGTTTGAGCGTCTGGGCGTAGCGCCGGTAGTGCTCGACGAACTGGGTGTAGCGGTAGGTCGGCTGGCCCGCATGCGCGGCGAGATATTCCTCCCACAGCAGCTGCAAGGTCACGCCCTTGCGTCGCAACTCGCGGTGGATGCTCAGCACATCGGGCAGCACTCGCTCACCGCGCGGCTTGTTCGTCGACGTCGGTGCAAACAAGGCGGCCGCCAGCGCGGCCTCGTCCATGGCCACCAGCGCCGGCCAGTCCAGCCCGGCCACCCGCGCCGCCGCGATGTACTTGCTAACCACGCCCTTGGACAGCTGCAAGGCACGGGCAATCTTCTCGTGGGACAAGCCGGCCTCAAACTTGAGGCGCAGACATTCTTTGATGTTTCGCATGGCTACTCGCGGCGCCGCCATCTTCCTCTCCCGAAATCGGTCGAGGATGGCGGCGCATCAGGTCATGCGCAACGAAGGGGAAGGCTTTCGCTAAGTCGTGACCGGCGATTTCGGTAAGCCGTGACCACCTGTTTCGGAACAGGCGGAAAATCGGTCACGTTGCTACCGAAATGAGCGGTCACGCGTTAGCGAAATGACCGGTCACGATCAACCGAAACGGCCGGTCACGGTGCTCCGAAATCCGCAACCTGGTGGGTCGCTTCGATGGAAACGGCATAAATCCTAGCCGCCATTTCCGGATTGTTGCGCAGGCTCCAGAAGAAGAGTTCGAACTGTGTGGTAGCCCGCTCGGGGTGCAAGGTGAACCACTTGACCAGTTGGCGCAACATTTCCCCAATCGATTCCGCTGGCGTAGCGCCTGTCGGAACGTACTGCAGTGATTGCTGCGGCATGTTGATCAAGGATTCGTAGACCGCACAGAACAATTCGTCCTTGGTGTGGAAAACATAGTGCAGTGAGGCCAGCGGAGAATCCGCCGCGGCTGCGATCCGCCGCGTCGTGGCGTCGGCTATGCCGTACTCCGCGATCACCTTGATGGTGGCTTCAATAAAATCCTGTTTGCGCTCTTCAGCGCCTATCCGAGCCATTGAGCGTTCTCCCTTATCGGTATTGCCGCCAACCTTCGATCCAGCCTTGACGGCGACGAATCCTATCGCAAGGTCACTCCCCAATCCATGAGGTGAGTCGATGCAATCGGGATGACGAAAGTCCGTGCGTGCTTATCGTCAAGGAGACACGCGTGACAGGGCAGGGCACTGGTCCGCTATGAACGTGATGCCGCCAGTCAGCGAACGCCAGCGGGTGCAACGGATTTCATGGTTCTAACGGTGGTGGTGGAAAGACAAAGCAACAATCAACTGACTTGATCATTTGATCAGGCTCAGTGATCATAACGTGCTCTCGCTGAGAGTGAAAGCAAGAGGGCGTTGCGGTGACAGGCAACGGGTGGGGTGAGTCAGGCTGAACCGACTCACTGGATAGAACAATGACTAAACCAGACAGGTAGAAAGCAGATGGATACACGAAAACTCTCGACTGTCAGCAGCGATGCATCGGTCGAACAGGTGGTGGAGATCATCCTGCGTGACGGCGGGGTCATCATTTCCGATTTTGTCTCGCCCTCGACGTTGAAGTCCCTCGCTGAAGAATTGGATGCCTACTTGAATGTCACGCCTTGCGGAGTGGATCCCTATTTCGCAGGCACGCAAACCCGACGTGTCGGCCGTATCATCGGGCGAAGCGACACGGCCGTGGATGTGGCATTGAACCCACTGTTCATTGGGGCGGCCAGGAAGATCCTGCAGACACCTACCCATGTCTGGGTGGGTAGCGACCGCGTCGAGATCGAGCCTGACATTCAACTCAGCATTACCCAAGCCATCCAGATCGGGCCAGGCCAAGGCTTGCAGCCCCTGCACCGTGATGATGCTACTTCGCTGTGGAGGCATCCCCAGTACGGACGTGAAGCCCGCCTGCAACTCATGCTGGCCATCTCTGATTTCACCGAAGAGAACGGGGCAACACGCGTCATTCCCGGTAGTCATCAATGGGATGACGAGCGCATGCCGACCCAGGAGCAGACCGTTGCCGCTGAAATGAAGGCAGGCTCCGCGCTGCTATGGATGGGGTCGGTCTATCACGGCGGTGGCGCCAATACCTCCTCGACTCCTCGTACTGGCCTGACCATGGCCTACGACCTGGCCGTCTTGCGCCTCGAAGAGAATCACTTCCTTTCCCTTCCCATTGAACGCGTTCGCCAGCTTCCGGCAGAGATGCAACGCCTGCTGGGCTGGAGTGTCAGCTCCACGTTGCTGGGCTGGGTAGAAGTCGATGGCCTGATGCGAGACCCGCACGAGCTACTGGGCATGCCCGAGTTCTCTGAGCCGGGAAAAGGGTTCTGACGATCCTGAGCCGTCAGGAAGCAGCCCCTACTCTGGGAGCCATGTGAATGAATGTTTGGCGAAGGACAGTTACCGTTTTTCTGCATGTTTTGATCTGAAGTTACTCCGTGTCAGGCCGAAGGCCTGCTTCTTTACCGCCTCTCGGGGCGGATTTTTTTTGGTTTCCCTTTACCAGTCTAAAAACTACAAATTGCACAGTGTTGAAGCACACCGAACGCGCGTCGTCATCGCTTTGACGTCGGGCGGTTCTTGAGTCAATTACTGACAATACAGTGAATCAATATAACCAAGGGTAGTTCCATGTTGCGCAGACACTCAGTGATTGTGGCTGTTTCTTATATATTCAGTAGTGCTGCGTGCGCTGCTGATACATCCACAACAGTCAATAACGACCTCATCAGCGTCTACCAGGAAGCGGTCGATAACAATGCAGATTTGGC
Organism: Pseudomonas saponiphila; assembly: GCF_900105185.1. NCBI lineage: Bacteria > Pseudomonadati > Pseudomonadota > Gammaproteobacteria > Pseudomonadales > Pseudomonadaceae > Pseudomonas > Pseudomonas saponiphila. Next base: position 3,302,642 of record NZ_FNTJ01000001.1, on the reverse strand, counting down.
GGTTGCTCGTGCCGACTACAGTGCTCGCCGCGAAGTTGTGCCTCAGGCTCGCGCCGGGCTGCTGCCCAATCTTTCGGCTGGTGCCGAGATGATGAATACCCGTACTAAACTTGATGAGCCTTCGGTTACTTCCAATCGTAGTGGTAATGCTTGGAGTGCTACCTTAGCGCAGCCGATTTTTCGTGCTGATCGCTGGTTTCAGCTACAGGCCGCAGAGGCGGTCAATGAGCAGGCTGCCCTGCAACTCTCGGCCACTGAGCAAGGCTTGATTCGACAGACTGCAGAGAACTACTTCGCGGTGCTACGTGCACAAGATAATCTTGCTTCAACCAAGGCTGAAGAGTCGGCATTCAAACATCAATTGGAACAATCCAATGAGCGTTTTGAGGTTGGCCTCTCGGATAAGACGGATGTCTTGCAATCACAGGCCAGTTACGACACGGCACGAGCCAACCGGATTGTTGCTGAGCGTCAGGTGCAAGATGCGTTTGAAGCCTTAGTTACTCTAACCAATCGCCAGTACACTGCAATTCAGGGTGTTGTTCATACTCTCCCGGTGCAGGTGCCGACCCCCAACGATGCCAAGGCTTGGGTCGAAGCTGCGGGACGCCAGAACCTTAACCTGCTAGCTAGCAACCATGCTGTGACAGCCGCCGAAGAGACTGTGCGACAGCGAAAGGCTGGGCACGCACCAACCCTTGACGCAGTAGTTAAGTATCAGAAAGGCGATAATGACAGCCTTGGTTTTACTAACCCTGCGCAGACTGGAGCACGTTATGGTGGAGATGTTGAGCAGACTAGTGTTGGCTTACAACTGAATATTCCGATCTACAGTGGCGGCCTCACTAGTTCGCAGGTTCGCGAGGCGTACTCGCGGCTGGCCCAGAGCGAACAGCAGCGTGAGAGTCTGCGCCGTCAGGTAGTAGAGAGTACTCGTAATCTGCATCGTGCAGTGAATACTGATGTCGAGCAGATTCAGGCGCGCAAACAGTCCATAGTGTCTAATCAGAGTGCTTTGGAGGCAACCGAAGTTGGTTATCAGGTGGGTACTCGCAACATTGTTGACGTATTAGATGCTCAGCGCCAGTTGTACGCATCTGTACGTGATTATAACAATAGTCGCTACGACTACATATTAGACAACTTGCGTTTAAAACAAGCGGCAGGCACCTTGAGCCCGCAGGATCTGCGGGACTTGGGGCGGTATCTGAAGGTTAATTATAATCCGGACAAGGATTTTCTGCCGCCGGACTTGGCAGTGGAGGCCAAGAAGAACTTTGGCAGTCGCCCATGAGCTGATTTGCAAAAGTTCATCGAAATACTGCCCCCCCTTGAGTCCAGCTAGTTCTGGACAAGAGCAGGTTTTGTCCGAAATGCAGTTTTGGTTCAGGTGTGACCAATGGCTACCCTTGCGTTTTCGGATATACCTCCAGACTCTATAAATCCAGCGATCCAAGAACGTACATCCCAATGATGCTCAGGCAGGTTAGAGCGGCCGTAGGTGGGATATTCATCGCATTGCCTCATCAAGGCAATGCGATGCTCATTATCGACCCAGCGAATCTTTATGCGCCGATTGCAGGTCCTTTATAGGCCTGATCCGAGGAAGGCTCTTGTGGATGCCTTGGTCGGTTTTCCCACTGAAGCAGCAGGGAAATGCCACAAGGCAGGACCGTCAGGGTCACTATCGTGGCAACCGCCAGCCCGCCAATCACCGCATAGGCCATGGGCCCCCAGAATATCTGCGGTGCAATCGGGATCATGCCGAGGATGGCGGCACAGGCCGTCAGCAGAATCGGCCGGGCCCGGTGCATCGAGGCGTGCGCGATGGCCTCGGAGGGCGATTGGCCGAGCTTCATGTTGATGTCGACCTCCTCAATCAGGATGATCGCGTTGCGCACGATCATGCCAACCAGGGCGATCACCCCCAGCTGCGCGACAAAGCCCATGGGCGTCGCCGTCGGCAACATTGCCAGAACCACACCGATGAGCCCGAACGGAGCCATCGCCAAGGCCAGGAACATGCGCGAGAAACTGCGCAGTTGCACCATCAACAGCACGCACATCACCAGTGCCGTGAGCGGCAGCACGGCGGCGAGAGATTTGCTGCCCTTGGCCGCTTCCTCGACCGCGCCGCCGACTTCAACCTTGTAGCCCTTGGGCAACTCGGCAGAGAACCGTGACACGGCGGGCGCCAGTGCCTTGACCACGGTGGCCGCCTCGAGCCCATCGCGAACGTCGCCCTGTACGGTGATCAGGGGCAGGCGCTGGCGGCGCCAGACGATTGGGTCTTCCACGCCGAAACTGAGCTTGGCGATCTGCGTCAAGGGAACGCTATGACCGTCGGCCGTGCGCAGCTGGAGATTGGCGAGGGTTGCCAAGTTAGTGCGCTCGCCGAGCTGTGCGCGGACCACCACATCGATGAGCCGCTCCCGGTCGCGTACCGTGGTGACCGCTGAGCCGGAAAAGATCGTTGCCATGGCGCTGGCGATGTCTTCCGAGGAAAGCCCCAATGCACGCGCCTGAGTCTGGTCGACTTCGACCCGGACGCTGCGTTGTGGCTCGCCGGACAGCAAATGCACCTCTCGGGTGTCGTGGTTGGCGGAGATCACATTGGCCAGGCGCGCGGCGGTATCACGTACCTTGTCCTGATCGGGGCCGGTGACGCGGTACTTGAGTGGCCAGCCTACCGGAGGGCCCAGTTCCAGCGGCGTCGCACGCGCGATAAGCCCGGAGAATTGGGTCTTGAACACCCCAGCCAGCCTGGCCTGCAACGCATCACGCTCCTTGACCCCCTTGGCTACCACGACCGTCTGGGTGACGTTCTCGTTCTCCAGCAGTACCTCCATGGGCAGATAGAAGCGAATGGCGCCAGAACCGATGTAGGTGGAGAAGCGCTCGACATCCGGGTCGTTCTTCAGCAACTCCTCGAGTTTCGAGGCCTGGCGTATGGTTGCATCCAGCGAGGCATTCTGCGGCAGCGTCAGGCTGACGAGCAGCTCAGGGCGGTCGGAGGGCGGGAAGAACTGCTGTTCGAGGTAGCTTGCCCCGCCGAGCGACGCCACGAATGCCGCGCCGGCAAGACTCAGGGTCAGCGCCCGATGCTTGAGGGCCCAGGCCAGCACCCGCTCGTAGGTGTTCATCAGGCGCCCGCCGGCATGCCCGTGATGGGGCATCGACTTGGGCAGGATCAGGGTTCCGAGCAAAGGCGAGAACAGTACCGCGACCACCCAGGAAGCCGACAGCGAGATCAGTACAACCATGAACATCGAGTAGCAGTATTCACCCGCGCTCGAAGCGGCGAACCCCACCGGGATGAACCCGGCGATCATCACCAGGGTGCCTGTCAGCATCGGGAAGGCGGTTGACTCGTAGGCGAAGCTCGCGGCCCGCTTCAGGTTCCAGCCCTCTTCGAGTTTGCCGACCATGGCCTCGACGGTGATCATCGCGTCATCCACCAGCAGGCCGAGGGCGATGATCAGCGCGCCCAGCGAGATGCGTTGCAGGCCTATGCCCGTCAGTTCCATGCCGATGAAGGTCATGGCCAGAACCAGGGGGATCGAGAGGCTGACCACCAAGCCCGCGCGAACACCGAGCGAGACAAACGATACGGCCAGTACGATCGCCACCGCTTCGGCGAGGACCGTCAGAAAACCACTGACAGCCTGCTTCACGACTGTCGACTGGTCAGCGACCTGGATCATCTCGATACCGTGGGGCAGGGATGCCTTGACCTCATCCATGCGGGCGCGAACCGCTTCGCCGAAATTGAGCAGGTTGCCGCCCGAGGCCATCGAGATGGCAAGGCCGAGGGCTTTTTCGCCATTGACTCGGAACAGTGGCGCGGGTGGGTCGGCAGCAATGCGCCGGATAGCCGCGAGTTCGGTGAGCGGTACGAAACGATCGTTGGCTCGCAGCGTAACGTTGCGCAAGCTTTCCTCTGAGGCGAAACCGCCACTGACGCGCAGCGCTATCTTGTCTTCGGCTAGTCGCACCGTGCCAGACGGTATAACCGCGTTCTGTGCTTTCAAGGCCCGCAAGACGGCCTCTTCATCAAGTCCAAAGGCTGCAAGTCGGCCAGGGGAGAACTCGATGACGATCTGCTCTTCCTGGACCCCTAGCAATTGAACCTTGCCGATTCCAGGAATCCGTAGCAGCTCCGCACGCACACCTTCGAGGTAGTCACGCAGTTCACGGTCGGAGAAACCCTCGGCGGTGAAGCCGAAGATCTGTCCATAGGTGTCACCGAATTCGTCATCGAAGAAGGGGCCCTGCACGCCACTTGGCAGCGTGGCGCTGACATCGGCCATCTTCTTGCGAACCTGATACCAGGCATCAGGGACTATTCCTGCCGGAGCATCATCGCGCAGGTTGACCATGATCACGGTCTCGCCCGGGCGCGTATAACTATCTAGCCTGTCGAGGTAAGGAGTCTCTTCAAGTTTTTTCTCGAGACGGTCAGTCAACAGTTTTGTTGTGTCATCGATGGTAGCCCCAGGCCATCGTGCCGATACGACCATCGTCTTGATGGTGAAAGCTGGGTCTTCGTTGCGACTCAGCTTGGAATAGCTGATCGCGCCCCCTACTAGGGTCACCAGCATGAGAAAGAACATCAGTGGCATCTGGCCGATCGACCAGGCGGACAGGTTGAACCCGCGCTGATCTTCTGGAGGTGTTGTGTTCGACTTCATTGGCTCACCTCGGCGGCATCGTAGACAACTTTCTGCCCTGTCCGGAGTTTGCTGACCCCAGCTGTTACCACGGCATCGCCTTCGGTCAATCCGGACTCGACCAGTGCCTGTGTCGCTGTAAAGCGTGTGACAACGACGGGTTTACGGACAAGCGTGTGATCGGAAGGCTGCACGATGAAGACTGCCGGCTTGCCATCCTGACTGGTCAAGGACGAGGCGGGGAGAGTGAATAAGGCTTTGCCAGGCAATAGCAGGCGGCCTGTCACGGTAGCCCCCAAGGTCATGGCCGGTGGGGTTTGCGGCAGCGCAATGCGCACCCGATAGGTACGGGTGGCGGCATCTGCGGTTGGGCTGACATCACGAATGGAGCCAATGACCTTGATCTTGGGATCTGACACAAGCGCAACTTCGACTTTTACGTCAGAGACCACTGAGGTGTAGAGGCGCTCAGAGACGTTGAAGACTGCGTCACGCTCCTGTGTCGAGGCGAGCTTGAACGCCAGCTGACCGGCATCGATCACTTGGCCAGTATTGACCATCACGGCACTCACGATTGCGGCGTCGGGTGCACGTAACTCGGTGTAGCTCAACTTGTTGCGTGCAGTCAGCAGCCCAGTCTTCGCAACATTGAGCCGAGCGTTGGCTGCCCGCCAGTTGGCCGCAGCCTCATCCACCCGGGCACGGGCCACGAACTGCTTATCGAAGAGCATGCGCTGTCGCTCAAGTCCCGACCTGGCAAACTCTTCTGCCGCTTCTGCACTGCGCACTTCGGCTTCGGCAATCCGTACCTCATTTTGCACATCGTTTGGATCGAGGACTGCTAGAACTTGGCCTTTGGCAACATTGGCTCCTACATCTACGCTACGAGTCGCAATGCGACCGGGGATACGAAAGGCGAGATCGGTTTCGATGTGTGCGCGAATCTCCCCTGTTTGCGCAACTTCTTCGCCAATAACGGCAGGCTCTGCGATGACTACTCGGACGGGGCGTGGCGCCTCTTCCAATCGCTTCTCCTCTTGGCAGCCAGTAAGGAATAGGCTTAAGCCGAAAATACAGCCGCATATCCGTAACGCCACAAGCACTTTCATTTTATATTTCCCTCGATCAAATAGCACACGCAAGTCAATATGTTCGCCTTTCAGTAGAAGCACTTCTTATTACAGGGTTAAAGTTGCTAACGGCGAAGCAAGCAATAAAAATTCTAAGCAATGATCGAAGCATCGCGGAGAGTGTTTATAAAATTGAAATGTTCCGACTGAGTTTCAAATAGCTCATAGCAAACCTAGTAGAAAAATTGAGGGATGAGATTACTCATCTGACAGCGCTTCCCAAACTTGGTGTGCTGGCATACTCATTTCCAACCAAATCTGGGTCAGCAGCAGAGCGACGAAGCAGGCCAAGCCGACGCCCAGGCTCAGATCGGCGATGTCGATCAGCTTGACAATGGATACCAGAATTCCGAACAGGTAGACCTCGAGCATTCCCCATTCGCGCAGATGGTGATAACTGCGGTAGAGCAACATGCCGGCGCGGCGCGCCACCTTGAACCGCAGGCTCAACAACACCAGTAACTGGCTCAGCAGCTTGAGCAGCGGAATCGCCATGCTGCTGAGCAGCACCACTACTGCGACCCCTTGCATGCCGCTTTCAAACAACCCGAACACACCACTCCAGACCGTTTCGCTGCGGGTTTGGCCGAGCAGAGTGAGGTGCATGATCGGCAAGAAATTGGCCGGAATGTAGAGCAGCAGGGCAGTGAGCACCAATGCGAAACAGCGGCGTTGCCATTGGTGGTGATGCACGGCCAGTTCGAAGCCGCAACGTGGGCAGCAGCTTTTTTCGCCGGCTTCCAGCGGTTCACGGCGCATCAACAGATCGCACTCATGGCAAGCAACCAATGCCTCCAGGGGCAGGGCGGCGAGATTATTGAGGTTGGTATTAGGCATTTAATGGGGCCTGAGGGAGCCTGGTCTAGGTTTCCGTTCGAATTTGAGAGCTTGCGCCGTACAGGAATATTTGCGGCAGGATATGGGCGGTATTGGCGCTGGCTGCGCGACCACGTTGCTCAGCGTCGACCATGCCATACACCAGACTGATGAACATTTCGGTAAGAATCGACGCGGTGATATCAATACGTAGTACGCCTTGCTGCTGGCCACGGAGAAAGAAAACATCCAAAGCATGCAAGTAGAAGTTCCAAGGCGCGGCGTTAGGGCTTTCATCGAGGAAATCAGGCCGGTATTGGGCTACTAAAAATGCTAGCAGTTCGCGGTGTGCCAAGTGCTCACTGATTAAGCGCTCAAGGGCAGAGAGAAATTCATCTTGCTGCAAACGAGCATTGCCGATGATCTTCGTAAGTACTTCCTTGGCACGGCCTTCTAGTTTTTGCAGAAGGTTGTCCCGCGTGCCACAGAAGCGATGCAGCGTGGCTCTGCTCACCCCAACTAGCTGTGCCAGTTCGAGCATGGAAGCTCTTGGGTGATGAACTATCGCAGTGGTTAGCAGACGTAACAGGCGCTCCTCCTGTGGGGACAGGGGAGTTGCCCTTTCTTGAGTGAACTTTCCAGATGCTTGCATAGGGCCGATTGGTTTCCGGAAGGATGAAGACTGGATCTTATTTTGATCATATGAATCAATATTGACTCAAAGCGGATTGAAAAGTACCATCTCGGCCGTTTTCAATCAAGCCTTAGGTGAGTCATGCGCAATTTTCGTGCAGTAAGAACGGCAGGGGCATTGGCAGTCGCCATCGCATTGGCAGGGTGTGGTCCGGCGAGCGAGCAGAGCCCTGTCGTGGAAACGGCGCGTCCTGTGGAAGTGCTGGCGGTGGTAAGCGAGCCCTTAGCACTTGTTTCGGAATTGCCGGGGCGAGTTGAGCCAATGCGTGTAGCCGAGGTGCGGGCACGGGTGGCGGGCATCGTGCTGAAGAAGCGCTTCGAGGAAGGTGCCGACGTCAAGGCCGGCGATCTGTTGTTTCAGATCGATCCCGCACCGCTCAAGGCAGCGGTGTCCCGTGCCGAGGGCGACCTGGCCCGGGCCCAGGCCGGAATGAAGGAAGCCCAGGCACGGGTCAAACGCTATGAGACGCTGGTGAAGATCGAAGCGGTCAGCCAGCAGGACTACGACAAGGCCAGTGCCGACTTGCTCAGCGCCCAAGCAGCGATCCGTTCGGCCCAGGCCGACCTGGAAACCGCGCGCCTGAACCTGGGGTACACCTCGGTCATTGCGCCGATCTCTGGCCGAGTGGGACGTGCGCTGGTGACTGAAGGCGCCCTGGTTGGCCAGGGCGAAGCGACCCTGATGGCGCGCATTCAGCAACTGGATCCGATCTACGCCGATTTCACCCAGACCGCCGCCGATGCGTTGCGTCTACGTGAAGCCCTCAAGAATGGGACCTTGGCCACTGATTCGCAGCAGAGCCTGTCTGTAAGAATTGAAGGCACTTCGTATGAGCGTAGGGGGAAGCTGCTTTTCACGGATGTTGCGGTGGACCCTGGTACGGGGCAAGTGACTCTACGCGGTCAGTTTGATAACCGCGACGGTAATCTGCTGCCAGGTATGTATGTACGTGTCAGCACTCCGCAGGGGACCGATAGCCAGGCGGTTTTAGTGCCGCAGCGGGCTGTGCAACGTAGCCCGGATGGCAGTGCCTTCGTGTTGTTGATGGGCGACGACGGCCGTGCTCAGTCACGCCAAGTGCAGACCGGTGTCATGCAGGGAGCACGCTGGCAGATTCGTGATGGCTTGAAAGCCGGTGACCGGGTGATCACTAGTGGCTTGGCTGGCCTGCAGCCTGGAGCCAAGGTCGAGCCCAAGAGTGTCGCTGCCACACCCTCAGAGCCGCAGAAGTAAGGGCGTAATTGCCGCGAGGATTTTTCGATGTCGAATTTTTTCATCAGGCGTCCTAACTTTGCTTGGGTGGTCGCGCTGTTCATCTCACTGTTCGGGTTGCTAGTTATCTCCAAGTTACCGGTGGCCCAATACCCTAACGTTGCACCACCGCAGATCACGGTTACAGCCACGTATCCGGGGGCTTCGGCCAAGGTACTGGTGGAGTCGGTGACCAGCATTCTTGAGGAGTCACTCAACGGCACTAAGGGGTTGCTCTATTTCGAGTCGACCAACAACTCCAACGGTACCGCCGAAATCGTCGTTACATTTGAACCTGGTACCGATCCTGATCTGGCCCAGGTTGATGTACAGAACCGCCTGAAGAAAGCCGAGGCGCGCATGCCTCAGGCCGTACTCACCCAGGGCTTGCAGGTCGAGCAGACCAGCGCCGGCTTCCTGTTGATCTACGCCCTGAATTACAAGGAAGGTGCCGAGCGCGGCGATACCATTGCTCTCGGTGATTACGCCGCACGTAACATCAACAACGAACTGCGCCGCTTGCCCGGCGTCGGCAAGTTGCAGTTCTTCTCTTCCGAAGCGGCGATGCGGGTCTGGATCGATCCGCAGAAGCTGGTGGGTTATGGCTTGTCCATCGAAGACGTGAGCAACGCCATTCGTGGACAGAACGTGCAGGTTCCGGCCGGTGCCTTCGGCAGCACACCGGGCGACAGTGCCCAGGAATTGACTGCGACCTTGGCGGTCAAGGGGGTTCTGGACAATCCGCAGGAGTTTGCTGAGATTGTCCTGCGGGCCAATCAGGACGGCTCCATGGTCAAGCTTGCCGACGTCGCACGTCTGGAGTTAGGCCAGGAAAACTACAACATTTCCTCACGCCTGGATGGTACTCCGGCAGTCGGTGGTGCGATTCAGTTATCGCCGGGCGCCAATGCGATTCAGACGGCGACGTTGGTCAAACAACGGCTGGCCGAACTGTCACAGTTCTTCCCTAGTGATGTGCAGTACTCCGTACCCTACGACACCTCGCGTTTCGTCGACGTGGCCATCGAGAAGGTGATCCATACCCTGCTTGAAGCCATGGTCCTGGTGTTCCTGGTGATGTTCCTGTTCCTGCAGAACGTGCGCTACACCCTGATTCCATCCATCGTGGTGCCAGTGTGTCTGCTCGGTACCCTGGGCGTGATGTACCTGCTGGGCTTCTCGGTGAACATGATGACCATGTTCGGCATGGTGCTGGCCATCGGCATCCTGGTGGACGACGCCATCGTGGTGGTGGAGAACGTCGAGCGGATCATGGCCGAGGAGGGCCTGTCACCGACCGAAGCCACGATCAAGGCGATGAAGCAGGTGTCGGGGGCCATCGTCGGGATCACCCTAGTGCTGTCCGCGGTGTTCATGCCGCTGGCGTTCATGAGCGGTTCGGTGGGTGTCATCTACCAGCAGTTCTCGGTATCCCTGGCGATCTCGATCCTGTTCTCCGGCTTCCTGGCCCTGACCTTCACCCCGGCCCTGTGCGCCACGCTGCTCAAGCCGATCCCTGAAGGCCATCACGAGAAGCGCGGTTTCTTCGGTGCCTTCAACCGTGGTTTTGTTCATGTTACGGAGCGCTACTCAGCACTCAATGGCGCGTTGGTCAAACGTGCCGGGCGTTTCATGCTGATCTACGGCGGTATTGTCGCGCTGCTCGGTTACAGCTACCTGCGATTACCGGAAGCTTTTGTGCCCACTGAAGACCTGGGTTACATGTTGGTTGATGTGCAGCTACCACCCGGCGCCAGCCGTGCGCGCACGAACGCCACCGGTGAACAGCTGGAAACCTATCTCAAGTCCCGTGAGGCCGTCTCCTCGGCATTCGTGATTTCGGGCTTCAGCTTTTCTGGCCAAGGTGATAATGCGGCGTTGGCTTTCCCGACATTTAGGGATTGGTCCGAACGCGATGCGCATCAATCGGCCATGGCTGAAGTAGCGGCCCTGAACGAGCATTTCGCCATCTCCGACGACGGTACCGTCATGGCGGTTTCGCCACCACCGATCAATGGCTTGGGTAACTCTGGTGGTTTCGCCCTGCGCTTGATGGACCGTGGTGGTTTGGGTCGCGAGGCCTTGCTACAAGCCCGGGATACGCTGCTGGGCCAAGTCAACGGCAACCCGAAATTCCTCTACGGGATGATGGAAGGCTTGGCCGAGGCCCCGCAGTTGCGCCTGGTGATCGACCGCGAAAAAGCCCGGGCCCAAGGCGTCAACTTCGAGAGCATTAGCTCCACCCTGTCCTCGGCCTTCGGTTCCAATGTGATCAACGACTTCACCAACGCTGGTCGCCAGCAACGGGTTGTGATCCAGGCCGAGCAGGGCGCGCGGATGACCCCGGAAAGCGTGCTCAAACTCTATGTGCCCAACAACAAGGGCGACCAGGTCCCCCTCAGTGCCTTCGTGACCAGCAAGTGGGAGGAGGGGCCGGTGCAACTGGTGCGCTACAACGGCTATCCGTCGATCCGTATCGTCGGTGACGCAGGCCCGGGCTACAGCACCGGCCAGGCCATGGCCGAGCTGGAGCAACTGGCATCGCAACTGCCCAAGGGCATCGGCTACGAGTGGACCGGCCTGTCCTACCAGGAGAAGGTTTCTGCCGGCCAGGCATCGGGCCTGTTCGCCCTGGCGATCCTGGTGGTGTTCCTGTTGCTGGTGGCCCTCTACGAGAGCTGGTCGATCCCGCTGTCGGTGATGCTGATCGTACCGATCGGCGCGGTGGGTGCGGTACTGGCGGTAATGGTCGTGGGCATGCCCAACGACGTGTACTTCAAGGTCGGCCTGATCACCATCATCGGCCTGTCGGCGAAGAACGCGATCCTCATCGTCGAGTTCGCCAAGGAACTGTGGGAGAAGGGCTATAGCCTGCGTGATGCCGCCATCGAGGCCGCTCGCCTGCGCTTCCGTCCGATCATCATGACGTCCATGGCCTTCATCCTCGGCGTGGTGCCCCTGGCCATCGCCACCGGTGCCGGTGCGGCCAGCCAGCGCGCCATCGGTACCGGCGTGATCGGCGGGATGCTTAGCGCCACGTTGCTGGGGGTGATTTTCGTGCCGATCTGCTTCGTCTGGTTGCTGTCGTTGCTGCGTACCAAACGGCCTGCCACCGAACAACCAGCCCTGACCCAGGAGTGATCAGCATGCGTACCTTTACTACATCGGCGCTGCTGATCACCCTGGCCCTGGGGGGCTGCTCCATGGCTCCGACCTACGAGCGCCCGGCGGCGCCGGTCGCCGATAGCTGGAGCGGCGCGTCCGCCCAGCAGGGGCGGCAGGCCAGCGAGCTGGATTGGCAGAGCTTCATTGTCGATCCGCAGTTGCGCAAGCTGGTCGGTACCGCCCTGGACAACAACCGTTCGCTGCGCCAGACCCTGCTGGACATCGAGCAGGCCCGGGCACAGTACCGCATCCAGCGGGCGGACCGGATCCCTGGGTTGAACGCCGGGGCCTCGGGTAACCGCCAGCACCTGCCGTCGGACCTCTCCAGCAGTGGCCGGGCCGGCGTGGCCAGCACCTACCAGGTCGGCCTGTCGTTGCCAGAATACGAAGTCGACCTGTTCGGCCGGGTCAAGAGCCTCAGCGATGCGGCCTTGCAGCAATACCTGGCCACCGAGGAGGCGGGGCGCTCGGCACGCATCGCGCTGATCGCCGAGGTCACCCAGGCCTACCTGACCCATGACGGCGCCCAGCGCCGCCTGGCCCTGACCCAGCAGACCCTGGTCAGCCGCGAATACTCCTTCGCCCTGATCAGCCAGCACCGTGCGGTGGGTAACGCCACCGCACTGGACTACCAGGAAGCCCTGGGCCTGGTGGAACAGTCCCGGGCCGACGAGGAGGCCGCCCTGCGCCAGAAGCAACAGGCGTTCAATGCCCTGGTGCTGTTGCTGGGCACCGCCGATGCGGCCAAGGCGATTCCCGAGAAGCTGTCGGAGCAGCCGCTACTGGTGCAAGACATCGCCGCGGGCTCGCCGTCGTCGCTGATCGAGCGCCGTCCGGACATCCTGGCCGCCGAACACCGCCTGCAAGCGCGCAATGCCGATATCGGCGCTGCGCGGGCAGCGTTCTTCCCGCGGATCACCTTGACCGGCAGCTTCGGCACGTCCAGCGCACAAATGTCTGGCCTGTTCGATGGCGGCTCGCGCTCCTGGAGCTTCATCCCGACCCTGTCGCTGCCGATCTTCGATGGCGGACGCAACCGCGCCGGGCTGAGCCTGGCCGAGGCGCGCAAGGATTCGGCGGTGGCGGCCTACGAGGGCACGATCCAGAACGCGTTCCGTGAAGTGGCCGATGCCTTGGCGGCCACCGATACCCTGCGCCGCGAGGAGCAGGCACGCCGGGCCCTGGCCAACACCAGCAACGAATCGCTGAAGTTGGCCAAGGCTCGTTATGAAGGCGGCATCGACAGCCATCTGCGTTACCTGGACGCCCAGCGCAACAACTTCGCCAACGAGACGGCGTTCATCGAAGTCAGCACTCAACGGCAGATCGCCCTGGTGGACCTGTTCCGCTCCCTGGGCGGTGGCTGGAAGAACAACCAGGACCCGCAATTGGCACAACGCCAGGACCGGCTCTGAACAAGCGGTTGATGCTGCCGAGGTCAATTCAGCGAGCATCACTTGAGGATGGTAACGATGCGGGCAATTGATGCAGGTATTTGGGTCTGCGGTGAATGTCATCAACTCAACCCGGCCAGCCAGGAGCAATCACCGCGCTGCAGTCGCTGCAGTGCGGTATTGCATGCGCGCCGCCCGAACAGCATCAGGCGCACTTGGGCCTTGCTGATCACGGCGATGATTTTGTACATCCCCGCCAACCTGTTGCCGATCATGACCGTCAGCGTCTTCGGCAAGGGCGCGCCGGCCACCATCATGAGCGGCGTGGTTAGCCTGCTGCAGTTGGGGATGACCCCCATCGCCCTGGTGGTCTTTGTGGCGAGCATCGTTGTGCCGACCTTCAAGCTGGTGGGTATCGCGCTGCTGCTTTATTCGGTGCAGCGCCACCAGCCGATGTCCGCTCGCCAGCGGATCATCATGTATCGCTTCATCGAGTGGGTAGGGCGCTGGTCGATGCTCGACATCTTCGTCATCGCCATCCTGGTGGCGCTGGTGAACTTTGGCAGCCTAGCGCGCATCGAGGCCAACCTTGGCGCTGCCGCCTTTGCCAGCGTAGTGGTGCTGACCATGCTGGCAGCAGTGACTTTCGACCCCCGGCTGATATGGGACAACACTAACTTGGACAATGAAAATGAGTGACTTGCCTGCTCCGAAAAAACACCAGACCAGCAACTGGTCGGCGATCTGGATCCTGCCATTGCTAGCCCTGGTCATTGGCGCCTGGCTGGCCTGGCGCGCCTATGACGAGGCCGGCCCGGTCATCCAGGTCCGCTTCGAGAGCGGCGACGGCATCCAGGCTAAGAAGACCGAGGTGCTGTACAAGGGCATTTCGGTCGGCAAGGTGGTGGACTTGAGCGTCAGCGAGGACATCAAGGGAGTGGTCGCCTCCATCGAGTTGAGCAAGGACACCCAGAAGTACCTGAATGAAGATACCCATTTCTGGCTGGTCAAACCGCGGGTGTCTCTGGCGGGGGTGACCGGGCTGGAAACCCTGGTCTCCGGGGTTTACATCGCGGTGGACCCGGCAAAGAGCGAAAAGGGTGACCAAGGGGTGAGGGCGTATACCGCCCTGAAGGAGCCTCCATCGATGTCAGAGAAGGTTCCTGGCCTGCACATCACCCTCAAGGCCGACCGGCTGGGTTCCCTGGAGCAGGGCAGCCCGGTGTTCTACAAGCAGATCCTGGTGGGCCAGGTGAAGAGCTTTCAGCTTGGTGAGGACCAGCGCACCATCGAAATCAAGGTGCACATCGAGCCGGCCTATGCCGACCTGGTACGCAAGAAAACGCGTTTTTGGAACGCCAGCGGCATTTCGATTTCCGGCGGCCTGTCGGGCTTCAAGGTGCGCAGCGAATCGCTGCTGACCCTGGCCGCAGGCGGTATTGCCTTCGCCACTCCAGATAACTATCGCGACAGCCCGCCCACCGACCCGACCAAGCCGTTCCGTCTGTATGAGGACTACGACGCGGCCCAGGTTGGTTTGCGGGTGAAGCTGAAGATGAAGGACCTCAGTGACATCCAGCCCGGGCAGACGCCGGTGATATACAACGGCGTACAGGTCGGCCTGGTCAAGACCGTCGACATGAACCAGGACTTCAGTGGTGCCACCGCCGAGCTGGCGATGGACCCGCGGGTCGAGGCCCTGCTGCTGGAGGGCACCGAGTTCTGGACCGTGAAGCCGAATATCTCGCTGGCCGGGATCACTGGCCTGGATGCCCTGGTCAAGGGCAACTACATCGCCGTGCGTTTTGCCAAGAGCGGGGTGCCGCGCCGGGAATTCAGCGCCCGCCCCAAGGCGCCGCCCATGGACACGAACGTACCGGGCCTGCACCTGGTGCTGACCAGTGACCGGCGCGGTTCGCTGGAGGTCGGGGCGCCGGTGCTCTACCGGCAGATCCGTGTCGGTAGCGTGCAGAGCTACCAGCTGTCGGCGGACAACCAGCAAGTGATGATCGGCGTGCACATCGAACCCGAGCATGCGCGCCTGGTGAACAGTTCCACGCGCTTCTGGAACGCCAGCGGCGTGACCCTGAGCGGCGACTTCACCGGGGTCAAGGTCAAGAGCGAGTCGCTGCAGACCTTGATCAATGGCGGTATTTCCTTCGACACCCTGGACCCCAAGGCGCCGTCCTCGGGAAAGGATCGCCGCTTCGCCCTCTATGATAGCGAGGAGGCGGCCATGGCCCGGGGCGTGGAGATCCAGCTGAGCGTCGAAGACGCCGAGGGTCTGCGCGAAGGAACGCCGATTCGGTTCAAGGGATTGGTGATCGGCAAGGTTGAAGGCATCGACTTGAAGAGTGACCTGTCCGGGGTGTTGCTCAAGGCGCGCCTGGGGGCCAATGGCGAGCAGTTCGCCCGCAGCGGCACGCGCTTCTGGGTCGTAAGGCCGGCACTGGGACTGTTACGCACGGAAAATCTCGGCACCCTGGTCAGTGGTCCCTACATCGAGGCCCTGGCCAGCAATCGCCCGGGCGAGCGTCAGACGCGCTTCCAGACCCTGGCCGAGGCGCCGAACCTGCTCGGGAGCAGCAACGGCCTGCGGCTTACCCTGAGCGCTCCAGACAAGGGCTCGATCAAGCTCGGCAGCCCGGTGACCTATCGCAAGATACCAGTGGGCAAGGTCATCGACCTGAACCTGGGCCAACAGGCGGACCGGGTGCTGATCAGTATCCTCATCGAGCCGCGCTACATGCCGCTGGTGCGTACCGGCAGCCGCTTCTGGAATGCCAGCGGCGTCGGTATCGAGGCCGGTTTGTTCAAGGGCGTTTCGGTGCGCACCGAGTCGCTGGAAGCCATGGTCGCCGGCGGCATCGCGTTCGCCACGCCAGACAACGGACAAATGGGCGAAGCGGCCAAACCGGGGCAGACCTTCGCCCTGTTCGATGCTGTCGACGAACAATGGCTCCAGTGGGCACCGAAGATTCCGCTCAAGGAACCCGCGCAGTAAGCGCGCATTATTTTCAACTCAATGTAAGAGGAATTACTCCATGTCCAGGCGCCTATTGTGTGCTGCTCTTTTCGCCGCTGGCTTCGGCCTTGCCGCCCATGCCGAGGAACCACTGCCTTCAGTGGAACAGGTGATGAGCGATCACAAGGAGAAAATCAGCAACCAGATCGAGACGATCAATTACAAACGCAAACGTGTGGTGGGAGCCAACATGGGACTCGATAGCCAGCAGGCCGAAACCTTTTGGCCAATCTATGCCCTCTATCGCAATGAAATGGATGGTTTGAATAGGGAGACGTTCCAGCTGTTGCTTGAGTATGGGCGAGCCTATGGCTCCGGAGTGGTCACCAATGAGGATGCCTCTAAGATGATCAAGATGTACAAGACACTGCAGATAAAACGGCAAATACTTTTGAACCGTTATATCGATGAGGTTTCTGAAAAAATGTCCTCGGTGGTTGCTATGCGTTTTCTACAAATTGAAGAGCAACTCGATGCCGTAGAGATGCTGGAGACCGGGCAGCGTATTCCTCTGGTTGGAAGCTCTCTGAATCGTATGTAAGCCTATAGGGCCGTGGGTTAATTTTAGCTGCGCAGCCTCTGTGCCTGGATAAAGCGCTACAGCAAACCTTAAGAAGAACGGCAGCAGGACGATGATCAGCCGGAACTCGAACGTGTCACGAAAGAGCGAGACATATTAAAAAGTCGCTGCGTACTTTGCCAAGGAGTGCGGCTGAAGTACGCCTTTATCAAGCAGCGCGCGGGAGACGTAATAACCCCAATAGAGCAAGACTACAAAGAAGGTAACCGCTCTATAAGCCCCACATTCAAAACATCAAGCCAATCCCTCCCGGATGCTGTGTCGTCTAATACATAGCTACTATTCAACTGGACCTGCATTACTTATCGCCAAAAAAACCACGAAGTAGCAATGCTTGCGATGTTGGACAACCGTCAAAACTGCATCGGCGAAAAATCGCCAGACATACAGCGGGTGTAACGGCTGTATGTATCGATTATTGCGACCGCTTCTTTGTTCAGTTCTATGACGCTATCAGGCGCTCCCCCTAGTGCGGCCTTGGCTACTATATTTTTCGCTTCAACGCTCCAGACCATTCCGTTGTCTTGCTGGGCGGGTTATCTGGCCCAGGGCGATATTCGGCGAAGCCGACAAGATGTCATCCGGGTGCACGGTAAGCCCCTTTCATAGGTAGTCAGCTGACACCTGACTCGAAGGGCCTATCGCGACCTTGAGAGCAACAGCCATAGAATCAACTGCTATTTGTGCTATGCCAAAGTCGTCTCAGAGGACGAAGCATTGAAATTGCGCACTAGCCTAAGCTTGGATTCATGCGTCCCCGGACGCAGCGTCTTTCCTTGTCTCGACTACAAATGTGCCACTAAGCCGGTACCCATGAAGCCAGCATGACCGGTGGCAAGTTATGAATCGCCCCGGATTCTCTAGACACCTTGCAAACTCATTGCATAACTCTTTTCAAACGCTACCAGTGACAGGTGATTGTTGAACTTTGACCTTTTCTCAAGTCCAAAACGGCAGGTGTCCACGTTCTATGGAATATGGACACCTTGACTTCGGCTAATTTTTTCTTGTTAAGCGTTATTTCTAACTGCTTGGTTTGCTTCCACCTTACCTAAAGTATTTTGGGCTTAGGAGATTTGCTATTCGATGTGGACGCTTGATTGTCATGAGAGGTGAGTATTTCATCAGGGAGGGGCAATTTAGTTTTAGCCCAAAAGAGCAACTTGTAGAGTTTGGCGCGGCAAAAAAAGTGGAGAAAAATAATGATTTCTCGAATGTTTTTGAGCATCGGAATAGTCCTTGGCATGGTCCAGCAGGGCTTGGTTTATGCTGACATGGCGGGGGATTTTGAGTTTATAGATCATCAATGCACCGGCGATAATTCAGATCAGTCTTACTTTACTTCTGAGTGGAGGGCGGGCATACAGAAAATTAGTTTGAATACTGTTATGAATTGTGCTTTTTCTGCACAGGCACCGGAGTATCAGATTGAAAACAAAGAGGTTGTGTTTAAATATAGAGCTATCGCTATGGAAAAAGGAGCTTTTGCAGCCTGCGAATGTTCCCATTGCGGATTTCGGAGCACCGTGACCGGCCGTTTCGGTTGATCGTGACCGGTCATTTCGCTAACGCGTGACCGCTCATTTCGGTAGCAACGTGACCGATTTTCCGCCTGTTCCGAAACAGGTGGTCACGGCTTACCGAAATCGCCGGTCACGACTTAGCGAAAGCCTTCCCCTTCGTTGCGCATGACCTGATGCGCCGCCATCCTCGACCGATTTCGGGAGAGGAAGATGGCGGCGCCGCGAGTAGCCATGCGAAACATCAAAGAATGTCTGCGCCTCAAGTTTGAGGCCGGCTTGTCCCACGAGAAGATTGCCCGTGCCTTGCAGCTGTCCAAGGGCGTGGTTAGCAAGTACATCGCGGCGGCGCGGGTGGCCGGGCTGGACTGGCCGGCGCTGGTGGCCATGGACGAGGCCGCGCTGGCGGCCGCCTTGTTTGCACCGACGTCGACGAACAAGCCGCGCGGTGAGCGAGTGCTGCCCGATGTGCTGAGCATCCACCGCGAGTTGCGACGCAAGGGCGTGACCTTGCAGCTGCTGTGGGAGGAATATCTCGCCGCGCATGCGGGCCAGCCGACCTACCGCTACACCCAGTTCGTCGAGCACTACCGGCGCTACGCCCAGACGCTCAAACGTTCGATGCGTCAGCTGCACCGTGCGGGCGAGAAGCTATTCATCGACTATGCCGGGCCGACGCTGCCGGTGGTCGACCCGGCCACCGGCGAAGTGCGCCGGGCGCACATCTTCGTCGCCGCCCTGGGCGCCTCGAATTACACCTATGCCTGCGCGACGCCAGGCGAAACCCAGGTGGACTGGCTGACCTCGCTGGGCCAGGCTCTGACCTACTTTGGCGGCGTGCCGGAAATGGTTGTGCCGGACAATCCGCGCGCCCTGGTCGCCCAGCCGGATCGCTACGAGCCGGGCCTGAACCGGGCCACGCTGGAGTGCGCGCGTCATTACCAGACGGTGATCCTGCCGGCACGGCCACGCAAGCCTCAGGACAAGGCCAAGGCCGAGGTGGCGGTGCAGGTGGTCGAGCGCTGGATCATGGCGCGGCTGCGCCATCGGCAGTTCTTCAGCCTGCATGCGCTTAACCAGGCCATCGCCGAGCTGCTGGAGGATCTGAATCGGCGCCCGTTCAAGCGGCTCGATGGCTGCCGGCGCGACTGGTTCGAGCGCCTGGATCGCCCGGCCTTGCGAGCGCTGCCGGTGCATCCCTACGAGGTCGCCACCTTCAAGCGCTGCAAGGTCAGCATCGACTACCACATCGAGGTCAATGGCAGCTTCTACAGCGTGCCCTCCGCCCTGGCCCGGCAGAACGTGGACGTGCGACTGACGGCACACACCCTGGAAGTGCTGCATGGCAACCGGCGGGTGGCCAGCCACCTGCTGCTGGGGCGACGCGGCGCTTACAGTACCCAGCGCGAGCACATGCCCGCGGCGCACCAGGCGCATCGCGAATGGACGCCACAACGCCTGCTCGACTGGGGCGCGCGGATCGGCCCCTACACGCGCCAACTGATCGATCACCAACTGACCCACAAGCCGCACCCGGAGATGGGCTACCGCGCCTGCCTCGGCCTGCTCTCGCTGGCCCGGCGCTATGGCAATGCACGCCTGGAAGCCGCTGCCGAACGTGCCGTACACCTGCGCGCCTTCACCGGGCGCAGCGTGCGCAACCTGCTCCAGCAAGGCCTGGATCAACAGCCGCTGCCCCAGCGTGCCGCCGAAACGACCTTACCCGGCGACCACGAGAACGTCCGTGGCGCCGACTACTACCAACCCCCGCAACAGGAGCTGTTCGATGATGCCGCAACACACCCTGAATCAACTGCACCAGCTACGCCTGGACGGCATGGCCCGCGCCCTGGAAGAGCAATGGACGCTGCCGGCCAGCCACAGCCTGAGCTTCGATGAACGCCTCGGCCTACTGCTCGACCGCGAACTGGCCTGGCGTGACAACCAGCGCCTGGTACGGCTGCGCAAGAAGGCCAAGCTCAAGTACGCCAACGCCTGCCTGGAAGATCTCGACCGCCGCACCGGACGCGCCCTGGACGAGCGTCTGATCGCCACCCTGGCCAGTGGCGACTGGATCCGCCAGCAGCACAACCTGCTGCTGACCGGCCCGACCGGTGCCGGCAAAACCTGGCTGGCCTGCGCCCTGGGCAACCAGGCCTGCCGCCAGGGCTATAGCACCCTGTACCTGCGCACCCCGCGCCTGCTGGAACAACTGCGCATCGCTCATGGCGACGGCAGCTTCGGCCGTACCCTGCAACAGCTGGCAAAGGTCGACGTCCTGGTGCTGGACGACTGGGCGCTAGCCCCGCTGGAGGAAGGAGCCCGGCATGACCTGCTGGAGGTGATCGACGACCGCGCTGGCAGCCGCTCCACCATCCTGACGAGCCAACTGCCCATCGAGCACTGGCACGGCTGGATCAACGACCCGACCCTGGCCGATGCCATCCTCGACCGCCTGGTGCACAACGCCTACCGACTGACGATGAAAGGCGAGTCGCTGCGCCGAAAAAAAGCCGAGGAACAAGCCGCATCGTGACCGATGCGATTACAATCCAGAACCCGCGCAACCGGGGTGGAAGCACCGGTCACGTATTAGCGAAACGCTCGGTCACGTTCACCGAAATCCGCATTCCCATCGAATAGTTTTCAAGTTGAAGATAGATAAAGAATTTTCTGTGCGTGTATACCAGGACGGATCAGAGCTGCCAGAAAAGCAGCAAGGTGTGAATTAGAAGCCGTGTACGATGTTTAATCGACGGGTGTGGGTGGGTTTTGCTCTCGCGCCTTTGCTACCCAGTGTTGTCAGCATCGTTTTATGCGAGTCATTATTGGGTGCTATCGTTTCTATATATTTTGATTTGTTTTTTCTATGCTGCTTGGTTCGTCCAAGAGTATTGTTCCTGAGTTGAGAAGGTGAAAGATTTCGTCTTCCGTCGAACGCGGATGTTGGCTTTGATGATTCAGTCTTTTGGTTTGCACAGCCTGCGATGAGTGCGACAACCTAAAGAGTGGTCAACTGCCTGATCATTCAGGCCCCTTTAATTGTGAGGCCACGATAACAGTCGAAAACTACGGCGCAGTAGGAAGTGATTTTTGGCTGGAATGCAATCGCAGCCTCAGAGTGATCAAGTGGGGAAGGGTAGAGAGAGGGCACCGTCGACACGATGCTTCCACAACACTATCGCTAGCACCAACAAAAGCATAGAAAGGCCTACTAGTAGATCCCAAACTCGACTCGTCCTAGGTAGTCTTCGGTTACTCTAAATCCAACTGGGTTATCTACCAGAGTGAGGGGAATAAGAAACAATTTGGAAAGCATTGAGTCGAAAGGCCCCCTCATAATTCTTGCCGATTTTTTATGCCTCGGCTTGCCCACGATCCGCTCGATGACCTTCAACGATGCGTAGAGCTTGGAGGCCGAGACCATGGCACGGACGTCTTGTCGCCTGAAACCTTCTTTCACCAGCAAGAAAATGCTGAACTGGCTTAGCTCATCGATTTTGACTTGAGTCAGATACTCGGTTTCGGGCAATCGCAAGGCGAGGTCGGTGAGGATTGTGGCGGTCATAGTGCTCTTCTATTATTTAACATAATATACATTATGCGCAAATAAATAAGGTGCGCTCAGCAGCCCTCGACGTCGATTGCGAAACCGCGTTTGGCATTGCCACGATCGACTACCCATCAGGACTCGTCCCGCCCAACAGGTAGATTCATCTCTTTGGATTTAGCCCTGCCCATGGCGATTGTCGAATCGCTATTCGAATGCCATTTCCGTCTCTGGACTGAGCGTCCCCAGCCATGCCACCAACCCCACGATAACCATTGCGGCTGAAAGCTCCACGACCATGCTACGCCGCAGAGCGTTTGCAGCCACCGCGTACTGTCCCGCCTGGACCGACCGCTGCAAAAACGGACTGAGATGGAAGCGATTCAAGGCGGCCAGCGCCACCATGACCGCGAACAACGCTAATTTCAGACTCAGAAGAATGCCGTATGTATTGCGGATGACATCGTCGACGTTAGGCCCCGCGATAAACAGGTAGTTGACAACCCCTGTCACGACGATCACTACCACGATCACGGTGCCGGCAGATTCAAATCCGATCAATGCCCGTGCAAGTACGCGAACCAGGTGTTCGTCTTGTAGCCTCTTCAGGCGTAATAACAGACCGAATGCCGTCAACGCCCCTAGCCAACCTCCTGCCGCCAGCAAGTGGAAGATGTCGGTCGTAAAATGCCAGTAGCCTCGAGTACCTTCATCCATGGCGCCATGACCGGTCCAGGCAAGCGTGGCCAGCGCAATACCTCCGCAAAACGTCACGACCCACAGGCTTCCTGTCGGCCACCTCTTGTTGAACGCCGCCGCTACGCAAGCGAGAACGAGCGCAGTGATGCGCACAATCCACGTGAGGCCAACGTCGGTTCCCATCACCACCATCTCGAAGATATGGTGATGAAGTTCTGCAAAATCGGAGACACCGCTCATGGCCTTGGCCAATATGAGCATGGCCGCGAGAGACAGCAGTACACCAAGAGCCGCTGCCCCCGCCAGCAGCGACTTGAAATTCAAAACAGCACCCGATGCTCGTTCTTGGCCTCGAAGGCTATACAAACCAAATACCGCTAAACCGAACAACAGCATCAGGTCCGTATACAGGGCAAAACGAAGTGCAATGTTGATTGAGTCGCTCATGAATCACTTCACTTTGAACGTCATTTTGCCGGTTACAGGGTGAGTGTCCGAGGACACGGCGCGCCACTCGACTTTGTAAGTTCCCGTGGTGAGAGAAGATGCCGGGGTGATGATCATCGTCTTTGGATCGCTACCACCTGAAACACCCGCTTTGACCCCCATTGGAGAGTTCGGCATGCCGGGCATGTCGGTCATGATCAGCTTGGCCCCGGAAAACTGGGTCGTCAGGTTCTCCGAGAAATGCAGCTCAATCCTGGCCGGTGCCGCTCCGTCAGCACCGTCCGCAGGCGTTGAGGACACCAGCTTCGGATGAGCTTCTGCGAATGCGCTCATCAGCAGTCCAGCAGAAAGAGCGATAGTTACCGCGGTAGTTTTGACAAATGACATGCAAGACTCCTCACAGCGCGAGCTGTTGATTCGAGGTTTGGTTGGAGTAAGTTCGAGTGATCAGTGGCGGTTAAAACCACAGGCGAACACCGAGAACGAGGCGTGCCTCACTCTGGTCCACACCTTCATCCCTGGCATAGTCCGCGGTCTTTCCATAGGAGCGGTTCCACGTCACACCGATGTAAGGTGCGAATTCGCGACGAATTTCATATCGCAGCCGCAAGCCCAACTCGCTTTCGGAAAGTCCTGAACCGACGCCGCGCTGGGGGTCGTTCTTCCCGTAGAAGTTGAACTCGGCCGTAGGTTGGAGAATCAAGCGATTGGTCAACAAGATGTCGTAGTCGCCTTCAAGGCGTGCCGCGCTCTGCCCATTCTCGCCAACGAAGGCGGTCGCTTCGGCGTCAAAGTTGTAAAGCGCCAATCCTTGAAGCCCAAACGCCGCCCAGGTTTGAGGGTCGCCAGGCTTGAGATCTTGCCGCACGCCACCGACCAAATCCCACCATGGGCTGATTGCGTGCCCCCACAGCGCCTGAACTTCCGCTTTTTCCGTCTTGCCATTGGTTCGCTCGCCCTCCGAGCGTAACCACAATCGATCGATGTCACCTCCGATCCACCCCTTTGCGTCCCAGACGAGTGCGCTGCCGTCGTCCGCGTTTTGCCACTCCAACTTGTCCATCAGGAAGTAAGAATTTATGGCGCTGTCGTGAACCCTATGGCCGCCTGGGCTGGCGTACACAGCGGCTCGATCGGCATCCGTCAGTACAGGGATGGGGGTGCGGCTTTGGGTTGCAGCCGACTGCATCTGCCCCTGGTCCATGTCCTGCATTTGGCTATGGTCCATGCTCTGCATCTGGCTGGCATCAGCCAATGCCGAAGGGAGCTGCCCAAGCGTGAAACCGGAGACAAGTAGCGCCAAGCAGATGCGGGTGGGACAAAAATTAGCGGTCATCAGTCAGTCCTCACTCTTGCACACGTACTTCACGAAACATCCCCATTTCCATGTGGTACAGGAGATGGCAGTGATAGGCCCAGCGGCCAAGCGCGTCAGCAGTTACCCGATAGCTGCGCTTTGAACCGGGAGGTATATCGATCGTGTGCTTGCGGACCATGAACTGGCCGTTCTCGTCCTCCAGATCGCTCCACATGCCATGGAGATGGATCGGGTGAGTCATCATCGTGTCGTTGACCAACACCACCCTGATCCGTTCGCCATACTTCAACCGTACTGGCTCGGCATCGGCGAACTTCACGCCATTAAAGGACCAGGCGAATTTTTCCATGTGGCCGGTGAGGTGAAGCTCGATAGTGCGACTCGGTTCGCGCCCGTCCGGATCCTGGAATGTGCTTCTCAGGTCGGAATAGGTCAAAACCCGCCGGCCGTTATTTCTGAGGCCAATCCCCGGATCGTTCAGCTTTGGCGAAGTACTCATCGCCTGCATGTCGATCAGTGGATTGTTTTTTTCTGATTCAGGATGGGACTGCATTGCCCCCATGCCGGCCATATCGCCCATGCCTTGCATCGCGCCATGGTCCATGCCGGCCATTTTGCTGTGATCTGTCCCGGGCATGTTGTCCATGCCCTGCATCGCGCCACCGTCCATGCCGGACATGCCTTGCATCGAGCCCTCGACCATCCCGGTCATTTTTTCATGGTCCATGCCAGCCATATCGCCCATGCCAGCCATGCCACCGTGGTCCATTCCCCCCATGCCCATGTCGTCCATGGTCAGAAGCGGCCGAGGATCGACCGCAGGCACAGGTGCCGACAATCCCGCCCGCGCCGCCAGGGTTCCTCGCGCATAACCTGTCCGATCCATTGATTGCGCGAATAGTGTGTAAGCCTCTTGAGTCGGCTCGACGATCACGTCGAAGGTCTCGGCGACCGCAATACGGAACTCATCGACGCTCACCGGTTTGACATGCTGACCGTCAGAGGCCACCACCGTCATTTTCAGGCCGGGGATACGAACGTCGAAATAAGTCATGGCCGAGCCGTTGATGAAGCGCAGGCGGATGCGCTCTCCCGGCCGGAAAACCCCAGTCCAATTCATATCCGGCGCCTGGCCGTTCATCAAATAGGTGTAGGTCGCACCGCTGACATCGGCGAGATCGGTAGGATTCATCTTCATCCCGGCCCACATCTTGCGATCGGCGACGGTCGAAGCCCAACCCTTCTCGCTGACATCCTGGATGAAGTTACCCAGCGTGCGCTTGTGGTAGTTGTAGTAATCCGACTGCTTTTTTAGCTTTCTCATCAGCGTGACGGGATCTTCATCCGTCCAGTCTGTCAGCATCACCACGTAGTCACGGTCGTACTGGAAAGGCTCAGGCTCTTTGGCGTCAATCACCAAGGGACCATAGACACCGGATTGTTCCTGAAGACCCGAATGGCTGTGGTACCAATAAGTCCCGTTTTGCTTGACCTTGAATGTGTAGACATACATGCCATCCGGCTCGATGCCATCAAAGCTGAGCCCCGGAACGCCGTCCATGTTGGCCGGCAGCAAAATGCCATGCCAGTGAATGGACGTAGTGTCATTCAGGCGATTCTTCACCCGCAGGGTCACCGTGTCGCCTTCTCGCCAGCGCAGTAAGGGGCCAGGGATCCCGCCGTTAATCGTCATGGCGGTGCGCGGGTTACCCGTTATATTGACCGGGCTTTCGCCGATGAACAGATCGAACTCCGTACCGGCCAGAACATTCGGTTGACCTGGGCTGGTGATAGCCCAGACCGGGCTGCGCCATAGTCCCAGACCACTGAGAATGCCACCTGCGGCCAGGCCCTTGACGAAGGTTCGTCTTGAAGTTTTGGATTGCATGCCGATTCGTGTCCAATCAGAGGTTGAGTGGTTGGCTCGGCGAGGATGTTAAGTAGCGGTGCCTTTCAGAAACCTGAGTGGCACATTACAGTTTGGACAGCTTGCCCCCCTGCCCTGGCATATCGCCCCTGCCCCCGGTTTTTGCCCGGTTCTACTCCCAACTCAACTAAATCACCATTTAGTTGAGTTAATCCTGAACCTTCTTTCCCGCGTATTTCCTAGTCCCGAAACTGTCGGCTTAGTTGGAGTTATACCCTGCCCTTGCGTGTCGAAAAGAAACTCGGGAGTGTCCAACTATTTTGCATTAACAGTGATAACAAAATGCTATTAGAGGCCTCGTTCCACTAACTCGCATTCAGGCCAAGAGCCTTTAAGTTACGCGGTCTACAGCGCTAAACGCGGTGTGTCCGGAGCATCGCCAGAGGGTCAAAAACGCCTTTCGAACGCTTGGTCAGCGACCTCGACAGACGAACAAGCACACCTAGACTCTCATCCGGTTCAGCCAGCTGAATCATGCCCAACACACGAAAAGGATATTCAATATGACCGCCTTTACCTCGGTAAACACCGTCACCACCCCTCTGACCATCAACAGCCAGTCCACCGCGACCTACAACGGCGACCCCAACCAGACCACCAAAGTGACCTTCAGCTATCAGAACAACCTGCTGTGGGCCACTCAGGTCAACAACACCGCAACCGTCCAGACTCTCAGCGCCGACAGCTCCGCCGGCCCGGTCGTCCTGCGCAAGGGCTCCCAGGTCAAGCTGCAAAACGTGGGCTCGGCGTTCAGCATCCTGTTCACCGGGGTGATTGTCGACAGCGGCTCGGAAACACCGTTCAACAACACCAACATCGGGACCTTCACCCTGTCGTGATCGACTCGGGCTCCGTGATCGGAGCCCATTTGCGAGGCCGGCATCGCCGGCCTCGCTTCATGCAATACGGGACATGGACGGTACCCTCGCGTGACCAGGCAACGGATGCTCTACACCCGGATTCTCTGGGCAACCCTCGGCGCGATCCTGGCGACTGCAGCGTGGCTGATGACCACAGGCAACCGTGCGCCAGCGGTGTCCGGCAGTCACTACCAGACCCTTTCCAGCACCGTTGCAACCTCGCCCGCGGTGGATTGCATCGACCTCTCGCCCTCCTCCTCCGGCGAACCTTGCGTGCCCGGGCCGGTGCTGCTGCCCGGGATGAAAGTCAATCGTCAGGTCGGTCCAGTGATGTTCGTGCTGCAGATAGACGGCAACGAAGCCCGGGTCAATGCCCAGGTTTCCCTGGGCAACGCCGGCATGACTGGTCTGAGCATGACCGCCGCTGCGCCCACTGCCGACTTCGATCTGGCCAACGGCGCTGGTCAGCGGGTCTGGGGCAGCCTGGGTGCCTTCTTCTGCGCGCCCCCCAACACTTCGCACCTGCTGGCCGACTTCACCATCGAGAACCTGCGTGACAGCGGCACACCCGTGACCCAGGCCTATCGTGGCGACCTGATCCGCTGGCAGAGCCCGACCACCAGTGTCCTGGCCCGCTACCGCCAGCCCTTGCTGCCGGACCTGCAGGTGATCGTGGAACTGCTGGACCCCTACAAGGCCGACAGCAGCAACGCGCTGACCGCCCAGGTGAGTTTCTATTACGCCAGCGATCTGATCGACAGCTACACCCTCATGGCCACCGCTACCCCGGTGAGCCTGCGGCAGTCCAGCGTCGGACCGGTGCGCATCGAGGGTGGACTCCTGGACTTTCGTCCCGCCACCCAGGAGCAGCAAGGGCAGCTCAGCCTGGATGGCACTTTCCAGTCCGGTCACAACCCACCGAACCACTACGTCGGCAGTGTCGCCGACTGGTCGTGGATCCGTGGCCGTGCCGACAATTGCAGGGGATAGACATGACCAGCACGTCCGACTACCAGCAGATCGCCCACAGCGCCGCCTATGCCCTGCCGGATGCCAGTGGCTATGGCTGGCGCGGTTATGTCATGCCCAAGGGCACCGCGCCCGGCAGCCTGCCGGCCAGCCTGAGCCCGGCCGACGCCTTCGACAAGAATGCCGGCCATTACCTGTTCGCCCCCAGCGAGCCAGCCGCCCTGCGCAGCGATCCCACGGCATTCGTCAACGCCCTGTACGACTTTCTGTACGCCGTCGACCAGCGCAACTTCGTCGGCCGCGCCTTGCTCTGGCTGCCCGGGTCGAGCCTGCCAGCGCCACAGGCCTTCAATAGCTACGGCCTGCGCATCAGCGTGACGGCCCCCAGCCAGGTGCAGAACAACCTCAACCTGCGGCTCGGCGATCGTCTGACGTTTTTCGTCAACTTCGGCACCTACGTCAAATACGACCCGGACTTCAACGCCCTGCGCCTGAAATCCAATACCGGCATCACCATG
Organism: Pseudomonas saponiphila; assembly: GCF_900105185.1. Lineage (NCBI taxonomy): Bacteria > Pseudomonadati > Pseudomonadota > Gammaproteobacteria > Pseudomonadales > Pseudomonadaceae > Pseudomonas > Pseudomonas saponiphila. Next base: position 3,274,109 of record NZ_FNTJ01000001.1, on the reverse strand, counting down.
GGCTTGAGCGACAAGCTGCAGGCCGACAGCGGCCTGCAACTGACACCGCCGCAACAGCCGCTGGCCTACGTGCCCCTGGACGGCAATCAGGCCGGCAGCCTGACTTACGCCTTGACCTACAGCAGCCAGCCCGCCCTCAAGTATTTCCAGACCGGCTTTACCTATGTGGCCAACACCGCAGGCGGCAAGAGTGTGCTCAATTACCCGGTGTTCAACCCCAACGGCATGCCCGCCAAACTGACCATGGGTGGCGTACTCGACCCGCTGGACCCGCTCAATCAGAACATCGCCGCGGCGCAACTGGCCGCCGGTCTGATCCGCACCGCCATCAGCTTCGCCAACACCGGCACTACCGCGTTGCCCAGCCAGTGGCGCAGCACCGCCGGCAACCCGATCAGCCTGATCCCGCTCAATGGCCTGGACGCCAACGGTTGGCCTCGGCCCTATGCCGCCAGCCTGGTGTTCAGCGCCCAAGGCGGCAGCTACAGCCTGACCCTGGCCGGCGACTTCGGCTTGAGCCTGCCGGTCGCCAGCGCCGGGCCGAACCTGTTATGCGGGATCTTCGGCACCGAATGGCTGAGCTTTAGCCCCTACGACGCTTCCTTGAGCTCCCAGGAGAACGACCGCTTGCGCATGCTGGCGGCGCAACCGGCCTATGCCCCGGTGTTTCCGTTCCAGGCCAGCACGCTGGTCATGCCCACCAGTGGCGCGGTCAGCGTCCTGCTGAACGGCGAGCACCACACCTCCTGGTGCAACCTGGTGGCCGGCACCTCCACCCCGGCCTACAGCGCCCAGCCCGACGGCAGCCCGCTCTATGGCCAGAGCCGCAACAACGGCGCCACACCGCTACTGGCCCCGGCCGCGCCGAGCACCCCGCTGCCTCAGGACGCCGGGTTCGCCTTCCCGCTGGTGCCCTACGCGGGGGTGAGCAGCAATGCCAGCCTCAACCTGACCCAGTTCGAAAGCGAGATCCTCGCCGCCTCGCGCAAGAGCCTGATCAGTGCCGCGACCCTGCCGGGCAAACAAGCCGCGCGGGCCCGACGCCTGCAACGGCTGCTGACCAGCGAGGCGGCACAACCCGATCGGGCGACCACCCCGCAAGGCCTGCTGGTGGACCTGGACGCCGACGGCATCGGCTACGCCAAGGTGCTGCTGGCCCGCTCGCTGTCCACCCAAGGACCGCTGGACTTTGCCTTCGTGCACCCCGGCGAGGCCCTGCACGAGGCCCTGCAGACCAACCAGCTGTTTCTGGTCGGGGTCAATCCGCTGCCGTTCTTCACCCAGGGCGCAAGCTTCAGCAACCGCATGGACATCGCCGACTGGCGCTTTATCGCCAACATCGGCGTCGGCGTGCAAACCACCAGCTACCGCAATGTGCTGATCATGAAGTACTGCGCTGGCAGCCTGAAGGAGCGCATCGACAACCCTAATCGCTGGACCATGCCCGAGACGTTCTCGAAGAGCGCGGACCTGGCGCCGGGCCTGGAAACCCTGGCCTACACCGGCCTGTCCCAGTGGCTGCAGGACTTCATCGCTGACGCCGAGCACAAGGCCGCGGTCGGCCCCGACAGCCTCTACGCCGACTTCGTCGCCCAGGTCAGCGATCCGGGCTGGAACGGTTTCATGGTGCTCAACGCCGACCTGCCCCTGGACAGCCTGCCCGAGCAGCTGGCAGGCATCGCCGCCGGCATCGACTACAGCCGCTTCCTGGCCCACCATTTTGGTGCCAGTGTCAGCCGCATCAGCCAACAGGGCGACACCCTGGATATCCAGGGCATCTCCACCCTGTTCGGCCTGATCGACTACCTGAACCCCGCCTATGAGCAGGCCCAGGCCAATGGCGCGGCTCCGGACATGCCGGTGGCCCTGAGCACCAGCAACGGTTATGCCTTCAGTGTCCTGCAGCTGCAGGCACTGTTCCGCCAGTCCCGGCTGGTGACCTTCAACAGTCGCATCCAGCTGAGCCTGGACCTGCTGTTCGGCTCGCCGATCCAGGCCACCCTGCGCGCCGGCCAGCCCAGCGCAGTGAACGCCATGGTGCTCGACGGCAGCGCCCTGCAACAGAACGACACCACCACCTACGTGTTCGAACAAAGCCAGAGCTACCTGTTCAACCTCGACAGCAACGTGCTGCCGGCCGCCTCGGTCAACCGCATTCAGTTCAACACCCTGGGCAGCCCGGACGGCGGGCTCACCACCGCCAGCCGCTTCCTGCTGTGGGGCAAGCTGGATTTCACCCTGCTCAAGACCTCGGACGGGCCATTCGACCTGCTGTCCTTCGGCAGTGCCGATGGCAGCCCGAGCAACCAGGGCCTGGCCTACACCAACCTGGAAATCGCCATGGCCTTTCCCAGCGCCACGCCCAATGCCGTAGGTTTTGCCTTCAACCCCGACAACCTCGGGTTCGACCCGGCCACCAGCCAGGTGCGCGGACAGAGTCTGTACAAGGGCTTCACCCTGCAGCTCAAGCAGTTCATCCAGGCACCGGCGCAGAAAAAGCCCGCGGACTATGGCTTCCTTCCAGTGCTGCCGGAGAATCTGGCGCTCAAGGCGCTGTCGGGCGCCTGGTCGGGCATCGTCTACAAGGTCACCATGGGCTCCCCCGGGGCCCTGGTGTCGGGCACCGGTTTCGAGTCCGACCTGCTGATCGCCTGGTCGCCCGGCAGCAAGAGTGGCGACACCAGCCCGATGCTGTTTGTCGGTCTCAGCCTGCCCGGCGCCGCGCCGTCGGCCAGCGTGTTTTCCCTGCAGGGCATCATCAAGGTCTCCACCGGGCCGATCAAACTGCTGTACCAGACCATCCCCGGTCAGACCGACCCCCAGGCCAGGTTCTTCAACCTGCAACTGACCGATATCGGCATCAAGATCCTCGGCATCGCCAAGTTGCCGCCGGGCGCCACCCTGCAGTTCTTCCTGTTCGGCGACCCGCTGTCATCCGGCAGCCTGGGCTGGTACGCCGCCTACGTCAAAGACCCGCAGAGCAAGGCCGCCAGCCTGCTGCAGCTGGAGTCGGACGGGCCCACGCAACCGGCATTGACCGGCCCTTCGGAGGTGACGCCATGACTCGGGTCCTGTACTGGAACATCGAGAGCTTCGGCTACAACAAGATCCGCCCGCTGAGCACCAAGCGCGATCGCAATGGCGCCTTCGTTCCCGACCTGGACGCCGCCGACCGGCTGGCCCTGATCCTCGCCCATATCACCGCGTTCAACCCGGACATCTTCGTCGTGGTCGAGACCTCCAGCGGACCGAGCCACGGCCCCGGGTCGCTGATCTCCCCCACCGGCGGCTGGCAGGGCTGCGCCGAACTGCTGCAGCGCATCCGCAACCTGACGGGTGTGCCGTGGAACCTGGTGCCGCCCCTGGTGGTCGGCCAGGCCGGACGCGCCGAAGGCGTCGCGGTGTTCTACAAGCCGGTGATCCCGGCGGGCGGCGGCGTGGCAGCGGGCAAGCGCCTGTTCACCGGCCCCAACGCCTGGTCGCCGGCGGGCAACGGCATCAGCTTCAACCCCCACATAGCGGCCCCACCGGCCGCTGGCGACTACCCGATGCTGAAGGCCCAGACCTGCTTCAGCGTGCGCCACCGGGCGATCCCGCCCACCGCGCTGAACCCGGGCAATCTCGACGAGAGCCGCTGCGCGGCGCGGGTCGCGTTCGTCGACAACGCCGGCGCCGCGATCAACTACGGCGGCTTGCGCGAACCCTACATGGTGACCTTCTGCGAAACCGTCGACGGCCCGCCAGTAGTGGTGCAGCGCAACCTCACGCTGTTCGCCATCCACTCGCCGCCGCAATATGTCGCGGCCAATGCCTACCTCAACGGCCTGGCCAATGTGCGCGACATCGCCGCCGCCCTGGGGGCACTGGAAACCCGGATCATCACCGGCGACTTCAACGTCAACCTACTGAGCCAGAACGGCAACGATCCCGGGCGCTATGCTGCCCTCACTGCCCTGGGCTACGGCCTGCAACTGCAGGCGCCGGCCCTGGCTCCACCGCCGGCGCTGGAGGCCTACACCGGCTACTTCGCCACCCACCTGCGCAGTCGCAACGCGAGCATTTTCTGGTCGACCAATGCCGGGGCCGTCCCCTATCCGGGGTACCGCTATATCGGCTCGTCCAACAGCAGCAGCCTGTATTCCATCGACAACATCCTGGTGCGCGGCGGCGCGGCGGGCAATTTCACCATTGCCAACAGCGTGGTCGGCGTACCGCTGAATGTGGTCAACCCCGCTCCTGGCGGTGCGCCCATGGGCCTGGTGGCCATGGCCAGCGATTTCCAGGCGCCGCCGCCCGCCTGGATCCCGGCGCCCCCCGCCCCCGCCCCGGCATTCGCCGCGGGCGATCGGCAACGCTACCGCGGCTGGCGCAACCTGGGGCACATCCGCTCCACCAGCGATCACCTGGCCCTGTTTGTGACGGTCTGAACAAGGAGAAGACAGATGGCCAACAGCCCCCTGAGCAACCTCGCCGCAGCCCTGACCGGCGATGCCGGCGCGCCGATCGTCCTCACCCGCGACTACCTGATCACCGGCCTGGCGGACGCCACGGTCAGTGTCTCCGCTACCCTGGACAGCGACCTCAAGGCCGCCTTCCAGTCGCCCGTCGCCGGGCTCACGGTCAACCTCACCGCGCAGAGCGTGCAGCCGCTGAACCCCGCCACCCAGACCTTCAAGGTCACCGGGGTCAGCGCGCGCTTCCTGCAACAGGACATCCAGCAGGGGCTGGTACTGACCTTCGGCCTCACGGGCGCTGTCGGGGCCCAGAGCCTGAGCCTGGAAATCGTCACCACCCCGGCCAGCTGGACCTGGGCCGACCTGTCGAGCTTCGCCACCGGCATTCCCTTCAAATGGGCCGGAATCAGCAACGCGGTCTTCACCTTCAATGCCAGCCAGGGCCCGCGCCAGGGCTTCGCCGCCCGGCTGACACCGCCGGCACAGCTCAGCACCGCGGTCGCGGTGGTACAGAACCTGGGGTTCCCGACCCTGGCCCTGCCCTTCACCGGCAGCATGGACTTCGCCAAGGTCGACGGGGTCGAGGTGTTCATGCCCACCACCACCTTGCAGGCACCGTTCCTCAACGTCAGCGACGGCTTGAAGCTGCTGTACCTGAATGTCGATACCCCGGTGTTCGGCCTGATCATCGGCCCGCCGGAACTGCAGGACGGCGAAGACCCGGCCGAAGCCTTCTACGACCAGCAGGTCAGCCTGTATTTCGGCCTCAACCTGAGCCTGACCGACCAGAACGGCAAGTCCGTCGCCTACCAGATGCGCGCCCTGGCCCAGATCAACAACGGCAGCGCCTTCAATTTCTACCTCGGCCACAGCGACGACGGCAGCGCCCTGCTGACCCCGGCGACCATCATCGGCCTGCTGGACAACAACGGCAGCTTCTTCAATGGCACGCCAGCGGTGCTGCAACAGTTTCTCTCCGGAATCGGCCTGCGCAGCCTCGCCCTGAGTGGCGTTACCAACCCGAAACTGACACTGAGCACCGCCAGCGTGACCCTGGGCGCCGACCCCACGGTGATCAATGTCGATCACCCGTGGGTGCCCCTGCAGGACCCGACCAACCAGCTGGTGTTCGGCGTCACCGATTTCGAACTGGTGTGGGGAATCAACTTCCTGCCTGACAAAAATACCCAGAGTTTTCTGTTCCAGACCCGCTTCTTGTTACTGCCCGAAGTGTTCAAGGGCAAGACCGCCGGCGAGAACGGCCTATTCTTCGTCCAGTTCAATTCCGACCTGCAACTGCTGGCACGCTTCGACGGCACGGCCAACCTCAACGACCTGATCGCCACCCTGACCGCTCAGTTGATCCGCATCCCCAAGAGTTTCGTCGACGCTTCGCTGTCCGATGTCGGCCTGAGCCTGGATGTCGGCGCCAAGAGCTACGCCTTCAACGCCGGCTTCGAACTCGACCTGAACCTGTTCACCTTCGGTGGCCAGCCGATTCTCTCGGTCACCGACGGCCAGCTGTACATCAAGGCCACCACACCCACCAGCGCCAGCGGCAGCAATGCCCCGGCGGTGACCACCTACCAGGCGGGGATCGGTGGCCTGGTCGGCATCGGTCCGTATTTCGCCAATGCCAGCCTCGACTACGACGGCAGCAAGACCCCGGCCACCTGGCAAGTCGCCGCGCAACTGGCGCAGCCGGTGGACGTGCAACAGCTGGTCAGCCAGTTCCTCAGCTTCGGTGGGACTTTCACCTTTCCGGATTTCCTGCCCGGCAAACTGCTGGTCAACACCCTGGAGGTAGACGCCAGCCTGAGCACCGGCAACACCCCGCTCGACAGCTACACGGTGGCCGGCAGCCTGCGCTGGACCTTCAATCTGGGCGAAGCCTTCCACGTCGACACCCTGGCCACCCTGAGCCTGAGCTACGACGCCAGCAAGCCGGCGAACCAGCAGTACAGCGGCAGCGCCACCACCCTATGGGATTTCAGTTTTCTCAACGACAGCGTGCTGCTGGGCTACAGCTTCGCCCCTGACAACCAGGGCCGCAACGCCCAGCTGACCCTGTCCTGGGAAGGCCTGACGGCGATCTATCAGGTCGACAAAAAGGCCCTGACCTTCACCCTGAAGAACTGGAGCCTGGGCCGGCTGATCCAGAAACTCATGCAATCGCTGAGCGACCCGTATTTCACCCTGAGCTCGCCCTGGGACGTGCTCAACCAGATTTCCCTCGACGGCCTGTCGCTGATCATCAACCTGGAAAACAGCAGCGGCACTAGCGTGCCGAGCATCAGCGCCAAGTACACCCTGGCGAGCAAGATCGACCTGGGGTTCATGAGCATCGACGGCCTGGTGTTCGAGCGCAAAAAGGTCAATGGCGTGGACAAGATCACCCTGGGCATCGACGGATCCTCGGTGTTCAAGGGCAACAACCCCCAGGAGCAGCAGGACTGGAGCAACCTGCTGGACCCGAACAAGGGCCAGCCGGTGGACAAGCTGCCGACGGTGCCGGGCCAGGGCACGGACTACTTCAGCCTGCCACTGCTGGTACTCGGCCAGCGGGTCGCCATCAGCGGCTACGACAGCTTCGCCAACACCAAGGCGGTGATCGACGCCCTGAAGAACGTGCCGTCGACCACCGGTTCCAGCAACCCGATGAACCCCAACGACAGCGGCAGCAAGGGCGTGCCCTACTACAACCGCAACAGCGACTGGCTGATCGCCGGGCAACTGTTGCTGCTCAAGACCGGCAAGGACTGGACCGTCGATCTGATGCTGGTGTTCAACGACCCCAACCTCTATGGCCTGCGCCTGGCCCTGGCCGGGGAGAAAGCCAAGGCCCTGGGCAACCTGGTACTGGACATCCTGTACAAGAAGATCACCGACGATGTCGGCGTGTACCAGATCGAATGGACCTTCCCCGACAGCATCCGCAACCTCAACTTCGGCGCGGTGTCCATCGTGCTGCCGGAGATCGGGGTGAAGATCTACACCAACGGCGACTTCTTCATCGACATCGGCTTTCCCTACAACCTGGACTTCACCCGTTCGTTCTCGATTTCCGCGATCGTCTACGGCGTGCCGGTGCTCGGCGCCGGCGGTTTCTACCTGGGCAAGCTGTCGTCGGTGACCGCCACCCAGGTGCCGAAGACCACCCAGGGCACCTTCGACCCGGTGATCGTGTTCGGCCTCGGCCTGCAACTGGGCCTGGGCTACAACTTCGTCAAGGGACCGCTCAAGGCCGGCTTCGCCCTGACCGTATTCGGCATCCTGGAAGGCACCATCGCCGCCTTCCACGCCTATCATCCGTCCACCGCCCTGGTGCCGGCCGGCAATAGCGTGCAGGACGACTACTACTTCAAGATCCAGGGCACGGTCGGGGTCATCGGCCTGCTCTACGGTAGCATCGACTTCGCCATCATCTCGGCCGCGGTCAACGTGCGCATCACCCTGTCGCTGTCCCTGACCTATGAGAGCTACAAGCCGATTCCGATTGCCGCACGGGCCACGGTGGAGGTCAGCGTCAAGGTCAAGATCGACCTCGGCCTGTTCAGTTTCAGCATCAGTTTTTCCTTCCACGCCGAGGTTTCGGCGCGTTTCGAGATCAACGCGATCCAGAGCGGACCGGCACCCTGGGCCGAACCTGGCCTGCTGCTGGCGCGCCAGGCCCGCCATGTGCGCCTGGCCAATGCACGGCGGGCCGCCGCGCCGCAACCGATGACATTGCTGCGCGCCGCCGGCAAACCGCTGCTGAACCTCTACGCCACGCCGCAATTCACCGTGCTATGCAACGAGGGCGCCAGCCACTACACCGACCAGCAGGGGGCCTTCGTGTTCCTGCTGACCATGGATGCGCCCTCGCCGACCCGAGACTCGGCTACAACGGCTGGCAACAGCAGCTTCGAACGCCTGTGCGCCGACTACCTGCCCTGGCTGGTAGGCACCTTGGGCTCGGCCAGCAGCGACCAGGACACCCTGGCCGACATCCTCGGCAGCCTGGTGGACAAGGCCATGCTCGAGGTGGATATCGAGCGCCTTGCCGACCTGGCCAATCCGCCGTTCGGCATCAGCGAGTTGCTGACCTTCCTGTCGTCCTTCGAGGTCAACATCACCCTGCCCGACGCCGCCAACCAGGAGCAGATCCAGCAGGTACTGCAAGCCGGCTCGGTGCTGTTCCCGGTTTTCGACGGCCTGTCCCTGAACGTCCCCCTGGCCAATGCCGGCAGCGCGAGCGTGGATTTCGCTCACTACGTAGGCACCAACAGCACCTACCGCAGCAATGTCGCGCAGCTGTTCAAGGAGCTGGCAGCGCTGGTAACGAGCAAGGAGCCACCACCGGCGCCCGCATTGCGGGCCGCAGCGGACGACAGCGAATCCATGGCCACGGTGATCTTCACCGATGCCTTCATGGTCATCGGCCGGCAACTGTTGCAGGTCGCATTGAACGCCTTTGACGACTACGCCTACGCCACGGCCAATGGCAACTCCATCAGCGCAATCCTGAGCTGGACCAACGACGCCCGCGGCAACAGCCTGACCCTGGACGACATCGTCCGACCGAACGCCGAAGTTGCCTTGAGCGACGGCCTTACCCTGAACATCCCGCTGCCAGCCTACACCCTGCAGAGCAGCGACACCCTGGCCAAGGTCGCCGCGGCCTGGTCCGACAGCAGCGTACCGGCGCGCTGGAGCACCAGCGCCTCGGGGCTGATCCTGGCCAATGGCAACTCGTTGGTGATCGCCGCCAATCAGGTGATCAGCCTGCCGGTGGGCAAAGACATCCATCAGCACACCACCGGTCCCGGGGAAACCTTCAACAGCCTGGCCCGGGCCCTGGGCGTCACGCTGGCGCAACTGGCCCAGGACAGTGCGCTCTACGCCATGCCCGGGCTGCTGCTGGCCGGGCAGCCGTTGCTGCTGCCGAACCTCGCGTACCGCACCGCTGGCGACAGCCTGAACAGTGCCGGGGCGCGCTTCGGCGTCAGTGCCATGGCCCTGTTCAGCGACCCGGCATCGGCCAACTTCGGGGTGGCGCCACTGTTCGCCAAGCCGCAGATCACCCTGACGTCGCTCAACAGCCTGTATACGCAGGACTTGTGGAACCTGCTGGTGGCCACCGACCAGCTGTCGCAACTGGCGGGCATGCTCTCGCGCTTTCTGGCCTATGGCTTGCGCCTGCCGGCCAACCCGGCGGGCATGGGCGGCCTGAGCCTGAGCCCGGCGTTTCTCTACCCCGCCCAGCAGAACGCCTATGGCCTGTACCAGTTGACCGGGCAGCAGTTCCCGACCCCGGTCGGTCTCTTGCCCGGCAGCGACTTGCCCATCAGCCTGAGCCGGGCCGCCTCCAGCCACGGGGTCGATCTGTCGTTCGTGCGCATTGCCGGGGCCAGCAGTGGTTCGATGAACCTGAATCAGGCCTACAGCAACCTCTGCGGGGTACTGGCCTACGCCCAGCAAGGCAAGTTCCAGCCGGCGCCGCGCATCGAGCTGCTGCCCACCGTGGCCCGCAGCCCGAAAGACTACGCGGTGAAAAGCGTGTCCCTGTGGTCGAGTGCCGACCTGCAACAATTGCGCAACCTCTGCCAGCCGGGGCTGCGGGCCAACAGCGAGGGCAGCGCCAGCGTGCAGCCCATGCTCTGGTCCCTGCCCGACGGCCTGATCCAGCTGATCAACCAACGGGTCGGCAACCTCGCCCGGCAGTTACCGAGGCTGGCGCAGCAGATCCCCTACCTGCCGGCGTTCACCCCGTGCGAGGTGTCCACCGACCCGGCGACCCTGGAAACCACCCGCCGCGAAATCCCGGCCTACAGCTACGCGACCCGGGTCGACTTCACCATCAAGCGCCTGCCCCAGGCCGAACCCGGGGCCATCGCCGGCAGCGGCAGCAACCTGTCCTACACCTACGAGCTGCTCGGCCCGTCGGCCACCGATGCGCAGTTGCTGGAGCGTCTGCTGATCGCGGTCAGCGAGCTGGGCAGCGCGATCATCAGCGGCCAGTTCCTGCTGATGCCCCAGGGCAACGCCAAGGCCAGCAACCTGCTGAGCCAGGCCGCCAGCGACTTCCTGGCCTTCCTCACCCAGACCAACCTGTCCACCGAAACCAACCCGCCGCCGGCCCTGATGGCTGTGCGCCTGGCCGAAGAAGCCGGGCCGCGAGGCATCCTCAATCCGCCCGAGGAAGTGGTCAAGCTGCTCTGGGAACTGTCCACCGTGCGCTCCGGCGGCTACTACCTGAGCTACTACGATGCGATCGCCGCCGCCGGCCTGCCCGACAGCATCTTCGACGACAGCGGCACGGCCACCCTGACCCTGGTGGTGACCTACCCCCGCGACGCGCTCGACGGCCGCCTGTGCAACTTCGTCAACGCCTTCGTCAGCACCGACACGGTGATCCAGCAAGGCAGCCACATGACCCTGCGTTCGGCCGCCACCGCCGACAGCAGCCAACCGACCACCGCCGGCGACAGCCTCGACAGCCTCGCGGCTTTCTACGGCATCGGCACTGGACGCATCGCCGAGCTCAATGCCGCCGTCACGCTGCGCAAGGCGGCGCAGGTGCCGGTGGACGGCATCATTCACCTGGTGACCCCGGCCGAGGCCAGCGCCGGCAACGGCCAGAGCGCGAGCATTCTCGACAACCTGGCGCGCTACTACTCGGTGGGCGCACTGCAACCGATCAGCGCCACGCAGATCGCCAACCTCAACCCCGGGGTCAGCGCCGCCGGCGGCGTGGCGCTGTTCATCCCAGCCCTGACCTATGTCGTCGACGCCAGCCTGGCGCCAGGCAACAGCCTGCAGTCTCTGGCCACCTACTACGGCCTTGACCTGGACGCCCTGGCGGTGGGCGCCGCGCAGGTCTCCGGGCTGTTCAGCGTCGGCAGCAGCCTGAGCATCGACACCCAGACCTTCGATCTGCAAGCGGTGTTCAAACAGGGCAACGCGGCCTTCAGTGTGCTGCGCAGCAATCCGCCGCCGGTGGACTCGCCCAGCCTGGACCCGGACGGCTACGCCAGCGCCTACCTGTACAACCTGTACTCGGTGCTGTCCGCCGGGCTCGACGGTTCGCCCTGGTTCAGCGCCAGCGAGCTGGCCCTGCCCTTCGGCCCGCAGCGGCCGGACAGTGGCGTCGACTCGCCCGAGGCCCAAGCCCACCGGCAGGCCATGCGCGATCCGCAAAGCCGCGCCCGGGCCCTCGATGCCCTGGCCAAAGACGACCAGTACAGCTACCAGCAGACCCTCGGCCTGGCCCGGCGCGCCACCAGCAATGCCGCGCCAGTGCCAGCCCGGCCCGGGCTGCCGAGCGCCGCAGACAACCCCTACCGCGGCGTGGGCAGCTTCGCCCAGGTCAACCTGACCTGGCTGGACATCTTCGGCAACATCACCGTCACTCCCTTCCAGGCACCCACACCCGGTTATCCCGGCAGCCTCAATCACCCGCCGCTGCCACTGCGTTACTGCGACCGGCTGATCGGCTTGTCGGCCTGGCCCAATACCCGCAGTTTCTATACCTACGAAGCCGTTGCCGGTGGCGCGCAGCTGGTGATCAGCCTGAGCCTCGACACCTCCAGCTATGACCCGGCCGGCGGTGGCGATGTCAAGGTCCAGGCTGCCAAGGATCTGGAGATGTTCAGCCTGATCTATTACCAGCTGAACCAGTCCTACAAGGATCTGCAGTTGCCCTGGTGCCAGGGCCGCGCGGTCAGCGTGGAACTGGTCAACAGCCTGTTCGCCCAGCCCCTGAGCCGGCTCGACGACAGCCAGGCGCAGCCGCTGCTGGACTACGTCAACGGGGTGATCCTGTACCTCGCCCAAGTGGCCCAGGGCACCCGTCCCCCCGCACCGGCCACGGTGCCGCTGAAACTGGCGGTGGACATCGACGCCCTGGCTCCGGGTTCGATCTTGCCCCTGAGCCTGACCCTCAGCCTGCGCCGGGTCGCGGCGCTGGTGGAGCCGGATGTCGCCGGCCTGGAAGGTGGCGTGGCGGTGACCAGCACCCTGCTGCCGGTCCCCGATTCGCTGAGCGCCAGCACCAGCGGCTACAGCCAGTTCGCCCTGGCCTTCGAGGCACTGTTCCAGCGGGCCGGGGCCTGGATGACCCGGGTCGGCAGCGGCACCGCGGACCCGGGCAGCACCCCGGACGGCCGCAGCCAGACCCTGTGGGCCGCACGCTTCGCCCTGAGCGACGGCAACGACGGCATCCGTTACCGCATCGATCCGGCCCCGGGCTACTTCGCCGCCCAGCCGATCGCCCGCAGCCTGACCTCGGACAGCGTGCAGATCTACCCCAACTACCAGCCGGAGCAGCCATTCCCGAGCGGCGATCCTGTGACCCTGACCCTGACCGGGGTCGATCAGAACCTGTGGTTCGAAACCGCCCTCAAGGCCATCGACGGCTTCCTCGCGCCGACCTACGCACCCTCGGTGTTTCTGCTCGACACCCTGCTGGGCAGCAAGGACCCGCTCAAGGACGGCAACCTGGGGAAAATCCTCAGCGCCAAGCAGACCCTGGCCGACGCTATTGCATCGACCATCAAGCCGGTGCTCTCGGCGGGCCCGCAGGACGGACCGGCGCGGGCCGCGGCGGGCGAGAAGCTGCGCCAGACCCTGCTCAACCAGTTGTATTCGGCCTACAGCACCACCGCCATCGTCGGCTTCTCGGTGCAAGGCAGCGCCACCGGCGAGCCGCTGTCGCTGTACGGCCAGCCGACGGTGGGGGGCGCCGCCAACGCGGCGGGCAACAGCGAAGCGCCGGAGGCCAGCAACGACAACTATGCCTTTGGCAGCGGTCGCATCGGCCTGCCCGACGCCCCTGGGGAAAGCGCCCTGGCGTTTGTCTTCAATTCGCGCAACGAGGCAGCAAGAAGCTACGTGCCGCTGGACCTGGAACTGCAGATCAGCCACCTGGAGCATGACGTGCGCAACGTGCCGGGCATCAGCGGCTACACCCAGTCGAACTGGATCTCGCTGATCTCCGGCCCCTTGCGAGTGCCCCTGGCCGACGGCCAGACCCTGAACCTGCCAGTGCTGCTGCGGGCCCTGCCCGAGCCGCCGACCATCCAGGGGCAGACGGCGACGGCCTGGGCCCAGGTGCCGCAGCAAGTCTCGGACCTGAGCAAATGGACCTACGCCTTCGACTCACTGGTGCGCGGCACGGCCCAGGACAGCCTGAACGTGGCCATCGCCCTCAACACGCCGACCGTCGATGCTGCGCTGCGCAGTGTCGACAAGAGCCTGGTCACCGCCCTGGCGCAATTCGTCAGCGTGTACCCGAGCATTGAAGTGGCCATGCAAGACAATCTCAGCGCGATCAACTTCGGCGAGCCGACTGCGGTGCAGATTGCCGCAGCGCAACAGGCGGTGGAGGCCTTCGTCTACATCGTCCAGCAGGTCACCGAGGCCTACGATGCCTGGGCCCGGCCGCTGTTTCGCAACGCCGCGGCGTTTGTCGCGCCCCAGGCCCTGACCTGCACCTTCAGCCAGGTACTGGCACCGGTGACGGTGGATGGCCAGGAGCGGGCCGAAACCCTGCTGCTGGATGTCAGTATCAATCAGGTGGCGGCCAGCTACGATCCGGCCAGCGGGCAGATCAGCGCCACCCTGCCCCAGCTCGGCAAGGTCAGCCTGCCGGTGCCACTGGTGCAGATCGCCGCGCAACAGTACGAGGCGGTTAATGTGGTCGATCCGAGCAACCCGGGGCTGATCGCCTATCGCTATCGACTCAAGGGCAGCCAGCCGGCCGTCTGGCTCGACTATGCGGACGCTCTGCTGATCGACGAGCGCCGCACCAGCCTGCCGGCCCTCAACGTGTTCGACCACCAGAATGCCTGGGCCTCGCTGTCGGTGGAGCGCAACCGCATCCTGTTCCCCGCAGCGGATATCGGCACCCTGCAGACCAATGCGCTGTTCCGCTTCTCGACGCCGGTGGTGCGCTTTGTCGACAGCATCAGCCCGCACATCAGCCAAGGCGCCTTCTCCCTAGACAACCTGCCGGTGCCGAACGCCAGCCTGGACGACTACCTCGAGGTGTTTTTCGCCGCCCTGGGCGCCGGCAGCAATGGCACCACGGTGCAGGTCGGCATGGAGGGCCGCTACAGCTACGAGGTCGCCGCCCCGGGCGTGGTCGCGCGCACCGTGCTGCCGGCGGCGCTGCTGTTGCCGGTGGCGACCTCGCTGAACAGCCCTCCGGCCTTCACCAGCGCCTTCAGCCAGGCCATCGACCGCTGGCGGCTGGCCGAACAGGTCACGCTCCAGGGCAACGCCCGGGTCGACCTGACCCTGCGGGCCTTCAGCGCCGACGATCCGGCGCAACTGGCACGGGGCGCGGTGGCCTCGGACAACCAGCCACCGCTGCTGAGCATCGAGACACTCTGGGTATCCGCAAGCAAGGTTCCACCGGAACAAGGAGGTGCATGAGGCCGACACTACTGCGCACTGTTGATGAAGATGACCGGTTTAAATCAAACATATTGGAGTACACCACATGAACGGACACGCCAATCCCTCCTTTGACGAAGCCATGCCACTGGGGGCGTCTGATGCGCAATTCATCAATGACCTGCATGAGCTACTGGAGCGCCACGGCAACCTGGATCGCTTCGGACTCTGCCTGCTGCACGATCACTTCGCGGTCGCCGAGGACGAGATCCTGCTCGAATGCAACGACCATGAGGCCCGCACCCTGCATCTGGATGTGGTCAAGCGCGGCGCGCTGCCGGAGAGCAAGTTCACCAGCTGGCGCATCGGCGGCCCCCGGGCCGAGGCCCTGACCGCCTGTGCCATGGACAAGTGCAAGGTCGAAGCCCTGACCGCCTGCGCCATGGACAAATGCAAGGTCGAAGCACTGACTGCCTGCGCCATGGACAAGTGCAAGGTCGAGGCCCTGACTGCCTGCGCCATGGACAAGTGCAAGGTCGAGGCCCTGACCGCCTGCGCCATGGACAAATGCAAGGTCGAGGCCCTCACCGCTTGCGCCATGGACAAGTGCAAGGTCGAGGCCCTGACCGCCTGCGCCATGGACAAATGCAAGGTCGAGGCCCTCACCGCTTGCGCCATGGACAAGTGCAAGTAGTTCCAAATCCTGCCGATGGCCAGTGGCGGGCACGGGAGGCCGATCGGCTGCCGTGCTCGTCCTGGCTCGCGCAGTTCTATCAACGACTCCACGGCGCCCTGGTCGGTTCCGGCACCGCGGCGCTGGAACTGGCGCTGCGCCAACTGGGGGTCACCGGCACCTGGCGGGTCGCGGTTCCGGCCGCTACCTGTCATCAAGTGGTGGCCGCCGTCCTCAATGTCGGCGCGATACCGGTGATTATCGAAAACGCCGCCGACCTGCTGCTCAGCAGTGAGGCGCTGGCGCCCCATGTCAACGGCCTGGACGCGGTGATCGCGGTCCATCAATACGGCTTGCCCTGCGACATCCCGGCCTTGCGCCAGTTGCTCGGCGCGCATCGGCCGATCATCGAAGACAGCGCCGCGGCCTGGGGACTGCACTGTCCGGGCGCATCGCTGGTGGTCACCTCCCTGGGCCACGGCAAGGCCCTGGACATTGGCGGCGGCGGCGCGCTGTTCGGCGACCTGCCGGTGGATGGCGATATCGACGTCTGGTCGCCGGGCCAGCGTTCCCGCGCCCGCCCGGCCTTGAGCCCGGCCCTGTCGATCCATGCCCTGCCGGCGCTGATGCCCGCCGTCGCCCGGGCCCAGGCCCGTAGCCAGCGCCTGCAACAGCAGATGCCCGGGCTGCTGGCGCGCTTGCGCGATGCCGGCCTTGAGCCCTGGGCCGGGGCCGGGGCCGGAGCGGCGCTGCCCAACGGTCAATACCTTGCGATCCGCACCCGCGAACCGCCGTTGTTCGAGCGCCTGCGCCACAGCCCCCACGCCGAAGCGTTGGGGGTCTGCGCCCCGGCGGCCGGCGCGCTGCGGGAACTGCCGATGCTGCGCGGCCGTGGCGAGGTGGCCCATGGACCGCAAGCCAGCCTGGAACTGCGCCGCAACTGGGTCCTGCTGGACCCGATCGCCGCCCTCGACCACCCCGGGCGCCTGGCCGCCTGGATCGGAGACGCTCGATGAACAGCCCCGCCTGGCAAGACCTGCACGATCTGAACCGGCCTTTCGCCCCCGGCCCGCGGGTGCAACAACTGGCCGACTATGCCCAGAGCGGTCAGACGCTAAGCTCGGAGCAGTTGCTCGGGGTGGCCGGTGCGCGGGTGCTGTTCGCCAACTACCCGGCGCTGCGCGCCGACTTCGACGCCCCCTGGGAACAGGCGCCGGGGGAGCCCCTGCCGGTGGCCATCGACCGCTGGCTGCTGCGCAACGCCGCTTATATATCCACCAGCCAGGCGGCGGCCCAAGGCATCAACACCCCGATTGCCCTGGATAACCGCCGGGTAACGGGCTGGCGTCCGCCGCGCTATGGTCGCGCCGCGGTGCTGTGCGCGCCGGCCAGCGAGCAGGTGCTGTTCGACATCAAGGGCATTGGCGTGCCGCCGGACGAAGCCCCACAGTTGCCCCACTCCAACGGCCTGCTGACCCTGGCCGAGGCGGTGCACGAAGTGCTGATGGAGCACTTGGTCTACGCCGCCATGAGCCACGCCGGAGCGGCGATCACGCCATTGCCGGCCTATGCCCTGATCGACCTGGGCTTCGACGCCTTGTGGCATGACGGGCGTGCCGCGGAACCGGCGGTGCTGCTGTTGCGCCGGGCCTGCACCCGCCCGCGCTGCCAGTGGCAGCGCTACTGGCAGGGCCCCGAACTGGCCGGCGCGCTGATGCAGGCCGAACTCCTGCTGCGGCGTTATGGCTTGACCGCCAGCAGCTGTGGCGCGGTGCGCTTCCATGTGTGCCAGGAGAACGGCGAACTGCAGGTCAGGCGTGATGAGCAGGAACTACCGATCAGCGCCCAGGTGGCCGGGACGCTGCAACGCCTGATGAGCGCCAACCGAGGGCAGCCGTTGCTGATCGACGGGGTCAATGTGCAACTGGCCGGGGTGCCCGGTGTGGCGCCGTTGCAATTGCAGGTGATGGACTTTGGTCGCTATCGGTTTGCCGAGCGCTTCGAACATCACCTGTACGCCTGGATCGACGCCGATTACCAGAACCTCAATGGCCTGTACCTGGCACCGGACGATCCGCGCTATGTCCAGCCCGATCCGCGCCTGAGCCTGGCCCGTAGTGCCGAGGGCCGGTGTTTCGTCGAATTGCAGCGTCAGGTCGAGGGGTTTCGCCAGGATGGCGATCCCCAGCGCCTGTGCCAGGCGTTGCGCGCCGCCCTGGCAGAAGCCTGCCGGGCATTGCGCGGCCAGGCTTGAATCCCCTGGCCGGGCGGGGCTCAGTCCCTGGCCATGCCCGGCCCGGGCCGGATCCTGCGATCAGGGTGATCACGCTCGATGAACTGGCGCAGCCCTTCCTGGGTTTGCGGGGTGTGGATCGAACGGTTGAAGCACTGGGCCTCGATCTTCAGGCCCTCGGCCAGGGGCAGTCCGTAACCGCGGATGGCCGCTTCCTTGTCCGAGCGCATCGCCGGTTGCGGTAGCCCGGCCAGCAGCTGGGCCAGTTCGAGGGCTCGCTTGAGGGAGCGCCCGCTGGGCACTATTTCGTTGACCAGGCCTATGCGGTAAGCCTCCTGGGCATCGATCACCTTGCCCGTGAGGATCAGCTCCATGGCCCGGCCCATGCCGACAATCCGTGGCAGGCGCTGGGTGCCGCCGTCCGCCAGGCCGATGTTCCAGCGGCGGCAGGTGACGCCAAAGGATGCATGCTCCTCGGCGATGCGCAGGTCGGCAAAACAGGCCCACTCCAGGCCCCCCGCATAAGCCACGCCATTGACCGCGGCGATCACCGGTTTGTAGACATCGACCCAGCGACTGGGGCCAATGATGCCGGGGCGCTCGCCACGCTCATGGGCGGCCATTTCCTCGGGATTCGACGGCACCAGTTGTGCGGCGGCCTTGAGGTCGCCGCCGGCACAAAAGGCCCGGTCACCGGTGCCGGTAATGATCGCGACCAGGGCCGTGTCGTCGTCGCGAAAACGGCTCCAGGCGTCGATCAATTCAAGGTGGGTCACGGGGCCGATGCAGTTGCGCTGCTCGGGGCGATTGAAGCGGATGACCACTACGGATCCATGTTGCTCGTAAGCGATTTCCTTGAAGTTCATGGCAACTCCTGTTGCTGGTCGTGGCGCGTTGAGCAAAACCCGGATTGCAGTATAGGCAGCCCTGGCTTTTCTCTCGGCGCTCACTGGACCTGGCGCCCGAGTTGAGCGCGCATGCAACAAGAGGGATTTCGCGCCGGCAGAACGCTTGAGTCAGCGCCCCTGCCCTGCGCGGCACGCTGGCGACCGATGTTGGCTGGCACGACCGCGCCTGGAACAAACGGCAATCAATCCGCCAAGGCTTGCTGGAACGAATGATCAATCAGCGGCGAGGTGACCAAAGGCGCGGGCAAGGCCTTGACCTTGAACAGGAAGTCCGCCGTGCCCTGCAGGTCCGAGGCCGCCTGCGGGTCCACCGGGCCCAGGGTCAGGTGGGCCTGGCGCAACCAGTGGCGAGAGACGTTCTGGTCGAGGTTGGCTTTCTTCGCCCACAGATCGGCGTACTCGTCGGTATGGGTGTCGACCCACTGCCGGGCCTTTTTCAGGCGCACGAGAAAGTCGGCAATGGCCGCGTGCTTGGCGTCGATGGCCGCGGTGGACGCCGCCACGGCACTGAGCCCGGGCATCAGGTTGCGCGCCGAGAGGATCGGACGCGCACCGGAGAACACGATCTGCTGGGAAATGTAGGGTTCCCACACCGGGAACGCGTCGATGCTCCCCTGGGGCAAGGCTGCCGCGGCATCGATGGGCATGAGCTTGACGAACTCCACATGGTTTTCCGGCAGGCCTGCCTGCTCCAGGGCGCGCAGCGTCAGTTGTTGGCTCCAGGCGCCGGGCCAATAGGCGACTTTCTTGCCCTTGAGGTCGGCGATGCTTTTCACTGGCGAGTCCTTGGGCACTAACAGGGCGATGGTGTCCGGGTTCTGCCGGGAAACACCGATCAGCTTCACCGGCGCCTGCTTGGCCGCCAGGAACAGAAAGCCCGAGTCACCGAGAAACCCCAGGTCGAGCGCTCCGCTACTCAGGGCCTCGGCCAGCGGAGCCGCAGCCTGGAAGTGCTTCCATTCGACCTGGTAGGGAGCCCCTTGCAGCACCCCGGAGGCCTCCACCGAGGCGCGGATGTTGTAGTAGTTCTGATCGCCGATGTTCAGCACCAATGGTTCGCTGGCCTGGGCCAGGGGAGTGAGGAGCAAGGCACTGGCGAGCAATGCGCGCAGGCGTCGTGGAAGGTTCATGGGGCGGTTCCTTGGTCAGGGATCAGGGGAATTTCATAGACCATAACGGTCTTGACGAGCCACTTTGAAATTCTCTTTTCGCATAAGCTAAGAAAGCCTTGAACGCCCCAAGGCCGGCAGCGCGGCTCAGGTGGCGTCGAGCGCTGCGGGAGCGCTCCCTTGTGCAGAGGCAACCGGGCTGATCGGTTTTCGCGGCCCAGCGCTCATATAGTTCAAAAAAGAATTAATAAATAAATATTGATTATTTATGGCTATATGAATATCCACGTACTCTCAGCTCATCCGCCCCTCGTCATCACAGTGAGTGCCCCCCCATGCAGACGCCTGACAACCTCATCGACCTGGCCAGCTACCGCAAACGTAAACAGGCTCAGCAACGGGCACGTCTGATGTGGGAAATCTATGCGCGCAACGCGGCCTGCCAAGCCATGCAGTGGATTCAGGCCCAGCCTGGCCATGGAGTCCGCCACGGGTGAACGCTCAAGACCCCTCGCGCTTTCTGGCCGACGATGCTTCGTCGCTGCTGGACCTCGCGCCCCAGCCTGCCCAGGACGAAGACCCCTGCACCCAGCAGGTCGCGCAGAACCTGCAGCGCCTGCGCAGCAAGCGTCACCTGTCCCTGGATGCCCTGGCCCGCCAGTGCGGGGTAAGCCGGGCGATGCTGGCGCAGATCGAATCCGGGCGCAGCGTGCCGTCGATCAAGGTGCTGTGCAAGATTGCCAGGGGCTTGAAGGTTTCGGTGGCGGCCTTTCTCGAAAATCGGGCCTTCGAAGGCGTGGCGTTGCTTACCGCGAGCCAGAGCAAGCGCCTGGTCAGCGCCAATGGCAGCTTCGTCAGCCGCGCGCTGTTTCCTTTCGACGTGGCCCGGCAATCGGAATTCTATGAGTTGCGCCTGAGCCCACTGGGTGAAGAGCACTCCACCGGCCATGGCCCCGGCGTCCAGGAGAATCTGGTGGTGGCCCAGGGGGTGCTGGAAATCAGCGTCAACGAGGAGCGCTACCTGCTGTCGCCCGGGGATTCGATCCTGTTCTACGCCGACCAGCCCCATCGCTATCGCAATCCGGCCGACAGCGAGGCCGTGGCCTATCTGGTGGTGACCCATCCCGAGCGCCTGGACTGATGGCCCGGCCCAAATAAAAAGCCCGGCGAGGGACTCATCCCCCGCCGGGCTTTTTACTGCCGCGGCTGCTGGCTCAGCAGGTGCAGCACATCATCGGCATGCCATTGCAGCTCATCATCATCGGCATGCTGCAGTCGTTCATCATCTTCATCATCAGGGCGCAGCAGTTCTTCATCATGTCCATGTTCATGCCGGCCATGGGCATGAGCTTGCACAGCATGCCATCGGCCATCGGGGTGCATTCCATCACGCACTTCATCGATGGCATCGGCATGCCCATCATGGGCATCGGCATCATCATGTTCATCATCGGCATGGCCATCGCCATCTGCGACATGCACATCATGCTCATGTTGCCGCAGTGCATCATCATCGGCATGCCGCAGTTCATCATCATCTGCATCATTTCGCAGCTGTTCTTGAACATGGCCATGTCCATGCCCGCTGCCGGCATCATCTTGCACTGCATGCCGTCTTCGAGCATTTCGCAGCTCATGGTCGCCATCATCATCGGCATGCCCATCATTGGCATCATCGGCATGGTGGAGTTCATTGGCATCTGCATGGCGTTCATCATGATCCTGTTCCCTGAAGTATCGATAGTTGAATGAAGCGGATGGAGCGGATTCTAAGGACCGGCGCCGGTCCGGCAAGAGGCCGGTCCAGCAGCAACGCTTGCTGTTTGGGCAGTTTTTTCAGCGTCCGGCGCACGGCTGTATCCGTTATAGCTGCAGATCGCATTACATGACGGATAAGGTCGCTTGTTCAGCGTTGTTCCGCTGGTTTTAGATATAAGCAAAACAACTATCGACATAACTCACAGAAATAAACGTTCTAAGCGGAATCGTTTTTTCTCCCGCCGCCCTGCCACAGGCGCCGGCTGACTGCCCCTCAACCACGCTGGCCCCTGCCCGCCCCGGCCTGTTAGCCTAGCCACCCGCTCGCCCCCACTGCGAAACCGCCATGACTGCTTCAACGCAATTCTGGCGCGATGCGAAGCTGCCCTACGTCGAAAGCCGGCGGGCCTGTGACAGCCGCGCCAACTACAAGGCCCACAGCCATCCGACGATCTCCATCGGCGCCGTAGACCGTGGCGTCAGCCTGTTCAGTGGCGCAGCCCAGGGCCCGACCCTGATTCAGGCAGGCAGCGTGGTGTTTGTCCCGGCCGATTGCGCCCACGCCTGCAACCCTTTACCCAACCACGCCTGGAGCTACCAGATGCTGCACCTGGACCCGCGCTGGGTCGAAGCGGTGCGCCAGGAAATGCAGCAAAACGCGCCGTGCCCGCTGAACCAGGTGCTGTTGAGCCAGGATGAGGATCTGTACCAGCGCTTCTGTCGGCTCAACCACCTGCTGTTCTCTACCTGCAGTTGGCAGGACAAGGAGGCCGCGCTGATTGAATTCATCGGTGGCTTTGCCGCCCATGAGCAACCGGTGATCGCCCTCGCAGCGGACCCCGCCCGGGCCAGTGCCGCGGTGCGTCGGGTCATGGATTACCTGCAGCACGACCCGGAACAGAGCAACGCGCTGGAGCAACTGGCGGAACTGGCCGGCATCAGCCGCTATCAGTTGATCCGCGCCTTCCGCAGCGCCACCGGGTTGACGCCCCACGCCTACCAGCTGAACCAGCGAATCATCCAGGCCCGCTCCTCGCTGCAGGCCGGGGAAACCTCGGCGAACCTGGCCCAGCGCCTGGGTTTTGCCGATCAGGCGCACTTCCAGCGGGTGTTCAAGGCCCACGTCGGCGTCACCCCGGGGCTTTACAAGGCCTGAGGCGGCGCAATTTTCTTCAATACCGCTGACCTTGGGGCAGCGCAGACTTCCGGGCTATCAAGTCACTGGAAGTCCTACCGATGCTGCAACAGTTCCTGCTGGTCGCCGCCGCGCACTTTCTCGCCCTGCTCTCCCCCGGTCCGGATTTCTTCCTGGTGGCGCGCATGTCCATGGCCGCCGGTTGGCGCGCGGCCACCGGCGCCTGCCTGGGCATCGCCCTGGCCAACGGTGTGTTCATCGTCCTGGCCTTCGCCGGGGTTTCGGTGTTTCGGGCCGACGGTCCGCTATTCCTGAGCATCCAGCTGGCCGGGTGCGGTTACCTGCTGTACATGGGCTGGCTGTTTATCCGCCATGCCGGGGCCAGTTCCCTGGCTGCGGTAGACAGCAACGGCGAAACCCGGGCGCTGGGCCGCGCCAGCTGGCGACGCGGCCTGGGCATGGGGTTTCTCTCCGGCATTCTCAACCCGAAGAACGCGCTGTTCTATGTCAGCCTGGCTTCCCTGGTGGGCGCGCAGACCAGCGCCGGCTGGAAACTGGTCTACGGCCTGTGGATGTTCAGCGCGGTGCTGCTCTGGGACCTGCTGGTGGCCCTGGCGATCGGCAACCGCCGGGTGCGCGAGCGGTTCGCCCGCGCCTTGCCCTGGCTGGAACGAGGCACCGGAGTTGTCTTGATCCTGTTGGCGCTGCTGGTGCTAGGCGCGACGCTGTGGCGCCATTGAAATCGCGCCCGCGAGCCGTGGCCCGGAGCTGTCATTACAAATAAACAACAAAGCAATAATCTGCCGCGATGCCGCTGCCGGTAGTGTCGCAACAGTGATCGGGGCTGCCGGGGGGGCTGCGGTGCCAGTCCCACTTTTCGAGCGCAAGGAGAACCTGCCATGCAACAACAGCCACGCCTGGGGTGCGGTGTCGCGATTGTCCGTGACGGCCAGTTGCTGCTGGTCAAGCGCCTGGGTGATCCCGAGGCCGGTTGCTGGGGCCTGCCCGGGGGCAAGGTCGACTGGCTGGAGCCGGTGGAGCAAGCCATGCGCCGGGAAATCCACGAAGAGCTGGGGTTGACCCTGCAAGGCGTCAGCCTGCTGTGCGTGGTTGATCAGATCGACCCGCTGCGCCAGGAACACTGGGTTTCGCCGGTCTATCTGGCATCGGCCCCGGCCATGGCGCCGCGTAATTGCGAGCCGCACAAGCACAGCGAGGTGGCCTGGTTCGAGCTCGATCGGCTGCCTCAGCCCCTGACCCAGGCCACTCGCAGCGCCGTGCGCGCGCTGGTGCAGGTAGCCGCCCTGGAAAGCTAGACGCCACGCGGCGAGCTTGCCGGTGAGCCCTAGCCCGCCTGCGACCGATGGCCGCAGGCATCGGTCCAATTAGCCCGCCGCGGCTCTCGTCGGTTTGTTACCATGCGCGGGTTTTTGCCTGTCTGGCTGTTCAAAGGGCGTTATTTCATGAGTGTTCTGCTGACTCGCCGCACCCTGCTCACCAGCGCCGGGGTGCTCGGCCTGGGCCTGCTCGCCGGTTGCGACAACAGTCCCCGACTGTCCTTCAAGTACGGCAAGGACCTGAGCAATCAGATTCTCGGCCGCACCTTCAAACTCACCGATTCCCAGGGCGAAACCAAGTCGCTGTCCAGCTACCGCGGCCTGATGCCGATGATCTTCTTCGGCTTCACCCAGTGCCCGGCCGTGTGCCCCACGACCCTGGCCCGCGCAGCGCAGGCCAAGAAGCTGATGGGCCGCGACGGCGAGCGCCTGAAGGTGGTGTTCATCACCCTGGACCCGGAGCGCGACACGCCCGAGGTGCTGGACGCCTACGTCAAGGCCTTCGACCCGAGCTTCGAGGCGCTGTACGGCAGCCTGGAAGAAACCGCGGCCACCGCCAAGGAATTCGGCGTGTTCTACGAAAAGATCCCCAGCGGCTCGACCTACACCCTGTCCCATACCGCCACCAGTTTCGTCTACGACTCCCGGGGCACCTTGCGCCTGGGGCTGTCCCAGTCCCTTACCGCCCAAGAGTGCGCGGAAGACCTGCTCACCGTCATGGAGGTTTGTTAATGAATGCCCACCAGCGCCCGTCGCGCCTTAAATCCGCCCTGCTGCTGATCTCTCTGCTGGGCCTGGCCGGCACCGCCAGCGCCGCGACCCAGGTCGACAACGCCTGGGTCCGCGCCACCGTCCCTGGCCAGCACGCCAGCGGCGCCTTCATGGACCTCACCGCCAGCAGCGACAGCAAGCTGGTCGACGTGCAGTCGCCTGTGGCCAAGAACGTGCAGATCCATCAGTCGAGCATGCACAACGACGTGATGAGCATGCAGCAAGTGGACGCCATCGCCCTGCCAGCCGGGAAGAAGGTCAGCCTGGACACCCACGGCTACCACGTGATGCTCATGGAGCTGACCGGCCAGATCAAGGTGGGTGACAAGGTGCCGCTGACCCTGATCGTGGAAAACGCCAAGGGCGAGAAGGAGTCGATCAAGGTTGACGCCGAGGCCCGGGCACTGGATGCGCCGGACCACAGCATGATGCAGCACTAAGACCCCCCACTTGAAAACCGGCCCCAATGGGCCGGTTTTTTCATGAGTAATCCAGCGCCCGCGCCAGCCACACGGTGAAGCCGCAGCACTGTGGATCTTCACTGACGTGCTGCACCACCTCGAACCCATGGGTGTCGAGCAAGGTGCAGTACTCCCCGGGATCGAGGCTAGCGTGGTACAGCGCCTCCCCCTGGAACTGACCAATGGCTTCCCCCGCCGCCGGACCACTGGTGAACAGCAGGGCACAGCCCGGGGCCGCATGGCGCTCGAACACCGCGAACATGGCGCGCTGATCGTCCGGGCTCAGGTGGAACAGGCTGTTCCACGCGAGGATGCCGGCGAAGTCCTGATCCAGGGCCAGCCCGCGCATGTCGGCGTGGAGCCACCGCTGCTCGGGAAAGCGCTGACGGCACTGGTGCAGCAGGGCTGCAGAGCTGTCGACGCCGGTGAGTGCATAGCCATGCTCGCGCAGATAGCCCGCCACCGGCTCGCCGCCGCCACAGCCCAGGTCCAGTACCTCGCGGCCTGCGCCCATGACCTGGCGAAAGCGCTCCAGCCATAGCCGCTCCTGGGCGAAGGCCCCAGTGTCGGCCTGGCGCAAGCGGTCCCAGGCCAGGGCATGACGCTGGTACAGATCGATGATGTGACGGGCGGATTCGTGCATCTGGAGGTTTCCCGGTGCTGTGGCGCTGGCCGCGGATTACACCACAAGTGCAGCGCGCCAGGCGAAGGTGCCGGCGTCCTCGGCCACCAACCCATGCCCCTGTTATGCTTGCCCGGTCGCCACGGCGATCTCCCACTTGCCCTTGGTTCAATGGTCCAGCATGTCTTTGTCGTCCTCCCCCGCCACGCACCGCATCCGCTACGCGCAACCGAGTAGCGGCTCATGATCGCCCCCGTCCTGGCGCGCCTGCTCAAGCGTGGCGCACTGATCGTCGGCGTGGCCGGCCTGACCCTGCTGGCGTGGCGAGCCTACGACAGCGAACGGGGCCCGGCGCTGCAACCCTGGCACCTGCGGGTGCCCCACGAATTGAGCATCGAGCAGATCGATCGGGCCGACTGGGCAACCTGGCTGCAGGCCGAGGGACGGGTGTTCGCCGAAGTCGAGCGCGAAGTCAGCGACACCCTGGACCCTTCCCAGGTGCCGCCCTTCAACCGTTACCGCAAGGACAGCCGGGTCTACCCACCGCACTTCGCCACCGACTGGAACCGTTCCTACCTGCTGCGCCCGGCGGGTAAGCCGCGAGGCGTGGTGGTGCTGCTGCATGGCTTGACCGATTCACCCTACAGCCTGCGGCATGTCGCCCAGCGCTATGTCGAACACGGCTACCTGGCCATCGGCCTGCGCCTGCCGGGCCACGGTACGGTGCCAGCGGGGCTCACCGATGCAAGGTGGCAGGACTGGCTGGCGGCCACCCGGCTGGCCCTGCGTACCGCCCGGGCCGAGGTGCCGGCGCCGGCGCCACTGCATCTGGTGGGCTATTCCAACGGTGGCGCGCTGGCGGTCAAGTACGCCCTGGATGCCTTGAACGACCCGCAATTGCCCCAGGCCCAGCGCCTGGTGCTGATTTCACCGATGATCGGCGTCGCCGCGTCCGCGCGGTTTGCCGGGCTGGCCGCCCTGCCTGCGGTGCTTCCGGCCTTCAGCAAGGCGGCGTGGCTCAACCTGCGGCCCGAATACAACCCGTTCAAGTACAACTCGTTTCCGGCCAATGCCGCGCGCCAGTCATGGCTGCTGACCGATGCCCTGCAACAGCAGTTGCAGGTTCTGACAGACGATCCACGCCTGGCCCGGCTGCCGCCGATCCTCGGCTTCCAGTCGCTGACCGATGCCACGGTCAGTACCCCGGCGGTGGTCAACGGCCTGTATCGGCAACTGCCGGCCAACGGTAGCGAGCTGGTGATCTTCGACCTCAACCGCGACCGCGACTTCGAGGGGCTGCTGGATACGGCCAGCGTCACCTCCCTGGCCAACCTGCTGCCACCGGCGCCACGCAACTACACGACGCGGATCCTCAGCAACGAGGGCTCGGGCAATGCCAAGCTGCAGGAGCTCAGCCAGCTCGCCCTGAGCCTGGAGAGCAGCCGGCGCCCCCTGGAGCTGGCCTACCCGCCTGGGGTGTTTTCCCTGTCCCATGTGGCGCTGCCCTTTCCGATCGACGATGGCCTGTACGGCACCCAGCCCAGCCCCCGTGAAGACTTCGGGGTGCACCTGGGCACCCTGGCGGCCCGGGGCGAACGCGGAGTGCTGGTGGTGCCCATGGACGAGTTGATGCGCCTGACCGCCAACCCGTTCTACCCTTATCTGATCCAGCGCATCGAGGCGCAGATAGATAAAGCAACAGTTGAGTAATTGATCGGTCGAAAGCCCGAGTGGTACTTTCGCCGCCCCCTCCCCCCCTTGATTTCCGAGGGGGCGCAACTGCCGTTACGGCAGGGAAAGATGATGACTCTGATGTTTGAAGCCCCGCCCAGCCGCCAGTCCACGCCCAGCCGCCACGCGCTGAAGGCCCTCATAGCGGCCCTGCTGCTCGGCGCTGCCGGGAGTACCCACGCCGATCAGCAGCAGGACTTCTGGTACGTGCAGACCAGCGTCTACACCAACCACTGGCGCAATGACCCCGACCACAACAACCACCAGGACCTGATCGGCCTGGAACGCAACTACGCCGACGGTGAGCTGTGGGGCGTGAGCACCTTCCGCAACTCCTTCTCCCAGCGCTCCTACTACGCCTACGTCGGCAAGGCCTGGGAGAGCGCCGACTGGCCGGTCTACGCCAAGCTCAGCGGCGGCCTGATCGAGGGCTACAAGGGCGACTACAAGGACAAGATCCCGCTGAACCACTTCGGCGTGGCGCCGGTGCTGATTCCGGCAGTCGGCATGCATTACGGCCCGGTAGGCACCGAGCTGGTGGTCCTGGGAACCGCGGCGGTGATGGTCAACGTCGGCTACCGCTATTGACACCCGCCGGGCCCAGGGATTGGCCCGGCAAAGTCGCACAATCGTTCAAGACGTTCCCCCAGCCCTTCCCCAGACTCTCGAAGCCTGATGGCCAGCGCATTGAAGCGCCCGGCATGGCGTAGATCCGGGAGGGCAAGCCATTCATGCAGCAGCAACCACAGCCAGATTCTTTTACCGGCCGGCCGGACCTCTGGCGCCGGGTCACGCCGACGGCCCTGGCGATTGTTCCGGTCAGCATGCTGTTTGGCGTGCTGGCGGCCCGCGCCGACTGGTCGTTGCTGGAGGTGGCCCTGGTGGGTCTGCTGGGGTTCACCGGCAGCGGCCAGTTTGCCGCCCTGCCCTTGGCCCAATCGGGCGCCGGGTTCTTCACCCTGTTGCTGGTGAGCGCCTCGCTCAACAGCCGCTACCTGCCGATGGCCTTCGCCTCTTCGGCGCGGCTGCCCCGCCGCTGGCTGACCAAGGCCGCGGCGGCCCATCTGTTGGGGGACGAGGCCTACGCCACCGAAACCCACGGAGACAGCCCGGCCGCGGTGTTGACGATCCGGGCAACGATTTTCCTCACCTGGGTGCTGTCCGGGGTACTCGGGGCCTGTTTGGGTCGCGCGCTGCCCGCGCAATGGGTCAGCTCCGAGCTCAATCTCGGCTACCCCGCCAGCGTGGTGTTGATGTACCTGGCGCTGAGCCAGCTGCGCCGTCGCCTGGCGTTGCTCCCCGGGCGGCGCCTGGCGATCCTGTTGCGCCTGACGCTGTGCGTGACCCTGAGCCTGGTGCTGATCCGGCTGCTCGGCACCCTGTATTTCTGGATCCCCAGCGTACTGGCCACCAGCGTCATCCTGGCCTGGAACCGATCATGAGCCAGGCTGGCTGGGTCACCATCGCTGCGTTGTTCACCACCAGTTGCCTGGTGCGCATCATTCCGGCCTTCGTCACCCTTCGCCTGCGACCGGGCCTGCAACGCTGCCTGCAAGAGGAACTGCCCGTGGCGGTTTTCCTCAATTTCGCGGTGTACATCGCCTACAGCGAAATCGGCCGCGAGCCTTTGGCGGCGGCCGGCTCACTGCTGATCGTCGGCGCCATCACCCTGGGCGGCAGCCTGGGTCTGCTCGCCGCGGCGGCCATCGGCACCGCGGCGTATGCGGCCCTGCTGCAACTGCCCGGATAGCGCGTGCGGCGCCCCGGGGCTCCTGGTGCTGCTCCGGGACGGCGGCCTTTTATTGCCCTTCGTCGCAGCCCAGCCCCTGGCGCTGCGCTTGCTCGTCCTTCAGGGACTTGCCGGTACGGGCCATGATCTGCCCTTGCAGGGTTTGCAGTTCAGTACCGTCCAGGCGCTTGCACAGGTTGGTTTCCCAGACATCGCCGGTGGCGATGCTCACCGAGAACAGCCCCCAGTACTCGGTGGCGCCGGCCTTGGGGTCGTTGTAGCCGAGGCTGAAGTCGAAGTACCCCGGATGGGGCGGCTGGCCGTGCTCGTCCTGCAGGTCGCCGTCGACGAACACCCCGGGCTTGTCCAGTTGATAGTCCTGATGCCTGAGGGCCACCAGCAGCACTGCCTGAGCCTGTTCGCGGGTCAGGCCCGTGGCCTTGACCTGAGTCGGCGACAGTGTGCCGCCGGCGCAGGCGACCAGGGTGGTGCACGCCAGGGTCAGGCCCAGCAGCCAGGAACGGCGATCTTTGCTCAGCACGCCAGACGCCCCCTGACCGAGAGGATGATCTTTGCCAGGTAGTCGGCAAAACCGTTGCGCCCGCCGGTGGCGGCATCGCCACTGTTGTAGCCGCTGCGCACCAGGGCCTGGGCGAACTCCATGGGTTCGCGCTTGCCGCGCACCGAGGCGCCATAGCGCAAGGCGAAGGACTGGGCGGATTTCTGGAAGGAGTCGAACTTCGCCACCTTGACGCTGGCGCTGCCCTGGGCCGATTCGGCGCTGATCTGCAAGGGCGCCGGCGCATGCATGGAGAAGTAGTTGTTCAGTTCCCGGGCGATCCGCCCCGCCCCGTACTGGCTCTCCTGAGCCGCCAGACCGAGGATGTTTTCCACCGGCAGGTCCAGTTGATCGGCGATCGGCTGGCAGGCCGCCTTGTATTTACTGACAAAGGTGACGGCATTGATGTTGTTGCACAGTTTGGCGCTCAAGATTGCTTCCCTCGTTTGACCGGTCAATTCCATTTCCAGCAGGTGCTGCGGCGCCGATTGTAAATCAATCCCGGGCACTTGCCCGGGACTTCTTGCAGCGCCGGGCCCCCGGTCTGTGGCCGTCATCACACTCTGTATGACGGCAGCCGACAGCGGACAGCGGGCAAATGCCGCCATCACGGGAATTCACCATAAATTTGACGTTTTTTTCTGATTTGCCGCTCTACATTGCCGGCGACTTCATATGCAAATGATTCCTATTGTTCAGCCGATTCGCGATGCCTTCTCTGACGCCTCGAACCGCGCGGTCCGAGGCCTGACAAAAACAACACCCCAGGAGCTGCCCCAAGCATGACCCTCACGCCCTCTTCGCTGTTCAAAACCGCCCTGCTGGTCG
Source organism: Pseudomonas saponiphila (assembly GCF_900105185.1). Taxonomy (NCBI): domain Bacteria; kingdom Pseudomonadati; phylum Pseudomonadota; class Gammaproteobacteria; order Pseudomonadales; family Pseudomonadaceae; genus Pseudomonas; species Pseudomonas saponiphila. The sequence goes on along the minus strand of NZ_FNTJ01000001.1, from coordinate 3,243,424 downwards.
GCGCCTTGCTGACCGCCGGCCATGCCTACGCGGCCGATGCCGATGGCATCCTGGTGTACAACGCCCAGCACGAAGGCCTGACCAAGGCCTGGGTCGAAGGCTTTACCCGTGACACCGGAATCAAGGTCACCCTGCGCAACGGCGACGACAGCGAGATGGGCAACCAGCTGGTGCAGGAAGGCCAGGCCTCGCCCGCAGACGTGTTCCTCACCGAGAACTCGCCGGCCATGGCCCTGGTGGACAACGCTGGGCTGTTCGCCAAGGTGGCTCCGGCAACGCTGGAGCAGGTGGCTGCCGCCTACCGTCCGACCCACGGCAACTGGGTGGGCATCGCCGCGCGCTCCACGGTATTCGTCTACAACCCGGCCCGCCTGCAACCGGCGGACCTGCCCAAATCCCTGCTGGACCTCGCCAACCCGGCGTGGAAAGGCCGCTGGGCCGCATCACCCGCTGGCGCCGACTTCCAGGCCATTGTCAGCGCGGTACTGGAACTCAAGGGGCAAGCCGCAACCCTGGAATGGCTCAAGGGCATGAAAGCCAATGCCAGCGTCTATCGCGGCAACAGCGCGGTGCTCAAGGCGGTCAATGCCGGCCAGGTGGACAGCGGCGTGATCTATCACTATTACAGCTTCGTCGACCAGTCCAAGACTGGCGAGAACAGCAAGAACACCGCCCTGCACTACTTCAAGCATCAGGACCCGGGGGCCTTCGTCAGCCTGTCCGGCGGCGCGGTACTGGCATCCAGCAAGCACCAGGAGCAGGCCCAGGCCTTCCTCAAGTGGATCACCAGCGCCAAGGGCCAGGCTGTGCTGAAAAACGGCAACTCCTTCGAATACGCGGTGGGCCTGGGCGCCCAGTCCAATCCCAAGCTGGTGCCTCTGGCCGAGTTGGAAGCCCCCAAAGTCGACGCCGCCAAGCTCAACAGCAAGCAAGCCGTGGACCTGATGACCCAGGCCGGTCTCCTGTAAACCATGGCCGACAATCTGTCACGCACGCCCGCTGCGCAAATGCCCCGGGGCGCTGTCGCGACCTGCAGCGGTTATCGCCGCCAGGGCCAGGGACGGCGCTCGCCGCCCTGGCTGCTCGGCGCGGCGCTGCTGGTGTCGCTGCTGGCCCTGCTGCCCCTGGGGTTTGTCATCGGCATCTCGATCCAGACCGGCTGGGCGACCATCAGCCAGTTGCTGCTGCGGCCACGGGTCGCGGAGTTGCTGGGCAATACCCTGTTGCTGCTGGTACTGACGTTGCCGCTGTGCGTGCTGCTGGGGGTGGCGCTGGCGTGGCTGACCGAACGCAGCGACCTGCCCGGGCGGCGTGCCTGGTCGCTGCTGGCGGTGGCACCACTGGCGGTGCCGGCGTTCGTCCACAGCTATGCCTGGGTCAGCCTGGCGCCCTCGCTGCACGGCCTGCCAGCGGCAGTGCTGGTGTCGGTGATCGCCTATTTCCCGTTTATCTACTTGCCGGTGTCAGCCACCCTGCGGCGTCTTGATCCGGCCCTGGAAGATGTCGCCGAATCCATGGGGCTCAGGCCCCGGGCGCTGTTTCTGCGGGTGGTGCTGCCGCAATTGCGCCTGGCGATTGGCGGTGGTGCATTGCTGGTGGGCCTGCACCTGCTGGCCGAGTACGGCTTGTACGCGATGATCCGCTTCGACACCTTCACCACAGCCATCTACGACCAGTTCCAGTCCACCTACAACGGCCCGGCGGCCAACATGCTGGCCAGTGTGCTGGTGCTGTGCTGCCTGGCGCTGCTGGCGACGGAGTCCGCCAGCCGTGGCCAGGCGCGCTACGCCCGGGTCGGCTCCGGCAGCCCGCGCGCGCAACGCCTGCAGACCTTGCGCGGCGCAACACGGCTCGCGGCGCTGTGCCTGCCGGTGCTGACCTGCGCCCTGGCCCTGGGAGTGCCGCTGCTGACCCTGGGCAACTGGCTGCTGTCCGGCGGCCTTGAGGTCTGGCAGGCGCCGGAGCTGCTGCCCAGCCTGCAACAGACTCTGATGCTGGCTAGCCTGGGGGCGTTGCTCACCACCTGCGCGGCGATTCCCGTGGCCTGGCTGTCGATCCGCGCTCCCGGGCGCCTGCTGCGGGTCCTGGAAAGCTGCAACTACGTCACCAGTTCCCTGCCCGGCATCGTCGTCGCCCTGGCCCTGGTAACGGTTACTGTGAAATACGCCCGGCCGATCTACCAGACCAGCATCACCGTGCTGCTGGCGTACCTGCTGATGTTCCTGCCTCGCGCCCTGGTCAGCCTGCGCGCCGGCATCGCCCAGGCGCCGGTGGAGCTGGAAAACATCGCCCGCAGCCTGGGGCGCACGCCGTTTAAGGCGCTGTGGCGCGTGACCCTGCGTCTGGCCGCACCGGGCGTCGCGGCCGGCGCGGCCCTGGTGTTCCTGGCCATCAGCAATGAACTGACCGCCACCCTACTGCTGGCGCCCAATGGCACCCGGACCCTGGCTACCGGCTTCTGGGCCAGAACCAGCGAGATCGACTACGCGGCGGCAGCGCCCTACGCCTTGATCATGATCCTGCTGTCCCTGCCGTTGACCGGCCTTCTCTATCACCAATCCAGACGTACGGCGGGCCGATGAACGCTCTCGAACTTCACGCAGTGCACAAATCCTTCGGCGGCGCCCCGGCGGTGCAGAACATCAGCCTCAGCGTGCCGGCGGGCAGCCGCACGGCGATTGTCGGGCCCTCGGGCTCCGGCAAGACCACCTTGCTGCGGATGATCGCCGGCTTTGAATATCCCGACCGTGGGTGCATCACCCTCAATGGCCAGGTGCTGGTGGACGACCAGGGCGCGGTGCCGGCCCATCGGCGCCTGATCGGCTATGTGCCGCAGGACGGCGCGCTGTTTCCGCACCTGAGCGTGGCGGCCAACATCGGCTTTGGCCTGACCGGGCCCCACGGGGACAAGCAGCAGCGCATTGCCGAGTTGCTCGACATGGTGGCCCTGGACCGGAGCATGGCGGCGCGCTGGCCCCATGAACTGTCCGGCGGCCAGCAGCAACGGGTGGCCTTGGCCCGGGCCCTGGCCCAACGCCCGCGGCTGATGCTGCTGGACGAGCCTTTCTCGGCCCTGGACACCGGCCTGCGGGCCTCGATGCGCAAGGCCGTGGCACGACTGCTGGCCGAGGCCGGCGTGACCACCATCCTGGTCACCCATGACCAGGCTGAAGCCCTGTCTTTCGCTGACCAGCTGGCAGTGATGCGTCAGGGCCGGCTGGTCCAGGCCGGCGCGCCGCTGGAGCTGTACCAGCACCCACGGGATGCCCAGACCGCGCTGTTTCTAGGCGATGCCGTGCTGCTGCCGGCGCGGTTGGACCAGGGCCTGGCGGAATGCGACCTGGGCCTGGTGCCGGTCCGCGATGCAACGCTCCAGGGCCCGGCGCAGATCATGCTGCGCCCCGAGCAATTGCAGGTGCTGGTCGATGACGGCGATTGCACAGACAGTTGTCAGGGCGTGGTCAGGGAGTGCGACTTCGCCGGCAACACCTGCACCCTGAGCATCGGCGTGACCAGCGCCGCGGGGCATGAACAGCTGTTGCCGGTACGCAGTTCCGGATTGCAGGCGCCGGCCCCCGGCAGCCGGGTGCGCATTCGCACCCTGGGGCATGCCCATGTCCTGGGCAGCAGCCCCGAGGCTTGAGCCAAGGATGCTGTCGTCGATCATGGTTTCGCGTCGCTATTGCCTCGATACTGGGGCCTCGCCGCTGCCACGCTGGACAAGGAATGAACGATGACTGATGCCACCCATCAAGCAGAGCACGTGCTGATGATGCAGGCCGCGCACTGGTGCGTACGCCTGCGCGAGGCCGATTGCAGCCTGGCCGAGCGCCAGGCCTTCGAGGACTGGTTGCAGAGCGACACGAGCCATGGGCTCGAATACGCGAAGATAGTGGAAGTCTGGGACCTCTGCGGGCAACTCACGCCAAGCCTGCCCTGAACATGTCGCGCTACAGGTCGAAACGATCAATGGCCCGGCGCCGCTCGTTGTCGTCGCGCATGTCATAGCTGGCGGTGGTCTGGATATTGGTGTGGTGAGCCAGCTTCTGGGCAATCGACAGGTCGTGTTCCTCGATCACTCGGGTGATGAATGAACGGCGGAAATCGTGGGGCATGATCCGCACGCCGACCTGGGCGCCGCGCTGCCGGGCGATGTAGTAGATAGCGTGCTTGGTGATGCGCTCGCGGGTGATATGACCGCCACGGCGGATCCGGTTGAACAGAAAGCCGTCGTCCTCAAGGCCCGCCGGCAAGTCTGCGCGACGCAGGTCCAGCCAGGCCTGGAGTTTGTCGAAGGCCCAGGTCGGGGCGTACTTGATCAACTGCTTGTTGCCCTTGGCCAGCACCTGCAGGCTGCGCTGGGCGAAGTCCACCTGGGCCAGGTCCAGGTTCACCGACTCCGACTTGCGCATACCCGAGCCGTACAGCACGGCGATGATCGCCGCGTCGCGCACGCCCTGGGGGCGCGGGTCCGCGGCACAGACGGCCATCAGTTCCTGGATCAGCCCGCGTCTGAGGTTGCGCCCCCGGGACAGGCGCGTGCCGCCCATGGCCTTCACCGAGCGCATCTTCAACAGGTGGTCGTAGCTGATCAGGCTGGCGCGCCAGGCTTCGTTGAACACCCCGCGCAGGGCGTTGACGTAGAGCGAGGAAGTACTGGGGGCATAACCGTCGCGGCGCAAGGTCGCCACCAGGGCCGTGACCTGCTCGGGCTGCAACTGGTGCCAGGGAATGTCCTCCAGGTTGAGGTCTTCATAGCCCAGGCGGTCGGCGGCATCCTGCAGCACGTAGCGCAGGGTCGTCTGGCTGGAGGGCGCCAGGCGGGTCAGGTACAGGTTGAGGGGATTGGCGCTGCAGGCGCCAGGTGCGAATGGCATCAGGATCCTCCCCCGGAAACCGGTTGCACTGGGTAGCACCCCGACCCGCAAGAAAAAAGTCTGCGGTTACCCTCTTCAACATCCGCCGAAAAGCGGCTAAAACAGTGGCCGGAATTCAATTGACGGCCACCCATGCACATAAACTGAACGCTGGCTGTCTGGCTCGCAGAAAAACGGACTTTTACCTTATTTTTCATATTCGTTTCACATTTTTCCGCTTAATCTCAGCCCCCGACGGCTCGCCCTCCGAGTGCAGTCTTTTCTCAGGTTGCAAAGATAACACCTTGATCCACATTTACTTTTCACAAACATAGTCTTTACTCATGTGCTGCATGGAATGCCCCGCTGGCTCAATCACTGGATGTGCCTTGATGACTGCATGACCTCCCCGCTTTCCATGAACCGTCCGTTCACTCGCAAGACCCCGTATTTCCGGCATTAGCTAAACCCGAGGTAACCATGAACCAGGCTTTCCTTCCCTTCTCGCGTCCGAGTATTGGCGACGAAGAGATAGCTGCAGTGGAGCAGGTTCTGCGCTCCGGCTGGATCACCACCGGCCCGAAAAACCAGGAACTGGAACAACAGTTCGCCGAACGCGTCGGCGCCCGACATGCCGTGGCCCTGTCCTCGGCCACCGGCGCCATGCACATCACCCTGCTGGCACTGGGTATCGGTCCTGGCGACGAGGTGATCACCCCGTCCCAGACCTGGGTTTCCACCGCCAACATGATCTGCCTGCTGGGGGCGACCCCAGTGTTCGTCGATGTCGACCCCGACACCCTGATGAGCGACGCGGCCAGCATCGAAGCGGCCATCACCCCACGGACCAAGGCGATCATTCCGGTGCATTACGCCGGCGCCGCCTTCGACCTGGATCCGCTGTACGCCCTGGCGGACAGGCACGGCATCCCGGTGATCGAAGACGCCGCCCATGCCGCCGGCACCACCTACCGCGGCCGGGCCATCGGCGCCCGGGGCACGGCGATTTTCTCCTTCCACGCCATCAAGAACATGACCTGCGCCGAGGGCGCGATGTTCGTCAGCGATGACGAAGCCCTGGCCAACCGGGTGCGCATGCTCAAGTTCCATGGCCTGGGTGTCGACGCCTACGACCGCATGACCCACGGGCGCAAGCCCCAGGCCCAGGTGATCGAGCCCGGCTTCAAGTACAACCTGGCGGACATGAACGCCGCCATTGCCCTGGTACAGCTGCAGCGCCTGGACGAGATCAACGCCAAGCGCGAAGTCCTGGCCAAGGCTTACCTGGAGCGCCTCCAAGGCCTGCCGGTGCAGCCTCTGCACCTGCCCCAGTACCCACAACAGCACGCCTGGCACCTGTTCATCCTGCGCATCGACGCCGAACGCTGCGGCCTGGACCGCGACGCCTTCATGAAGGGCTTGCAGGAGCAGAACATCGGCACCGGCATCCATTTCATCGCGACGCACCTGCATACCTACTACCGACAGCGCTTCCCCGAAGTGCATCTGCCCCATACCGAATGGAACTCGGCGCGGCTATGCTCGATTCCACTGTTTCCGGACATGACCCTCGACGATGTCGAACGGGTTGCCGGTGCCATTGAAAACCTCCTGGACTGAAGCCTTTGAAACCTTACCCAATTCAGTTCGTGTCGATCGTCATTCCGGTCTACAACGAAGAACAGAGCCTGCCCGAGCTGCTGCGCCGCACCGAAGCGGCCTGCCGCCAGCTCAAGCACGAGTTTGAAATCGTCCTGGTGGACGACGGCAGTCGCGACCAGTCGGCGAATATCCTGCAAGAAGCCGCCGAACGCGAAGGCAGCCCGGTGGTGGCGGTGATTCTCAACCGCAACTACGGCCAGCACGCGGCGATCATGGCCGGCTTCGAGCAATGCCGCGGCGACGTGGTGATCACCCTCGACGCCGACCTGCAGAACCCGCCGGAAGAAATTCCGCGCCTGGTGGCCCAGGCCGAGCTCGGCTACGACGTGGTCGGCACCGTGCGCAACAACCGCCAGGATTCGGCCTTCCGCCGCTGGCCGTCGAAGCTGATCAACCTCGCCGTGCAGCGCTCCACCGGTGTGGCCATGAGCGACTACGGCTGCATGCTGCGGGCCTATCGCCGGACCATCATCGACGCAATGCTCGCCTGCACCGAGCGCAGCACCTTCATCCCGATCCTGGCCAACAGCTTTGCCCGGCATACCACCGAGGTGCTGGTAGAGCACGCCGAGCGCGAGCACGGCGACTCCAAGTACAGCCCGATGCGCCTGATCAACCTGATGTTCGACCTGGTCACCTGCATGACCACCACGCCGCTGCGGCTGCTGAGCATCATCGGTTTCGGCATGGCCGGGGTCGGCGCGCTGTTCGCCCTGATGCTGATCATCCTGCGGCTGATGTTCGGCGCTACCTGGGCCGGCGACGGCACCTTCGTGCTGTTCGCGGTGCTGTTCGTGTTCACCGGTGGCCAGTTCATCGGCATGGGTCTTCTGGGTGAATACCTGGGACGCATGTACAGCGACGTGCGGGCCCGCCCGCGCTTCTTCATCGAAAAAGTCTTGCGCAGCCAGCCCGCGGCCCCGGCCCCTGCTGTGACTGTCGACGGTTTAACTTCCACTCATACAGATCAGGTTTCGCCATGAGCAATAAAGCTGTTGTCTTCGCCTACCACGATATTGGCTGTGCTGGCATCGAAGCCCTGCTCAACGCAGGTTACGAGATTGCCGCGGTGTTCACCCACGCCGACGATCCCAAGGAAAACACCTTCTACGGCTCGGTAGCCCAGCTCTGCGCCCGCAAAGGCATTGCCGTGCACGCCCCGGAAGATGCCAACCACCCGCTGTGGATCGAGCGCATCGCCAAGCTCAACCCCGACTACCTGTTCTCCTTCTATTACCGCAACCTGCTGAGCGAGCCGCTGCTGGCCACTGCCAGCAAGGGCGCGTTCAACCTGCACGGTTCCCTGCTGCCGCGCTACCGTGGTCGCGCACCGGCCAACTGGGTGCTGGTCAAGGGCGAAACCGAAACCGGCGTGACCCTGCACCGCATGGTCAAGCGCGCCGACGCCGGCGCCATCATTGCCCAGGAACGCGTAGCCATCGAGCGCAGCGACACCGCCCTGACCCTGCACCACAAACTGCGTGACGCCGCCGCCAGCCTGCTGCGCGATACCCTGCCGGCACTGGCCCAGGGCAAGATCACCGAGACTGCCCAGGACGAGTCCAAGGCTACCTACTTCGGTCGTCGTACCGCCGCGGACGGCAAGCTGGAGTGGAAACGCCCCGCCGAAGAACTGTTCAACCTGGTACGCGCGGTGACCCAACCGTACCCGGGCGCCTTCTGCGCCGTTGGCGAGCACAAGCTGATCGTCTGGAGCGCCGAAGTGGTCAAGGGCAACGAAGGCCAGGCCCCGGGCCGGGTCATCAGCGTCGACCCGCTGCGCATCGCCTGTGGCGAAGACTCGCTGGTGATCACCTCCGGCCAGCGCAACGCCAATGGCCTGTTCCTGGGTGGCCCGCAACTGGCCAATGAGCTGGGCCTGGTGGACGGTTCCCTGCTGCGCGGCGCGGAATCCGGGCGCAAGCCACGCCGCACCCGCGTGCTGATCCTGGGCGTCAACGGCTTTATCGGTAACCACCTGTCCGAGCGCCTGCTGCGTGACGACAAGTACGACGTCTACGGCCTGGACATCGGCTCCGACGCCATCGAGCGCCTGCGCAGCCATCCGAACTTCCACTTCGTCGAAGGCGATATCAGCATTCACTCCGAGTGGATCGAATATCACATCAAGAAGTGCGACGTGGTCCTGCCGCTGGTGGCCATCGCTACCCCGATCGAATACACCCGCAACCCGCTGCGCGTGTTCGAACTGGACTTCGAAGAGAACCTGAAACTGGTTCGCTACTGCGTCAAGTACAACAAGCGCGTGATCTTCCCGTCGACTTCGGAAGTCTATGGCATGTGCCAGGACAAGAACTTCGACGAAGACACTTCCAACCTGATCGTCGGTCCGATCAACAAGCAGCGCTGGATCTACTCGGTATCCAAGCAACTGCTGGACCGGGTGATCTGGGCCTACGGCGCCAAGGGCCTGAACTTCACCCTGTTCCGTCCGTTCAACTGGATGGGCCCGCGCCTGGACCGTCTGGACTCGGCCCGTATCGGCAGCTCCCGCGCCATCACCCAGCTGATCCTCAACCTGGTGGAAGGCACGCCGATCCGTCTGTTCGACGGTGGCGAGCAGAAGCGCTGCTTCACTGACATCGCCGACGGCATCGAAGCCCTGGCACGCATCGTCGACAACGAAAACGACTGCTGCAACGGCCAGATCATCAACATCGGCAACCCGGACAACGAAGCCAGCATCCGTCAGCTGGGCGAAGAACTGCTGCGTCAGTTCGAAGCTCACCCACTGCGCGGCAACTTCCCGCCGTTCGCCGGTTTCCGCGACGTCGAAAGCAAGGCCTTCTACGGCGCTGGCTACCAGGACGTGGAACACCGCAAGCCAAGCATCGAAAACGCCAAGCGCCTGCTGAACTGGGAGCCGACCGTGGAGATGAGCGAAACCATCGGCAACACCCTGGACTTCTTCCTGCGTGAAGCCATGCTGGAAATCGCCGACCGCTCGAAAGAAGAAGCTCGCTGATGCAGGCAGGTCTGCGCATTGATGTCGATACCTACCGCGGCACCCGGGAGGGGGTGCCACGGCTGCTCGAATCGCTGGACGAAGCCGGGGTCAAGGCCACCTTCTTCTTCAGCGTCGGGCCGGACAACATGGGGCGCCACCTGTGGCGCCTGATCCGTCCGCAGTTCCTCTGGAAAATGCTGCGGTCCAATGCCGCGGGCCTGTACGGCTGGGACATTCTCCTGGCCGGTACTGCCTGGCCGGGTAAACCCATTGGCCGGGACCTGGGGCACTTGATGCGCCAGACCCTGGCCGCCGGCCACGAAGTCGGCCTGCACGCCTGGGATCACCACGGCTGGCAGGCCAACACCGGGCGCTGGAGTCAGGCACAGCTGATCGAACAGATCCGCCGTGGCGTCGACAGCCTCAACGATATTCTCGGGCAAGCGGTGAGCTGCTCGGCGTCCGCCGGTTGGCGCGCCGATGAACGCGTCATCGAAGCCAAGCAACAATTCGGCTTTCGCTACAACAGCGATTGCCGCGGCCAGAGCCTGTTCCAGCCACGTCTGGCGGACGGCAGCCTGGGCGCCCCACAGATTCCGGTGGACCTGCCGACCTTCGACGAAGTAGTCGGGCCGGTGGTGGCCGCCAAGGATTTCAACAACTACATCCTCGACCGGTTCAGCCCGGACAAGCTCAACGTCTATACCGTGCATGCCGAAGTAGAAGGGATTCTCATGGCCAATGATTTCCGCCAACTGCTGGCCGGTGCCAAGCAGCGTGACATCCACTTCCAGCCTTTGGGCGACATGCTCCCGACCGACCTTTCCAGCCTGCCCGCGGGCAAGGTCGTGCGCGGCGCGCTGGAAGGCCGCGAAGGCTGGCTGGGAGTGCAAGGCGCATGATCAGACGTTGGGCCCTGCCGCTGCTGTTGATCGCTTTCGGTCTGTTCTACCTGTTGCCCATGGCCACCCACGGCCTGTGGATTCCTGATGAAACCCGCTACGCCCAGATCAGCCAGGAAATGCTCCTGACCGGCAAATGGGCGTCGCCGCATTTCATGGGCATCCGCTATTTCGAAAAACCGGCGGCCGGCTACTGGATGATCGCCATCGGCCAGGCACTGTTTGGCGACAACCTGTTCGGCGTGCGCGTGGCCTCGGCCCTGAGCACCGGCCTCAGCGTGGTCCTGGCCTATCTGCTGGCCCGGCGCCTGTGGAACGATCCACGCAAGAGCCTGGCCAGCGCCCTGCTCTACATGAGCTTTACCGTGGTCGCGCTGCAAGCCGGCTACGCCAACCTCGATCCGCAGTTCACCTTCTGGGTCAACCTGAGCCTGGTGGCGCTGTGGTTCACCTTCGACTGCCGCAGCGTGCGCGGCCAGGTGAGCGCCTGGGTGGTGCTGGGCCTGGCCTGCGGCATGGGCTTCATGACCAAGGGTTTTCTCGCCTGGCTGCTGCCGGTGCTGGTGGCCCTGCCCTACGCCATCTGGCAAAAACGCCTGCGCTCGCTGCTGATCTATGGCGGCCTCGGCGTGCTGGTGGCGATCCTTATCAGCCTGCCCTGGGCGCTGATGGTGCATGCCCAGGAACCGGACTACTGGCGCTTCTTCTTCTGGCACGAGCACATCCGCCGCTTCGCCGGTGAAGACGCCCAGCACGCCTCGCCCTGGTGGTATTACCTGCCGTTGCTGGTGGGCTTTTGCGTGCCTTGGGTCCTGCTGCTGCCGGCCAGCCTGAAACAGGCCTGGGAACAACGGCGCCTGAACAGCAGTGGTTTCCTGCTGCTGTGGCTGGTACTGCCCCTGGCGTTCTTCAGCCTGAGCAAGGGCAAGCTGCCGGCCTACATCCTGCCGTGCCTGCTGCCCCTGGCCTTGCTGATGGGCCACACCCTGATGGACCGCCTGGCCGCCGGCAAGACCCGGCTGCTGGCCTTCAACGGCGTGCTCAACCTGGTGGCCGGCCTGCTGGGGCTGCTGGCGCTGGTGTATTTCCAGATGAAGAAGCCGGTGTATGTGGACGAGCCGCAACACCTGGCGCTGGTCTATGTACTGCTGCTGGGCTGGATCCTCAGCAACCTGCTGCAAGCCATGCGCCCGCTGAGCCTGTGGGCCGCGCCGGCCCTGGGCAGCTTCCTGCTGGTGGCGCTGGCCCCGGCGGCGCTGCCCAATTCGGTGGTCTACAACAAGATTCCCGACCAATTCATCATCGATCACGTGGCCGAGCTGGGTCAGGCCAAGGCCCTGCTGAGCAACGACCTGGGCGCGGCCTCGGCGCTGGCCTGGCGCCTGGGTCGCCCTGACGTGACCCTGTACAACACCGAAGGCGAAGTGAAGTACGGCCTGGGCTACGAAGACAGCGCCGCGCGCAAGGTCGACCTGAACCAGGTCCAGCCGTGGATCGCCGAGGCCCGCAAGCAAGGCTCGATTGGCGTGGTGATGCGGGTCAAGAGCAGCGACGAGGTACATGAAGTCGAACTGCTGCCCAAGGACGCCAAGCGCTATGAGCAAGGCAATATCGTGATTTTCATCATTCCCCAGAGTCAGCCATGAGCCTGCTGTTGCTATTGCTGGCCTGCGGGCTGACCTGCCTGGGTCAGGTGGCGCAGAAGTTCGCCGTGGAAAGCTGGCGTGACCAGCCTTCCGGCGCGCTGCAAAAGCTGCGCTCGGGCTGGTTGTGGCTGGCCCTGTTCAGCCTCGGCCTGGGCCTGCTGGTGTGGCTCCTGGTGCTGCAGCGCATGGAGGTCGGCGTGGCCTACCCGATGCTCAGCCTGAACTTCGTGTTCATTACCCTGATCGCCCGTTTCGTCTTTCACGAGCCCATCGACCGTCGCCACTGGCTCGGCGTGGCCCTGGTGATCGGCGGCGTGCTGCTGTTGAGTCGCCACGCATGAGCCGGGCCAAGGGATTTGCCTTCGCCCTGGGCAGCGTGGCCCTGGTCAGCGGCGCCCAGTTGGGCATGCGCTGGAGCATGACCCGCCTGCCCGCTCCGGATCAGTGGCTGTCGGCCCTGAGCGCCGGCAACGTCGACCTGGCCGCCCTGGCGCTAGTGATCGCAGCCATCGGCGCCTACGCGCTGTCGATGCTCTGCTGGCTCCTGGCGCTGCGCGACCTGCCGCTGGGCCGGGCCTATTCGCTGCTCAGCATCAGCTACGCGCTGGTCTACCTGCTGGCCGCCAGCCTGCCGCTGTTCAACGAACCGTTCACGCTTTCCAAAAGCCTCGGGGTGGCCTTGGTCATCCTTGGGGTCATTACCATCAACTCTCGATCTGCACCCGCGACAAGTCCCAGGAATACCCCATGAAAATCAGTGTATTTGGAAGTGGTTACGTCGGCCTCGTACAAGCCGCCGTATTGGCTGAAGTCGGCCACGATGTCATCTGCATGGACATCGACGAGCAAAAGGTCAAGCAGCTGCAACAAGGACACGTGAGCATCTTCGAGCCCGGGCTGGCCAGCCTGGTCAAGGAAAACCTCGAAGCCAAGCGCCTGCACTTCACCAGCGACGAAAAACTCGCGGTGCAACACGGCCAGGTGCTGTTCATCGCCGTGGGCACGCCCTCCAGCGAAGACGGCTCGGCGGACCTGCGCTACGTGCTGTCGGTGGGCGATGCGGTGGCACGCCACCGTGAGCAACCGGTGATCCTGGTGGAAAAATCCACCGTACCGGTGGGCACCGGCGACACCTTGAAGGCGCACATCGAAAAGGTCCTCAATGGCCGCCCGCTGCAATTCGATATCGTCTCCAACCCGGAATTCCTCAAGGAAGGCTCGGCGGTCACCGACTGCCGCCGTCCGGACCGGATCATCATCGGCTGCGAGCGCGAAGAAGTGCGCGATGTGATGCGCGACCTGTACGCGCCATTCAACCGCAACCATGACCGCATCATGTTCATGGACCTGCGCAGCGCCGAGCTGACCAAGTACGCCGCCAACTGCATGCTGGCGACCAAGATCAGCTTCATCAACCAGATCGCCGAGCTGGCCGAGCACCTGGGTGCCGACATCGAATCAGTCCGCCTGGGAATCGGTGCCGATACCCGCATCGGCTATCACTTCATCTACCCGGGCTGCGGCTACGGCGGTTCGTGCTTCCCCAAGGACATGCGCGCCCTGATCCACAGTGCCCAGGAAGCCCATTGCTCCAGCGACCTTTTGCAAGCAGTGGAAGCCATCAACGAGCGCCAGAAGCACAAGCTGTTCGAGCGCATCAAGGCGTTCTACAAAGGCGACCTGAAAGGCAAGACCTTCGCCTTGTGGGGCCTGGCGTTCAAACCCAACACCGACGACATGCGCGACGCCCCGAGCCGGGTGCTGCTGGATGCGCTGTTCGCCGCTGGTGCGCAAGTGCGCGCCTATGACCCGGAAGCGATGCAGGAAACCCAGCGTCTGTACCCGGATGAATCGCGCCTGATGCTCATGGGCACCCCGGAATCGGTACTCACCGGCGCCGACGCGCTGATCATCTGCACCGAGTGGCAGCAGTTCAAGGCGCCGGATTTCGACCTGATCCAGCAGCGCCTGCAGGCGCCGGTGATCTTCGACGGGCGCAACCTGTACGACGCCGAACGCCTGGCCCGCAATGGCTTCACCTACTTCCCGATCGGCCGCGGTGAATCGCGCAACCTGCCGATTCCTCATCAGCAGTGGTCCCCCGAGGCTTGAATGAACCCGCACTCCAGTTCCCCTTCGAACACACTTCTCTGGCAATCGTTGGGGCTGGGGCTGCTGGCCTTGCTGCTGTTCTGCGCCGGCGCCGACCACCAGTCGGCGATCGGCTTCGATTCGCGCTTCGTGCTGTTTGCCAAGGAAATGCTGCGCCATGGGCCGGGGTTCTTCCCCACCACCTATGGCCAGCCCTACGCCGACTACTCCAGCGCTTCGACCCTGCTGGTCTGGCTGTTCTCGCTGCCTTCCGGACAGGTCAGCAGTTTTACCGCCTGGCTGCCCACGGCCATCGCCTCGGCGCTGATCGTCAGCCTGATCTATCGCCTGTTGGCGCCCTATTCCCGGACCTGGGCCTTGCTCAGCGTCGCCCTGCTGTTGCTCAGCAACACCTTTATCAGCGAAACCCGCGCCGTGTCCCTGGACCAGATGCTCGCCGCGGTGTCCCTGGCGGTGTTCTACCTGGGTTATGCCCATGACCACTTCGGCGCCCGCCGGCACCTGGGCTGGATCTTCCTGCTGCTGGTGCTGGGCTTTGCCATTCGCGGGCCTATCGGCCTGGTGATTCCCACCGGCATGCTGTGCAGCTACTACCTGCTGGGTGGTCAATGGCGCCGTTTGTTCGGCGTCGGTTTCAGCGCCTTGTTGCTGCTGCTGGCCTGTATCGGCCTGCTGCTGTGGCTGGCCAAGCTCAGCGGTGGTCAGGCCTTTGTCGACGATGTGATCCGCATGCAATTCATGGGACGCATGGACGGCAGCGAAGGCTCCAGCGACGTCTTCTATTACTTCACCAGTTCCCTGGGCAACTACGCCCTGGCCTACCCCCTGGCGATCCTGGCCTGGATCGCGGTGCTGCTCAGTCGCCCCGCGGATCAGGCTCCGGCCCTGAAACTGCTGCGTCTGTGCACCGCGGCCGGGCTGATCGTGATGATCGGCCTGTCGATTCCCCAGGCGAAAAAGGCCCGCTACCTGCTGCCGATGCTGCCCATGGCGGCGATCATTGCCGCCTATCCGTTCCAGGCCGGCCAAGGCCGGCTGATGGGCTGGCTGCGCGGGGCGATCCAGGGCATCTGGCTGCTGCTGCCGGGGCTGCTGATCGTCGGCTTGCTGGTGCTGCGGCGCAAATTTCCCGAGCAGCTCGACTCGCTGACGCCGATGCTGCTGATCCTTGGCCTGCTGCAGCTGCTGTCCCTGGGGCTCTTGTTCAAGCGCCAGTGGCGCGCCGTGGGCCTGGCCTACAGCGCGGTGCTGGCGGTCTGGGCCTGCTACATCGGGGTCTTCGAGCCGGTGGAGCACCGCCTGTATGACACTCGCGCCTTCAGCCAGGGTGCCATGCAACTGATCGAGGCCGACCCGGCGCCGGTGGTCCTGCACCGCATGGGCAAGGACGCCAAGGCGATCAAGTTCATGGTCAACCTGGACCGGGACCTGCAACCGCAGTTCAGCGAAACCCCCGAGGCCCTGGCGCAGATACCCGGCCCGGCCTGGGTGATCCTCGATCAGGGCGACCTGGCCAGCCTGCAGGGTACGCCCCTGGCCGGACTGACTCCGGTACTGAGCGGGCGTTTCGACAAGAACGACTTCGTCCTGCTGCACCTGCCCAAGAGCGCCGCCACGCACCCCTGAAAGCGTTGCACGGCACCCCGCCGGCTCCTTACACTCGCGCCCATGACCATTCTGATCCGCCGGGCGCGAGTGGCCGACGCCGCCTTCCTCCCCGCCATTGAAACATCGGCTGCCGAGCTTTTTCGCAGTGATCCGCAACTGGCCTGGCTGGCCGACGCCGAAGTCGCCGATGCCCAGAGCCAGCGCGACCACATCCGCCAGCACCCGGTGTGGGTCGCGGTGACCGCCGACGGCACCCGCTGCGCCTTTCTCAACGCGCAGATCTGCGAGCGCGAGCTGCATGTGTGGGAAATCTCCGTTGCCACTGGCCACCAGGGCCAGGGCATTGGCAAGCGCCTGTTACAGGCGGCGCGGGAGTTCGCCCTGGAGCAGCAGCTCACGGCCCTGACCCTCAGCACCTTCCGCGAACTGCCCTGGAACGAACCTTTCTATCAGCGCCAGGGCTTTGTCACCCTGCAACCGGCCCAGCTGAGCCCGCGCCTGCGTCAGGTCCTGGCCGAAGAAGCGCAACACGGCCTGCCCGCGGCGCGCCGCTGCGCCATGCGCCTGCCCCTGTAGAACCCAGCTGGCAGTAGGAGCTGGCTTGCCAGCGAAAAGCGATTTCCTGCCCGGTGCAAGGCTTGCACGCCCGTTCGCCGGCAAGCCGGCTCCTACAGGTGTAATGCAGCAAAATAAATGCACTAAACCAGCATTATTATGAATTTGTCAGCTGCATGAAGGCTCGGCACACTGTGCCCGTTCCTCCCCCAAATGTTGGAACGTTCAAGGGCTTTCTGGTGATCCAGACAAGCCCTTCTTTTTGCCCGTCGTTTAGCCATGGACCCCGTTGCCGATGCTTGCCCGCTGGAAACCCGCCGCCATCAATACCCGCCCCCTGGAATGGAGCCGCGCCGCCATCGGCATGGGCCTGGGCACCCTGCTCAGTGTCTGGCTCTGCGCCCAGGTGTTCGGCATGCCAGTGGCGCTGCACCTGATCGGTCCGCTGGGGGCCTCGGCGGTGCTGCTGTTTGCCGTGTCTTCCGGCGCTCTTGCCCAGCCCTGGTCGATCCTCGGCGGTTACCTGTGCGCCGGGGTCGTAGCCTTGCTGGTGGCCCATGTGCTGGGGCGTACGCTGGGCAGCGCCTGCCTGGCGGCGGGCATGGCCCTGGTGCTGATGTGCTGGTTGCGCTGCCTGCATCCGCCGGCCGGCGCCCTGGCCCTGACCCTGGTGCTGGCCGATCCGGCCAGCGTGGCGCTGGACTGGCGTGAGCTGGGCCCGGTGATGCTGGCGGCGGCCAGTCTCCTGGGCAGTGCCCTGGTCTACAACAACCTGACGCGGATTCGCTACCCCAAGGGCCCGAGCGATGCCCCGGCGATCCTGCCGTCGGCCACCCCGAGCGACAGCCTGGCGATCACTGCCGAAGACCTGAAGCAGGCCCTGGCCGAGATGGAGGAGTTTTTCGATGTCACCCCCGAAGACCTCGAACAACTGATCCACGCCAGCCAAGCCCACGCCCGCCGCCGCAGCATCGGCCAGGTCCTGTCCTCGCGCCCGTGACGCCCCAGCCGCCCATCCCCTTCGTAGGAGCTGGCTTGCCAGCGAAGGCGTCCTCAAGGCCGTTGCCTGATTGGCGGGCCCATTCGCCGGCAAGCCGGCTCCTACAGGCGCATCACCGATGTTGTGCCGACCGTAGGAGCTGGCTTGCCAGCGAAAGCGTCCTCAGGACCCTTGCCTGATTGGCGGGCCCATTCGCCGGCAAGCCGGCTCCTACAAAAGCATCACCGATGTTGTGCCGACCGTAGGAGCTGGCTTGCCAGCGAAGGCGTCCTCAGGAGCGTTGCCTGATTGGCGGGCCCATTCGCCCGCAAGGGGCGCCGGAGTTCAGATCATCGGTGACCAGCGCTGGGACCAGTCGTGGTCTTGTTCGATGACCTCGCGCAACACCGCGAAAGCCTGCTGCAGCTGCGCCGAGTCACGCTCCCGGGCATACAGCAGGTAGGTGGGGAAGTTGAATTCCGGGGCCTTTTCCACCCGTTCCAGCACGCCGCTGTCCAGGTAGCTCTGCACCACGCGAGTGCGAAAATAGCCGCTGCCGCCGGCATCGAGGATGAACTGCAGGGCCAGTGGCCCCAGGTTGAAGCCCACCGCGGCCCTGGCCTGCTCCGGCAAGGCGGCGTCATGCTGGCGACGGAAGTCCTCGCCCCAATCGATGTAGACATAGGGCTCCGGCCGCCCCGCCAGGCGCACCTGGATCAGTTTTTCCTCCAGCAATTGCTCCACCTGCAAACCCGGGGAATACAGCGGCTGGAACACCAGCGCCGCATCCAGCACCCCCAGCTCCAGTTGCCGCTGCAGGCTGGCTCCGTCGCCGATCTGAGTGCGCAAGGCATGATTGGGCAACGCCTGGCGCAGGCGCCGCACCCAGCTGAGCATCAGCGGGTTGCACAGGCTCGGCTCACCGCCGATGTGCAACACGTTGTGGTAGCCGTCGAGCAGCGGCAGGTCGCGCTGGGCCGCCTCCCAGGTCTGCACCAGCTGGTTGGCGTAGGCGATGAAGGCCTCGCCGTCGGCGGTGGGTCGGGCGCCGGCGCGGTTGCGCACCAGCAGTTTGCAGTTGAGCTGGCCTTCCAGGTTCTGCACCCGGGCGCTGATGGCGGTCTGGGTCAGGTGCAGGCGCTCGGCAGCGGCGATCAGGCTGCCGCTGCGGACGATTTCCAGGAAGGTGCGCGCCAGATCGATGTCCATGGTGCCTCGCCGGCAAAAAATTCGAGCGCCATTGTAGCGGCGCTCGCCGCACCGCGCCGCTAGGCCGCGGACATTTGCCGGGCCGGCACCGCCAGGCTCACCGCCCGCACTGACGCCCCGGCCGAAAGCCCCAGGGCCTTGGCGCTCTGTGCGCTGACAATCAGGCTGCCGGCCGCCACCCGCGCCGGTGCGGCGCCGATCCGGCAGTCGGCGAACTGGCGATTGTGAATCAGGTAGGGCTCGGCCTGCTCCCCCGGCGTGCCGATGCTCAGGTGCAGCACCTGGCTGTCGCGTACCGCGCGGATCTCGCCGGTGGCGCATTCGATCAAGGGCCCGCCGTCGAAGATGTCGATGTAGTCCTTGAAGGCAAAACCCTCAGCCTTGAGCATGCCCAGGGCTGGCTCGGTATTGGGATGCACGCGGCCGATCGCCGCCCGCGCCGCTTCCGGCAACAGGCAGGTGGGCAAGGGAAACTTGGGCATCAGTTCGGCGATGAAGGTCTTGTTGCCCAACCCCGTGAGGTAGTCGGCATCGGCGAAATCCATCTTGAAGAAGTGCCGGCCCAGGCCCTCCCAGAACGGCGATACGCCCTGTTCGTCGGAGTAACCGCGCATCTCGGCGATCACCTTGTCGCCGAAAAGCTCGCGGAACTCGGCCAGGAACAGGAAGCGCGCCTTGGACAACAAGCGCCCGTTGAGTCCCTGGCGATGATCGGCATGCAGGAACAGCGAGCACAGCTCCGATTGGCCGGTCATGTCATTGCCCAGGAACAGGGTCGGCAATTGCTGGTTGATACCGAGGTTCTTCGATGCGGCGACAAACAGCCCAAGACGATAGTTGTACCAGGGCTCGCGCAGGCCCACGGCCCCGGCCAGGGCGCAGATGCCCACCACTTCGCCCTGCCCGCTCTGCAGCACGAACAGGTAGTCGGCGTCGGCCCGGGAGGCCTGGCCGGCAAAGGTCTGTTCGGCCCACTGCAGGCGCGAGCGCAAGCGCCCGGCGTCGGCCGGCAAGGTGGTCAGGCCGGCTCCGGCGCTGTGGGCCAGGGCCAGCAGGGCCGGCAGGTCGGCTTGGGTGGCGGGACGGACGATCATCGCGAGTGCTCCAGTTGAGATTGACGTTCGGGCAGGTAGATTTCCGCCAGCATGCAGCGGGCGCTGCCGCCACCGATGCGTTCAATGGTGTCGATGTTCACCGGCAGGGGCTGCACGTGCTGCTCGATCAGGCGCCGTTGCTCGGCGTCCAGGGAGCGCCAGGCGCTGCGGGACATCACCAAAAGTGGCTCGCCGGCACTGTTGTGCACTTCGAGCATATTGCCGGCGAAGGACTCCAACTGGGCCCAGGTCAAGGGCAGCAGCTGTTTGCCGCTGCTCTCCAGACGCTGGCGCAAGGCGGCGCGTTCGTCAGCATCGTCCAGGGCCAGCAGGCAAGCCAGGGCCAGCCGGCGACCGACGCTCATCATCACGTTGGTGTGATAGATCGGCGCGCCGTGGCGATCCCGGGCATGAAAGGCGCACAGCTCATAACCCAGGTGCTGCACCAGTTGGTCCAGGGCCCGGGCGTGGGTGCGGGTCGAGTAGCCCGCGTAGCAGATCCGCTGCTGGCGATCCAGGACCATGCTCCCGGTGCCTTCGAGAAACGACTCCTGCTGCTCCAACGGCGTCAGGTCCAGGGTGCGGGTCACCTGATACTGCGCGTGCAGGTGCGCCAGCACGCCCTTGTAGCGTTCCAGTCGGCGGTTGCGCCCCTGCATCGGGTACAGCACCAGCGTGCCATCCGGGTGGCTGCTCCAGCAGTTGTTGGGAAAGATCGAATCCGGGGTATGGGGCGCCGCGCTGTCCTCGTGGACCAGCACCCGGACCCCGTGCTCGCGCAGCGTCGCGACGTAGCCGTCGAACTCCTGCAGGGCCTTGGCCTGCACGTCTTCGGCGGCACCCGAAGGGCGTTGGAAATGATTGTTGTCGGCGGTGTCCTGGTTGAAGGCGAAACGCGTGGGGCGAATCATCAAAACGCTGTCAGTGGTCTGCATGGGGCACGCAATCAATGAGTTTTCAGAGGCGCTCATTGTGATTTTTTGCAGGGGCAAAACCCGGCTGAACGACGGGTTTGCACAGCAGGAAATGGCTGAAAGCACAGGTGGTCCCAGCCGATTTCGCCCCCCTGAACACAGCGGCATGCTGGCCGTAGCAGCTGGCTTGCCAGCGACGGCGTCTAATGCACGGCGCCAGGCTTGCGGAGCGCTTAGCCGGCAAGCCGGCCTCTACGCAGGACGGTGACCGGGGTTATTCCATGCCGGTCTTGACCATGGCCAGCTCGGGGTGGCTGACCAGTTTGTCGATGTGCAGGTCCGGGTCGTCGAACCAGACTTCCGTCAGCACCCGGTAGTGCTCCATGTCGCGGCAGCGCATGCGCAGGCTGTAGTCGAAGGCACCGCTGATCAGCCGGCACTCCAGCACCTGGGGACAGCCGCGGACCTTGGCCTCGAAGGCCTTCTGCGCCGCACGCCCGCTCTGGTTGGACAAGGCCACCAGCACCAGCAGCGACAGCCCTGGAGTCAGTTTCTTTTCATCGAGGATCGCCCCGTAGCCACGGATGACCCCAAGCTGCTCCAGCTTGCGCACCCGTTCCAGGCAAGGCCTGGGGGTCAGGTGCACGCGCTCGGAGAGTTTCTGGTAGGTGATGCGCCCTTCGTGGCGCAAAACCTCGATGATCGCCTGGTCGATTCGATCAAGCACGATCGACAATTCGCGGATGTCTGCCATGGATGCCTTCCCTCACTTCAAACGGCCGGATAGAAACTGCTGCAAACGTTCACTCTGTGGCTGGTCGAGAATGGCCGCGCTCCCCTGCTCCTCGACCCGCCCTTGATGCAAAAACAACACCTGGCTCGACACTTGCCGGGCAAAGCCCATTTCATGGGTGACCATGAGCATGGTCCGCCCTTCTTCCGCCAGGGCCTGGATCACCTTCAGCACTTCCCCCACCAGCTCCGGGTCCAGGGCCGAGGTCGGCTCGTCGAACAGCAGGATCTGCGGTTCCACCGCCAGGGCCCGGGCAATCGCCACCCGCTGCTGCTGGCCCCCGGAAAGAAACGCCGGGTACTGCTCGGCCACCCGCTGCGGCAAACCCACCTTGTCCAGGTAGGCCCGGGCACTGGCTTCGGCCTCCTTGCGGCCAATGCCCAGCACTCGGCATGGCGCCAGCATGATGTTTTCCAGCACGCTCAGGTGGCTCCACAGGTTGAAGTGCTGGAACACCATGGCCAGGCGCGTGCGCAGGCGCTGCAACTGGGCCGGGCTGGCCACCTGCATGCCGCCTGGGGCATCGCGGGTGACAATCGCCTCGCCGTCCAGGGCAATGGCCCCGGCATCGGCCCGCTCCAGGAAGTTGATGCAGCGCAGCATGGTGCTCTTGCCCGAGCCACTGGCGCCGATCATGCTCACCACGTCTCCGGCCCGGGCTTTCAACGAGACGCCCTTGAGCACTTCGTTGTCACCAAAACGCTTGTAGAGATTTTCAACCGTCAATTTGTACATCGCAGACTCCTGGAACCCCGCCGCTGACAGCAAGGTTCCGGATAGAAAAAGGAGGAAAGGAACGTCAGTGAGCCGGGCCGAGGAAGCTCAGCCAGCGCCGCTCCGCCAGGCGGAAGGCCGCCACCAGGCCAAAAGACAGGCCCAGGTACAGAAGACCGGCGATGCCGAAGGCCTGGAAGGTCATGAAAGTTGCGGCGTTGGCGTCCCGGGCCACCTTGAGGATGTCCGGGATGGTGGCGGTGAAGGCCACCGAGGTCGCGTGCAGCATCAGGATCACTTCGTTGCTGTAGTACGGCAGTGCCCGGCGCAGCGCCGAGGGCAGGATCAGCCGTCGGTACAGGCGCCAGCCACTGAGGCCATAGGCGTGGGCCGCCTCGATCTCGCCGTAGGGAATGCTGCGGATGGCGCCGGCGAAGATCTCCACGGTGTAGGCGCAGGTGTTCAGGGTGAAGGCCAGCAAGGTGCAGTTCATGGCGTCGCGGAAGAAAGCTTCCAGCAACGGTTGCTCGCGTACCGCGGCGATTCCGTACAGGCCGCTGTAGCAGATCAGCAGCTGGATATACAAAGGCGTGCCGCGAAACACATAGGTGAACAACTGCACCGGCCAGCGCAACAGGGCCCAGTGGGAGGCGCGCATGATCGCCAGGGGCAGCGACAGCACGAAGCCCATGGCCAGGCTGGCCACCAGCAGCCACAGGGTCATGGCCAGGCCGGTCAGGGTTTCGCCGTCGCTGAACAGAAACGGCCGCCAGTATTCCTGGATCAGTTCGATCATCGCGACAGCCCTCGCACGCCTTGGTTGTAGCGCCGTTCCAGCAGGCGCAGCAGCTGGTTCGAGGCGCTGGTGATCAGCAGGTACAGGGCCGCCGCCAGGAGCAGGAAGTCCAGCATGTTGAAGGTGCTCTTGCCGGCTTCCTGGGCCACCTTGACCAGATCCGACAGACCGATGATCGACACCAGGGCCGTGGCCTTGAGCAGCACCAGCCAGTTATTGCCCAGGCTGGGCAAGGCGTAGCGCATCATTTGCGGGAACACCACGAAACGAAAGCGCTGCCAGCGACCGAGGCCGAAGGCGGCGGCCGCTTCCTGCTGGCCCCGGGGCACGCTGAGCAGCGCCCCGCGAAAGGTTTCGGTGAAGTAGGCGCCATAGATGAAGCCCAGGGTGATGATCCCGGCCACGAAGGGGTCGATTTCCATGTAGGGCCAGTCCAGCAGCTCGGTCAGGGCCGTGAGCCAGCCTTGCAGGCTGTAGAAGATCAGCAGCATCAGCACCAGGTCCGGCACCCCGCGAATCAGGGTGGTGTAGCAGGTTGCCGGCAGGTTCAGCAGGCGCAGGGGCGAGAGCTTGGCGGCTGCGCCCAACAGGCCCAGGGCCATGCTCACCAGCAGCGCCAGGGCGGAGAGTTTCAGGGTCATCCAGGCACCGTGCAGCAACAGCGGGCCGTAGCCTTGCAGGACCGACAGGTCGAGGCCGAAAAGAGTCGTCGAGGTATTCACGCCAATCACCTTGCAGTCGCCACGGCCGAGCCCGGGACGGATCGCGCCTGTCCCGGGGCCGGCCAGGGGCGATCAGTTGTTGTAGAGGTCGAGGTCGCCGAAGTACTTGCGCTGGATCTGGGCGTAGATGCCCTTCTCGTGCAGGGCCTTGATCGCGCCATTGAGCATGGCCTTGAGTTCGTCCTGGTCCTTGCGCAGGCCGATGGCGATCTCCGCCGGCACCAGTGGGTCGCTGATCCCGGCGCTGTTCTCGAAGTCGGCGCCCTGGGGCGAGGCCAGGAAGCTCATCTGCGCCTGCAGCTTGTCCTGGATCGAAGCGTCCAGGCGGCCGTAGACCAGGTCGGCGTAGACCTGATCCTGGTTCTGGTAGGCCCGCAGCTTGACCCCCGCCGGCCCCAGCTTGGCCCTGGCGTAGGTTTCCTGGATGGTGCCCTGCATGTAGCCCAGGGTCTTGCCCTTGAGGGATTCGCCGGTGGGCTCAAGGCCCGAGCCCTTGCGGGTGACGATGGCCGTCGGCCCGGCGTACAGCCGGTCGCTGAAGTCGATCTGTTTGCGCCGTGCATCGGTGACGGTCATCGACGATTCGATGGCGTCGAACTTGCCGGCCTTGAGCGCCGGGATCAGGCCGTCGAAGTCGTTGCTGATCCATACGCACTTGAGCTTGAGTTCGGCGCAGATGGCATTGCCCAGGTCGACACCGAAGCCTTGTACGCCGCCGTCGGCGGTACTGGATTCAAAGGGCGGATAGCTTGGATTGACACCAAAGCGCAGTTCCTTCCATTCCTTGGCGCTGGCGCCCAGGGAAACGCACGCGATTGCCAGAAGCGGCACGGCCAGCCATTTTTTAGTCATCTTCAGAGTCCCGGATTATTTGGATTTATAGCGGTCCGGCGCTGACGTCGGACCCCACTTGTGACAGGGGCAGAGAGTGGGTGCGGGGTTGCCGCAGTCGAGTTCTTGTTGTGAGTGGGCAGGCCCGGCGGTCAATGCCCGAGCTGCCTCCGATTGCCGCGGTCTAAGCTGCAACGGAACGCCAGAATGCCAACAGCCGGAGCGTCCCAGGTGTCGTAAGGGGCGTCTGAAACAGCCCGGATCGGCTGATAACGTGCGGATTTCGGAGCACCGTGACCGGCCGTTTCGGTTGATCGTGACCGGTCATTTCGCTAACGCGTGACCGCTCATTTCGGTAGCAACGTGACCGATTTTCCGCCTGTTCCGAAACAGGTGGTCACGGCTTACCGAAATCGCCGGTCACGACTTAGCGAAAGCCTTCCCCTTCGTTGCGCATGACCTGATGCGCCGCCATCCTCGACCGATTTCGGGAGAGGAAGATGGCGGCGCCGCGAGTAGCCATGCGAAACATCAAAGAATGTCTGCGCCTCAAGTTTGAGGCCGGCTTGTCCCACGAGAAGATTGCCCGTGCCTTGCAGCTGTCCAAGGGCGTGGTTAGCAAGTACATCGCGGCGGCGCGGGTGGCCGGGCTGGACTGGCCGGCGCTGGTGGCCATGGACGAGGCCGCGCTGGCGGCCGCCTTGTTTGCACCGACGTCGACGAACAAGCCGCGCGGTGAGCGAGTGCTGCCCGATGTGCTGAGCATCCACCGCGAGTTGCGACGCAAGGGCGTGACCTTGCAGCTGCTGTGGGAGGAATATCTCGCCGCGCATGCGGGCCAGCCGACCTACCGCTACACCCAGTTCGTCGAGCACTACCGGCGCTACGCCCAGACGCTCAAACGTTCGATGCGTCAGCTGCACCGTGCGGGCGAGAAGCTATTCATCGACTATGCCGGGCCGACGCTGCCGGTGGTCGACCCGGCCACCGGCGAAGTGCGCCGGGCGCACATCTTCGTCGCCGCCCTGGGCGCCTCGAATTACACCTATGCCTGCGCGACGCCAGGCGAAACCCAGGTGGACTGGCTGACCTCGCTGGGCCAGGCTCTGACCTACTTTGGCGGCGTGCCGGAAATGGTTGTGCCGGACAATCCGCGCGCCCTGGTCGCCCAGCCGGATCGCTACGAGCCGGGCCTGAACCGGGCCACGCTGGAGTGCGCGCGTCATTACCAGACGGTGATCCTGCCGGCACGGCCACGCAAGCCTCAGGACAAGGCCAAGGCCGAGGTGGCGGTGCAGGTGGTCGAGCGCTGGATCATGGCGCGGCTGCGCCATCGGCAGTTCTTCAGCCTGCATGCGCTTAACCAGGCCATCGCCGAGCTGCTGGAGGATCTGAATCGGCGCCCGTTCAAGCGGCTCGATGGCTGCCGGCGCGACTGGTTCGAGCGCCTGGATCGCCCGGCCTTGCGAGCGCTGCCGGTGCATCCCTACGAGGTCGCCACCTTCAAGCGCTGCAAGGTCAGCATCGACTACCACATCGAGGTCAATGGCAGCTTCTACAGCGTGCCCTCCGCCCTGGCCCGGCAGAACGTGGACGTGCGACTGACGGCACACACCCTGGAAGTGCTGCATGGCAACCGGCGGGTGGCCAGCCACCTGCTGCTGGGGCGACGCGGCGCTTACAGTACCCAGCGCGAGCACATGCCCGCGGCGCACCAGGCGCATCGCGAATGGACGCCACAACGCCTGCTCGACTGGGGCGCGCGGATCGGCCCCTACACGCGCCAACTGATCGATCACCAACTGACCCACAAGCCGCACCCGGAGATGGGCTACCGCGCCTGCCTCGGCCTGCTCTCGCTGGCCCGGCGCTATGGCAATGCACGCCTGGAAGCCGCTGCCGAACGTGCCGTACACCTGCGCGCCTTCACCGGGCGCAGCGTGCGCAACCTGCTCCAGCAAGGCCTGGATCAACAGCCGCTGCCCCAGCGTGCCGCCGAAACGACCTTACCCGGCGACCACGAGAACGTCCGTGGCGCCGACTACTACCAACCCCCGCAACAGGAGCTGTTCGATGATGCCGCAACACACCCTGAATCAACTGCACCAGCTACGCCTGGACGGCATGGCCCGCGCCCTGGAAGAGCAATGGACGCTGCCGGCCAGCCACAGCCTGAGCTTCGATGAACGCCTCGGCCTACTGCTCGACCGCGAACTGGCCTGGCGTGACAACCAGCGCCTGGTACGGCTGCGCAAGAAGGCCAAGCTCAAGTACGCCAACGCCTGCCTGGAAGATCTCGACCGCCGCACCGGACGCGCCCTGGACGAGCGTCTGATCGCCACCCTGGCCAGTGGCGACTGGATCCGCCAGCAGCACAACCTGCTGCTGACCGGCCCGACCGGTGCCGGCAAAACCTGGCTGGCCTGCGCCCTGGGCAACCAGGCCTGCCGCCAGGGCTATAGCACCCTGTACCTGCGCACCCCGCGCCTGCTGGAACAACTGCGCATCGCTCATGGCGACGGCAGCTTCGGCCGTACCCTGCAACAGCTGGCAAAGGTCGACGTCCTGGTGCTGGACGACTGGGCGCTAGCCCCGCTGGAGGAAGGAGCCCGGCATGACCTGCTGGAGGTGATCGACGACCGCGCTGGCAGCCGCTCCACCATCCTGACGAGCCAACTGCCCATCGAGCACTGGCACGGCTGGATCAACGACCCGACCCTGGCCGATGCCATCCTCGACCGCCTGGTGCACAACGCCTACCGACTGACGATGAAAGGCGAGTCGCTGCGCCGAAAAAAAGCCGAGGAACAAGCCGCATCGTGACCGATGCGATTACAATCCAGAACCCGCGCAACCGGGGTGGAAGCACCGGTCACGTATTAGCGAAACGCTCGGTCACGTTCACCGAAATCCGCAGATAACGGCTATTTCACAGCCGATTCTGTCGTCACGGCTCTAGACCTTGGCCCAGAGCCGTTGTGCAAGGCCCGGAAAGTATTTTTCGCCATGCAAAAATGCACAGTCGACCTGCAGCTTTCGGGGTTGTAATCGGCAAATTTGCACTGTTACGATCCGCCGACGCTCGCGCGCGAGCCTCAAACAAAAAACAATAAAAGCAGGGAGTTAGTGATGACTGCTCAGGTTTCATCCCAGACGACACGGGACCTCGACGCCACCTCGGACGAGGTGCTGGTCGAGGTGCGCAACCACATCGGTCACCTGACCCTCAACCGCCCCGCCGGACTCAACGCCATCACCCTGTCGATGGTGCGCACCTTGCAACGCCAACTGAACGCCTGGGCCCAGGACCCGCTGATCCATGCGGTGGTCCTGCGCGGCGCCGGTGAAAAGGCCTTCTGCGCCGGCGGCGACATCCGCTCGCTGTACGACAGCTATCAAGGCGGCGATACCCTGCACCAGGACTTCTTCGTCGAGGAATACGCCCTCGATCTGACCATCCACCATTACCGCAAGCCGGTGCTGGCGCTGATGGACGGCTTTGTACTCGGCGGCGGCATGGGCCTGGTGCAAGGCGCCGACCTGCGGGTGGTCACCGAACGCAGCCGCCTGGCGATGCCGGAAGTGGCCATCGGCTACTTCCCGGATGTCGGCGGCAGTTACTTCCTTTCGCGGATACCCGGTGAGCTGGGCATCTACCTGGGCGTCAGCGGCGTGCAGATCCGCGCCGCCGATGCCTTGTACTGCGGCCTGGCCGACTGGCACCTGGACAGCGGCAAGCTGGAACTGCTGAACCAGCGCCTGGATCGCCTGCACTGGAGCGACTCGCCACTCAAGGACCTGCAAGGCCTGCTGGCCAAGCTGGCGGTGCAGAGCCTGCCCGACGCGCCGCTGCAAGCCCTGCGCCCGGCCATCGATCACTTCTTCGCCCTGCCGGACGTGCCGAGCATCGTCGAGCAACTGCGCAGCGTCACGGTTGCCGACAGCCAGGAGTGGGCCAAGAGCACCGCCGACCTGCTGGAAACCCGCTCGCCCCTGGCCATGGCCGTGACCCTGGAGATGCTGCGCCGCGGCCGTCACTTGAGCCTGGAGCAATGCTTCGCCCTGGAGCTGCACCTGGACCGCCAGTGGTTCGAGCGCGGCGACCTGATGGAGGGCGTGCGCGCCCTGATCATCGACAAAGACAAGACCCCCCGCTGGAACCCACCGACCCTGGCGGCCCTCGACGCCGACCGGGTGGCGAGCTTCTTCAGCGGTTTTGACGGCAGCGGGAGCTGAACTCATGCACGACATCGAACTGAGCGAAGAACAAGTGATGATCCGCGACATGGCCCGGGACTTCGCCCGTGGCGAGATCGCGCCCCACGCCCAGGCCTGGGAAAAGGCCGGCTGGATCGACGACGCCCTGGTGCGCAAGATGGGCGAGCTGGGCCTGTTGGGCATGGTGGTCCCCGAGGAATGGGGCGGCAGCTACCTGGACTACGTTGCCTACGCCCTGGCGGTGGAGGAAATCTCCGCCGGCGACGGCGCCACCGGCGCCTTGATGAGCATCCACAACTCGGTGGGCTGCGGGCCGATCCTCAACTACGGCAGCCAGGAGCAGAAACAGCAATGGCTGCCGCGCCTGGCCGCCGGCGAGGCCATCGGCTGCTTCTGCCTGACCGAACCCCAGGCCGGTTCCGAAGCCCACAACCTGCGCACCCGCGCCGAACTGCGCGATGGCCAGTGGGTGATCAACGGCGCCAAGCAGTTCGTCAGCAACGGCAAACGCGCCCAACTGGCCATCGTCTTCGCAGTGACCGACCCGGAACTGGGCAAGAAAGGCCTGTCGGCGTTCCTGGTGCCCACCGACACCCCCGGGTTCATCGTCGACCGCACCGAACACAAGATGGGCATCCGCGCCTCCGACACCTGCGCGGTCACCCTCAACCAGTGCACCATCCCCGAAGCCAACCTGCTGGGCGAACGGGGCAAGGGCCTGGCCATCGCCCTGTCCAACCTTGAAGGCGGCCGCATCGGCATCGCCGCCCAGGCCCTGGGCATCGCCCGCGCCGCGTTCGAGGCGGCCCTGGCCTACGCCCGGGAACGGGTGCAGTTCGACAAGCCGATCATCGAGCACCAGAGCATCGCCAACCTGCTGGCCGACATGCACACCCGGCTCAATGCCGCGCGCCTGCTGATCCTCCACGCCGCGCGCCTGCGCAGCGCCGGCCAGCCGTGCCTGTCGGAAGCCTCCCAGGCCAAGCTGTTCGCCTCGGAAATGGCCGAGAAGGTCTGCTCCTCGGCGATGCAGATCCATGGCGGTTACGGCTATCTGGAGGACTACCCGGTGGAGCGCTACTACCGCGATGCGCGGATCACCCAGATCTACGAAGGCTCCAGCGAGATCCAGCGCCTGCTGATCGCCCGCGAGCTGAAGCATTACCAGCTGTAGAAAGCAGCGCCGCCAACCAAAAATCGCAGCCCTGGCTGCGATTTTTGGTTGGGCTCCTTAGGAGCCGGCTGGCTGGCGAAGAGGCCCTTGAACCAGGTCCCGCGCCAGCGCCTATGAGTCGACCTTTACTAGAGCCTCATAACTCGACCCGTACTCTAAGGTTGCTGGCAATCAGAATGACGTCATTGGATACCCGGTTCTTTTACCGAACATACTGATCCTGGGTTCTGATAAAAGTGTCAAATTCCTGGGAGTTGTACACGTCCAGGCATCCATAGAACACCATCTTGCGGGGGGAGTTCTTACTCAAGGCCGAGGTATGCTGGTAGGCATTCAGGATAAACTTTTCCGTTACCGCATAAGGGTCATGCAGAGTCTCTAAAGTGTCTTCGTTCTGGACTATCGAGTGCATTCCCTTTCCCATGAAATGGTAGGCACCAATGGCCAGCGAAATATCCTCCTTGATTGCCGACTGCTCCTTGAACTGACTAGCGATGCAATTAGCCAGCCCGAAATTCTTGAGCATTTGACGAGCTTTGGGCAGATCAGCAGCACTGACGGCAACAGAGCACAGTAGATACAAAAAGAAAGCCGAAACAGAACGCATCATCCTTTTAGCTCCCAAAAATAAATAACCACGAGTTTTACCTTGGGTTTTTTGTATGCAGCGCTATCCAGTCGATGGTAGTCACTACCATCCCCTGTAGTTTTTCCATCCCATAAAGTTGCGTGCCCTGTTGCGTCACTCCAACCAGATATCAACATAACCAAAACACCTTGTTTTCCGTTGATATAGCCAAGATTGTTTGGCTTGACTTCATGATCGGGTTTCTTCCAGCTATGTTTCAAGAACTCAAAAAAACCCTCGACCGTCATGATGTAGGGGAGTTCATCTTCCCCGCGCAGTCTGTAAATTGGGATTCCTTTGACAATGTCACCTTTGGGTATTTTATACCCTCCATAATTGAATGCCCTGCTCAGTCTCAATGCACAGGCATTCACATAGTTAGCGGGCTTTTCGGCCCTGTGCGCTTCCACTTGCCCACCAACCAATTGGTATACGCTCTCAGAATCCTTGTGACCGACTTCCGCATAGGCTTTCCATAACGTACTAAAGCGCGGGCGCCTTGCATCCACGATCAAAGAAGCGCCGCGGCCAGTTATAGCTATCCTGCTCATTAGCACTCTCCTGCCATGTCAATCACTATCCCGTCAAACGCATTCATGATATTGGCTACACCATCTGCAGCAACAACACCAGACAAGCTCTGTTCGACAGGTTCGCTTAAAGTGAGCGAAACCCTTTCACCCGGAAGATATCCCGAGGTTTTTACATGAACATTCAGATCTACATAAAACCGAGAAACAGATTCAACGGGGGTTTGTTCCGCCCCATACGAGAGGAAGATACTGTGTATGGTTTTAGGTCCGAGCAGAACCGGCAAAACAGTTGTGCTGGCATGCTCGGCTCCACCATAGACTGAAGACTGGCCAGCAATCACAGTATTGGCCCCAGCTGGGCAACCGCAGGCTACATAGTCTCCTTCTAGAGCAACCGGCCCCGCCGGAAAAATTATAGTTCTTGGCCCAACAGCGACTATAGGCCCTTGACCTTTAATGCATACTGGGCAACTTGCCAAGTGCCCTACGGATGAGGTTTCAACCGCACTATCGATACTGATACCTGTATTTCCCTCAAGTACCTGCCCTCCCGTTGAAGTGGGTGATCCTATCCCGATCATTTTTCGTCCCATTTGAGTCTCCCTCTCATGGATATAAGTCAGAAAGGTTCGCTAATCGCTTCTTTCAGGGTGAATTCAACAGCTTCGAACTCCACCCGCGCTTATGTAACGGAAAACGTGAACTGCAAGTGCCTTTGACGCACTGGCATCCCTTCTTGAGCGAGCGGCAACCTAACAAAAGAATTCAGGCGAAACCTATAGGACTTATCGCAAAGCTCCGGGCGGTGTTTTCTCGTGATCAGGACCGGGGCAGCACTGTGAGATGCCAGTTGAAACAAAAAATCGCAGCCCTGGCTGCGATTTTTTTGCTCCCATGGCCGCCCTCTTCGCCAAGCACGATCTGCAGCGCAAGAGCTCCCCACAAGCCCAATTATTCGCGATCGAGCAGGTGGGCAGGCGGTAGTTGGCCGCGGTGCGCTCAAAAAGATTTTCAACGCAAGATCCGGAGTTCAGCGCCGCTCGCAGCGGCCTATGGTTGGCTCAACGCTCATGCAAGGGAGGTCGATCATGAAACAACTGCAAGACAAGGTCGCGATTGTCACGGGGGCCACGTCGGGAATCGGTCAGGCTGCCGCCCGGCTGTTCGCCCAAGAGGGTGCGCGCCTGATAGTGACTGGCCGTCGCGGCGACGCACTGGATGCGTTGGTCGCCCAGATCCAGCAAGCCGGTGGCGAGGCATTCGGGGTTGCAGGTGACATTCGCAGCGAGGCACTGGCCGAACGTCTTGTAGCGCTGGCGCTGGAGCGTTTCGGTGGATTGGATATAGCGTTCAATAACGCCGGAATGACCGGTGAAAGCCGCTCCGTCTCCGAGTTGACCCTGGGCCAGTGGCAGGCCGTGCTCGACTGCAACTTGACCAGTGCCTTTCTGGGGGCCAAGTACCAGTTGCCTGCTCTGCGCAGCCGGGGCGCAGGCTCGATCATTTTCACTTCCAGCTTTGTCGGGCACCGCGTCGGTTTTCCCGGTATGGCGGCGTATGCCGCGAGCAAGGCCGCGCTGATCGGCTTGACCCAGGTCATCGCCGCTGAAGAAGGCCCCCATGGCATTCGTGCCAACGCGCTGCTGCCCGGGGGCACCGACACGCCAATGGGCCAAGCAGCCACCGACACGCCTGAGAAACGCGCCTTTGTCGAAAACCTGCATGCCCTCAGCGCCTCGCCCGTCCCGAGGAAATTGCCCGGGCAGCGCTGTTCCTCGCGTCGGACGCCGCCAGTTTCGTCAGCGGGACGGCGATGCTGGTTGAGGGGGGTGTCTCAATCAACCGCAGCTAAGCGCTGCGGTTGAGGGTGCGGGGACGCTGCGGTTATCGATCCTTGAACTGCGGATCACGCTTGGCGATGAAGGCGGCCATGCCTTCTTTCTGGTCCTGAGTGGCGAAGGCGGCGTGGAATACCCGGCGCTCGAAGCGCACGCCTTCGGACAGGCTGACTTCGAAGGCGCGGTTCACGCTTTCCTTGATCATCATGCTCACCGGGATCGATTTGGCGGCAATCACGGCGGCGACTTTCAGGGCTTCTTCCACCAGTTCGTCCGCCGGCACGATGCGCGCGACGATGCCGCAACGCTCGGCTTCCACGGCGTCGATAAAGCGTCCGGTCAGGCACATTTCCATGGCCTTGGCCTTGCCCACCGCGCGGGTCAGGCGCTGGGTGCCGCCCATGCCCGGCAGCACGCCGAGGTTGATTTCCGGTTGGCCGAACTTGGCGTTGTCACCAGCCAGGATGAAGTCGCACATCAGCGCCAGTTCGCAGCCGCCACCGAGGGCGAAGCCGTTGACCGCGGCGATGATCGGCTTGCGCCGGTTGGCTACGCGGTCGCTGTCGCTGAACAGGTCGTCGAGGTAGATCTGCGGGTAGCTCAGCTCGGCCATTTCCTTGATGTCGGCACCGGCGGCAAAGGCTTTCTTGGAACCGGTGATGACGATGCAACCGATTTGCGGGTCGGCTTCCAGGCGGTCCAGGGCCTGGTTCACTTCGCTGACTATCTGCGCGTTGAGGGCGTTGAGCGCCTGGGGGCGGTTGAGGGTGATCAGGCCGACCCGATCCTTGATGTCCAACAAGATGGTTTCGTAGCTCATGTATCAGCTCCTGCTAAAAAGTCAGAGATTGCGCGAAATGACCATGCGCTGGATGTCGCTGGTGCCTTCGTAGATCTGGCAGATGCGCACGTCGCGGTAGATCCGCTCCAGCGGGAAGTCGCTCAAATAGCCATAGCCGCCCAGGGTTTGCAAGGCCGCCGAGCAGACCTTCTCGGCCATTTCCGAGGCAAACAGCTTGGCCATCGAGGCTTCCACCAGGGCCGGCTTGCCGCTGTCGCGCAGGGCCGCGGCGTAATGCACCATCTGCCGGGCCACGGCGATCTGGGTGGCCATGTCCGCCAGGCGGAATGCCACCGCCTGGTGCTCGATGATCGGCTTGCCGAAGGTTTCGCGCTCGCGGGCGTAGTCGCGCGCCGCTTCGAAGGCGGCCCGGGCCATGCCCACCGATTGCGAGGCAATGCCCACGCGGCCACCTTCAAGATTGGCCAGGGCGATCTTGTAGCCCTCGCCCTCCTCCCCCAGGCGGTTGGCCAGTGGCACCTTCACATCCTCGAAGAGGATCTGGCAGGTGTCGCTGGCGTGCTGGCCAAGCTTGTCCTCGATGCGCGCGACCTTATAGCCCGGCGCATCGGTGGGCACGATAAAGGCGCTGATGCCGCGCTTGCCGGCCGCCGGGTCGGTGACCGCGAAGACGATCACCACCCCGGCGTTCTGCCCTGAGGTGATGAACTGCTTGCAGCCGTTGAGCACGTAGTGGTCGCCATCACGCCGGGCCCGGGTCTTCAGGCTGCTGGCGTCGGAGCCGGCCTGGGGCTCGGTGAGGGCGAAGGCGCCGAGCATGGCGCCGCTGGCCAGGGGCTTGAGGAAACGCTCCTTCTGTTCATCGTTGCCGAACTTGAGGATCGGCACGCAGCCCACCGAGTTGTGCACGCTCATGATGGTGGAACAGGCGCCATCACCGGCGGCGATCTCCTCCAGGGCCATGGCATAGGCCAGGTAGCCGGTGTCACATCCGCCCCACTGCTCGGGCACCAGCATGCCGAAGAAGCCCAGCTCGGCCATCTCGGCGATGGCTTCCCGGGGAAAGCGGTGCTCGCGGTCCCAGTCGGCGGCAAAGGGCTTCAGACGCTCCTGGGCAAACTGCCGGGCGGCGTCGCTGATCTGCAGTTGTTCGTCATTGGGCAACATCGGGATTCCTCGTTACAGGCATTCAACGGCCATGGCCGTGGCTTCACCACCGCCGATGCAGATCGCGGCCACGCCACGCTTGAGGCCCTTCTGGCGCAGGGCCGAGAGCAGGGTCACCAGGATCCGCGCGCCGGAGGCACCGATCGGATGGCCCAGGGCGCAAGCGCCACCGTGCACGTTGACCTTGGCGTGGGGAATGTCCAGCTTGTGCATGGTCACCAGGCTGACCACGGCGAAGGCTTCGTTGATTTCGAACAGGTCGACATCGCTCAGGGCCCAGCCGGTCTTTTTCAGCAGCCGCTCGATGGCGCCCACCGGGGCCACCGGGAACAGGCTCGGGGTGTCGGCGAAGGCCGCGTGCCCATGGATCACCGCCAGCGGCTTGAGGCCGCGCTTGTCGGCTTCGGAACGGCGCATCAGCACCAGGGCCGCGGCGCCGTCGGAGATCGAGCTGGCGTTGGCGGCGGTCACGGTGCCGCCGTCACGGAATGCCGGCTTCAAGGTGGCGATCTTGTCCAGCTTGGCCTTGGGCGGCTGTTCGTCATCGCTGATCAGCTTCGACTCCTTGCCGACCGTCACTTGCAGGGGAACGATCTCGTCCTTGAACAGGCCGTCCTTGATCGCCTGCTGGGCGCGGGTCAGGGAGGCCACGGCGAAATCGTCCTGGGCCTGGCGGGTGAAGCCATTGGCCTCGGCGCAGTCCTCGGCAAAGGTGCCCATCAGTCGGCCCTTGTCGTAGGCATCTTCCAGGCCGTCGAAGAACATGTGATCGAGCACCTTGCCGTGGCCCATGCGGTAGCCGCTACGGGCGCGGTCCAGCAGGTACGGTGCGTTGGACATGCTTTCCATGCCTCCGGCGATCACCACCTCGGCGCTGCCGGCCAGCAGCCTGTCATGGGCCAGGATGGTGGCCTCCATGCCGGAGCCGCACATCTTGTTCAGGGTGGTGCAGCGGGTGCCCTTGTCCAGCCCCGCGCCCAGAGCCGCCTGGCGCGCCGGGGCCTGACCGAGGCCGGCGGACAGCACACAGCCGAACAGCACTTCTTCTACCGCGTCGGCGCCGATGCCGGCGCGCTGCACCGCGGCACGAATCGCCTCGGCCCCCAGTTGCGGGGCGCTGAGGCCTTTGAGTTCGCCCTGGAACCCGCCCATCGGGGTGCGCACGGCGCTGACAATGACAATCGGATCTTGAGCAATGGACATGAGAATTCCTCCTTATTTGGCGGCCATGCGCAAGGCGCCGTCGAGACGGATCACCTCGCCGTTGAGCATGCTGTTTTCAATGATATGCCGCACCAGCGCGGCGTACTCGGCGGGTTTGCCCAGGCGCGGCGGGAACGGTACGCCAGCGGCCAGGCCAGCACGCACTTCGTCGCTCATGCCGGCCATCATCGGGGTTTCGAAAATCCCCGGGGCGATGGTCATCACCCGGATGCCGAAACGCGCCAGCTCGCGGGCCACAGGTAGAGTCAGGCTGGCGATGGCGCCCTTGGACGCGGCATAGGCGGCCTGACCGATCTGCCCGTCGAAGGCGGCGATGGAGGCCGTGTTGATGATCACCCCGCGCTCGCCATCGGCGTCGGCAGCGCTCTCGGCGATGGCCGCCGCGGCCAGGCGCAGCAGATTGAAGCTGCCGATCAGATTGACGTTGATCACCTGGCTGAAGCTGGCCAGGGCATGGGGGCCGTTCTTGCCCAGGACCTTCTCGCCGCGCACGATGCCGGCACAGTTGACCAGGCCGTTAAGCCCGCCAAAGGCCTTGACCGTGGCCTGCACCGCTGCCTCGGCCGCCGCCTCCTGGCTGATGTCGGCCACCACGCTGTGGCAGCCCAGCTGCTGGGCCTTGGCCGCCACGGCCTCGGCGTTGAGGTCCACCAGCATCACCTTAGCGCCGGCGGCCACCAGCATTTCGGCGCTGGCCGCACCGAGGCCGGAAGCGCCGCCACTGACGAGAAAAACCTTGTTTGCGATCTGCATCGTTTCAATCCTGTTTACGCGGTAGCTGTTGACGCCGCGGCCTCTTGAGCCTTGGCAATTTCCTGGTTGCGCAAGATAAAGCGCTGCAATTTGCCGCTGGGGGTCTTGGGCAAATCACTGACAAATTCGATTTCACGGGGGTAGGAGTGGGCCGCCAGGCGCTTGCGCACATGCTGGCGCAACTCCTCGGCCAACTCCGCTGTGGCGCGGTACTGCTCGCTGAGCACCACAAAGGCTTTCACCAGCTCGGTGCGCTCCGGATCGGGCTTGCCCACCACCGCCGCCTCCACCACCGCCGGGTGCTCGATCAGGGCGCTCTCCACATCGAACGGGCCGACCCGGTAGCCGGAGGTGGTGATCACGTCGTCGCTACGACCGACGAAGCTGATGCTGCCGTCCTGGTTCAGCTCGACGGTGTCGCCGCTGAGGTAGTAGTCGCCGACGAACGCCTTGGTCGGCACCCCGGCGTAACCGGCGAACCAGCACATCGGCGACTGGCGCCGGTCGATGGCGAGGATCCCCGGCTGGCCGACACCCAGCTCGCGGTACTCATCGTCCAGCACCACGATGCGGTGGCCGGGCGAGGCGAAACCGGCGGCGCCGACATGCACCGGGTGCTCCAGGCCGTGGTGGTTGCACAGCACCATGCCCAGCTCGGTCTGGCCGTAATGGTCGTGGATCACCACATCCAGCTGCTCGGCGAACCAGCGGATGACTTCTGGGTTCAGCGGCTCACCGGCGCTGCTGACGATGCGCAGCCGCCCCTTGATCGAACGGGCGAACTGGTCGCCGCCGGCGATCAGCAGGCGATAGGCCGTAGGTGAGCCGGTGAGGTTGGTGATGCCGTACTTGTTGATCACCCGGCAGGTGCTTTCCAGGGTGAAGGGACCGTCGTAGAACGTGATCGGGTGACCCAGGCCCAGGGGCCCGGTGACGCCAAAATAGATGCCATAGGCCCAACCCGGATCGGCGACGTTCCAGAACGCATCCTCGGGGCGCAGGTCCACCGCGTCACGGGTGTAGTTCTGGAACGCGACAATGGCCTTGAGCGGCACTTCCAGGGCTTTCGACGGGCCGGTGGTGCCCGAGGTGAACATCAGCAGGAACGGGTCCTCGCCGGTCAGCAACACCGGCTCGCAGTGGGCCGGATACTGTTCCAGCTCGGCCCAGAAACTGAAATCGCCACGCACGATGCCCTGCCCTTTGGCCGCCGCGACCGTGACGATGGTCGGGCACTCGGCGACTTCCGCCAGCTTCGGCCGGTTCAGCGCGTCGCAGATCACCAGCTTGGCTTTGGAACTGTTGAGGCGATGCTCGATGGCCTTGGGGCCAAAGGCGGTGAACAGCGGCTGGTACACCGCGCCAATGCGCCAGGTGGCCAGCACCGTGATCAGCAACTCGACATTGCGCGGCAGCAGCCCGGCGACCCGGTCACCCTTGCCGACTCCCTGGGCCAGGAAGAAATTGGCCAGGCGTGCGGCCTTGTCCTGCAATTCGGTGAAGGTATAGGTGACGCTACTGCCGTCGCGGCCTTCCCAGAACAGCGCGATGCGTCCGGGCAACGCATGCCGGTCGCAGCATTCGACACAGGCATTGAGCGCCGACAGCGAACCCGCCAGGGCGGCGTCGACACAGTGCTGATAATTGAAATCCTTGATGGCGGACAGGTAGTTGCGCATTGCCAGAATCCCTCACTGTTCTTATTAGGATGGGAACCTCATGAAAAGCAGGGAAATACTGGCGCCAGAGCCCTCGCGCGACAATGGTCAAAGCTATCAAGTTGCGTGACCGGTTTGGCCAAGAGCCCACTCCGGACTTGCCGGCGCAGACGACGGCCGGGGTGGTGCGAGGCTTGCGGGCCTCTTCGCCGGCAAGCCGGCTCCTACGGGGCGGCAGGGATTACGAGCGGTGTAGGAGCTGGCTTGCCAGCGAAGGCGTCGGCCGGGGTGGTGCGAGGCTTGCGGGCCTTTTCGCCGGCAAGCCGGCTCCTACGGGCGCTGGGGGGGGTTATGGCGGGTCGTTGAGGATCAGGCTGCGGTAGTGACCAGGATTGGAACCGGACCATTTGCGAAACGCCTTGTAGAACGAGCTGGTGTCGGCAAACCCCAGGCGCCCGGCGATCTCGGCAAAGCTGATCTGCGGCTCGGCCAGCCAGACGATCGCCAGTTCCTTGCGCACGCTGTCCTTGAGCGCCTGGTAGCTCTGCCCCTCTTCGGCCAGGCGGCGGCGCAGGGTCGAGGCGGAGATGCACAGGCTCTGGGCCAGACTTTCGCTTTCCGGCCACTGCTCTCCGGGCAATTGCCGCAACTGCTGCTTGATGCGGCTGGCCAGGCTTTCAGGGTCGCGGTATTTCACCAGGATGTTGGCCGGGGCCTGGGCCAGAAAGCGCTTGAGCTCTTCCTCGCTGCGCTTGATCGGCAGGTCCAGGCAATCGGCGGCGATGATCATCCGCGTGCGCGACCGGGCAAAGCGCAGGTTGTCGGAGAACATCACCCGGTAGTCGTCGCAGAAATCCGGCTGCGGGCAGCGCAGTTCGATGGCCAGGATCGGAATCCGCCGTCCCGCCAGCCAGCAGGCCACGCCATGGACGATCATCCAGTAGGTGAAATAGGTGAAGGCCCGGCCCGGCTCATGCTCGTCCTCCTGCAGGACGATTTCCGCCAGGCTCTGCTGGCGTACCAGTTGCGCCGGCAGGCGCTCGAACATCAACGACAGAAAGCCCAGCAGCGAGTCAAGCCCCGCCACCAGGGTCGGCTGGGCCATGGCCGAGCGACAGAGAAACGCCAGGCTGCCGGATTTCAGCCGGCGCGGGTCCATGCCGAAGAACTCATCGTCCAGGCGCCGGGCCAGCAGACGCCAGAGACGCGCGTAGGCAAGCGCCGGAACCCGCGCCGAAGCCTGCTGCAAGAGCGCCGGATCAATCCCGACCTTGCTCAGCACTTCAGCGGTGGCCGCTCCCGGCGCACAACTTTGCAGCAGCGCCTCGCGCACCAGCTGCATGGAGATGGTGTCTTTTTCCGCCATCGTGACCAACGTTTTCCTAAGAATCCCGGGAGCGCCATCTTAGGCAGTGACCGGGAAAAAGCCAGTGGGCTTTGGCCGCAGTTGACGCCCTTGCGCCAGCAAAAACCGATACGTATTCGTCCGACCCTGCAGCGCCCGAGCACCAGGGCAAGCCGAGCAAACCGCCACCACGCCCCATGACCCGGCATCCCGGCAGTGCAAAAAAGTATCGATTCAAGTGTCAGGGATGATTTGTCAGCACTGCGTTGGCGGGCTGTAATCAGCCCACCTTCTTCCTCGCCCGGCGGAAGACATAACAACAATAACCGTCCTTCTGCAGCCCGCACCGGCGCAGAACAGGAGTGACCGATGAAACCTTGCACCAAAGCCCTGCTCGTCACCACCTGCATGACCCTCAGCAGCGTCACCCTCGGCGCCCAGACCCTGACCATCGCTACCGTCAACAACAGCGACATGATCCGTATGCAGCGGCTGTCGAAAACCTTCGAGGCCGAGCACCCGGACATCCAGCTCAACTGGGTGGTACTGGAAGAAAACGTCCTGCGCCAGCGCCTGACCACCGATATCGCCACCCAGGGCGGGCAGTTCGACGTGCTCACCATCGGCATGTACGAGGCCGCGCTCTGGGGCGCCAAGGGCTGGCTGCAACCGATGCAGGACCTGCCCGCCAGCTATGAGCTGGATGACGTTTTCCCGTCGGTGCGCGAGGGGCTGTCGGTCAAGGGCACGCTCTATGCCCTGCCGTTCTACGCCGAAAGCTCGATGACCTACTACCGCACCGACCTGTTCCAGCAGGCCGGCCTGAGCATGCCCGAGCGCCCGACCTGGGAGCAGATCGGTGAGTTCGCCGCCAGGCTCAACAAGCCCGGCCAGGAGCAATACGGCCTGTGCCTGCGGGGCAAGGCCGGCTGGGGCGAGAACATGGCCCTGATCACCACCCTGGCCAACAGCTACGGCGCGCGCTGGTTCAATGAGCAATGGCAGCCCGAATTCACCGGGCCGGAATGGAAGAACGCCCTGACCTTCTACGTCGACAACATGAAGAAATCCGGCCCGCCGGGGGCGTCGAGCAACGGCTTCAACGAAAACCTGGCGCTGTTCAACAGCGGCAAATGCGCGATCTGGGTCGACGCCAGCGTCGCCGGCTCCTTCGTCACCGACAAGGGCCAGAGCAAGGTCGCCGAGCATGTGGGCTTCACCTTTGCCCCGCATCAGGTCACCGACAAGGGCAGCGCCTGGCTGTATTCCTGGTCCCTGGCGATCCCCGCCAGTTCCAAGGCCAAGGACGCCGCCAGGACCTTCACCACCTGGGCCACCTCCAGGCAATACGCGGCCCTGGTGGCGCAGGAGGATGGCATCGCCAACGTGCCGCCGGGGACCCGGGCTTCGACCTACAGCGCGGCCTACATGAACGCCGCGCCCTTTGCCCGGATCACCCTGGAGTCGCTGAAGGCGGTGGACCCGGGCCACCCGACCCTGAAACCGGTGCCCTACGTCGGCATCCAGCTGGTGACCATTGCCGAGTTCCAGGCCATTGGCACCCAGGTCGGCAAGCTGTTTTCCGCGGCGCTGATCGGCCAGAGCACAGTGGACCAGGCCCTGGCCGCCGCGCAGCAGAGCACCGAGCGGGACATGCAGCGCGCCGGCTACCGCAAATAACCCGGCGCGTCCCGTAGGAGCCGGCTTGCCGGCGAAAGGGCCTGTGAACCTTGAGTGGCCCTTGAGCACGCCTTCGCTGGCAAGCCAGCTCCTACCGTCCACCGGCAATGCCAGCGCGCTGTCGCGCACTCTTGTACCCAACGGGTTGTGATCACCATGAATACCTCGACTGCCAAGCTCCATCTGCAAGCGCAGACGGCCCCCCGCAAGCGTCGCCAGACCAACCCCGGCTGGTTCCTGGTCAGCCCTTCGGTGCTGCTGTTGCTGCTGTGGATGATCGTGCCCCTGGGCATGACCCTGTACTTTTCCCTGATCCGCTACAACCTGCTGTACCCCGGCGAAAACCAGTTCGTCGGCCTGGAGAACTTCAGCTACTTCCTCACGGACTCGGGCTTTGTGCCCGGGGCCAGCAACACCTTGCTGCTGGTGGGCAGCGTGCTGCTGATCAGCGTGGTGTTCGGGGTGCTGATCAGCGCCCTGCTGGAGGCCAGCGAGTTCTTCGGCCGCGGCCTGGTCCGGGTGCTGCTGATTTCGCCGTTCTTCATCATGCCCACGGTGGGCGCGCTGATCTGGAAAAACCTAATCTTCCATCCGGTATCGGGCATCCTCGCCGCCGTGTGGAAGCTGTTCGGCGCCCAGCCGGTGGACTGGCTGGCCCACTACCCGCTGCTGTCGATCATCATCATCGTCTCCTGGCAGTGGCTGCCGTTCGCCATCCTGATCCTGATGACCGCCATGCAGTCCCTGGACCAGGAGCAGAAAGAAGCCGCGCGCCTGGATGGCGCCGGGCCGCTCGCGATCTTCTGGCACCTGACCCTGCCGCACCTGGCGCGGCCGATCGCGGTGGTGGTGATGATCGAAACCATCTTCCTGCTCTCGGTGTTCGCTGAAATCTTCACCACCACCAACGGCGGCCCGGGCTACGCCTCGACCAACCTGGCCTACCTGATCTACAACCAGGCGCTGGTGCAGTTCGACGTGGGCATGGCTTCGGCCGGCGGCCTGATCGCCGTGGTCATCGCCAATATCGCCGCGATCATCCTGGTGCGGATGCTCGGCAAGAACCTGACCGACCAGCGCTGAGGAGCCCGTCATGACCCTGCAACAATCCCGACGCCTGCGCAGCCTGCTGCTGGGCACCCTGGCCTGGGCCATCGCGATCCTGATCTTCTTTCCGATCTTCTGGATGGTGCTGACCAGCTTCAAGAGCGAAATCGATGCCTTTGCCACGCCGCCACAGTTCATCTTCAGCCCCACGCTTGAGAACTACCTGCACATCAACGAGCGCAGCAACTACTTCGCCTATGCCTGGAACTCGGTGCTGATCTCCTTCAGCGCCACCGCTCTGTGCCTGCTGATCGCGGTGCCGGCGGCCTACTCCATGGCCTTCTACGAGACTCGCAACACCAAGCGCACCCTGCTGTGGATGCTCTCGACCAAGATGCTGCCGCCGGTGGGCGTACTGATGCCGATCTACCTCCTGGCCAAGGGTTTCGGCCTGCTGGACACGCGCATCGCACTGATCATCATCTACACCCTGATCAACCTGCCGATCGTGGTGTGGATGGTTTACACCTACTTCAAGGACATCCCCCGGGACATCCTCGAAGCCGCCCGCCTGGACGGCGCCACGCTGGCCCAGGAGATGCTCCGGGTGCTGCTGCCGATCGCCAAGGGCGGGCTGGCTTCCACCGTGCTGCTGTCGCTGATCCTGTGCTGGAACGAAGCCTTCTGGTCGCTGAACCTGACCTCTGCCAATGCCGCCCCGCTGACCGCGCTGATCGCCTCCTACTCCAGCCCCGAAGGGCTGTTCTGGGCCAAGCTCTCGGCGGTTTCGACCCTGGCCTGCGCACCGATCCTGATCTTCGGCTGGATCAGCCAGAAACAGCTGGTGCGCGGCCTGTCCTTTGGCGCGGTGAAGTAACCCTCGAACTCTGGAGACACCCCAATGGCTCACCTGAAAATCAGCAACCTGCAAAAAGGCTTCGAAGGCTTCGAGATCATCAAGGGCATCGACCTTGAGGTACACGACAAGGAATTCGTGGTGTTCGTCGGCCCCTCGGGCTGCGGCAAATCCACCCTGCTGCGACTGATCGCCGGGCTGGAGGAAGTCAGCGGCGGTCACATCGAGCTGGACGGTCGCGACATCACCGACGTCAGCCCGGCCAAGCGCGACCTGGCCATGGTGTTCCAGACCTACGCCCTGTACCCGCACATGAGCGTGCGCAAGAACATGTCCTTCGCCCTGGACCTGGCCGGGGTCGACAAGGCCCTGGTCCAGCAGAAAGTCGAAGCGGCGGCGCGCATCCTCGAACTGGGGCCAATGCTCGAACGCAAGCCCAGGCAGCTGTCCGGCGGCCAGCGCCAGCGCGTGGCCATCGGCCGGGCGATTGTGCGCAACCCGAAGATCTTCCTGTTCGACGAACCGCTGTCCAACCTGGATGCCGCGCTGCGGGTGCAGATGCGCCTGGAGCTGGCGCGCCTGCACCAGGAGCTGCAGGCCACCATGATCTACGTCACCCACGATCAGGTCGAAGCCATGACCCTGGCGGACAAAGTGGTGGTGCTCAACGGCGGCCGAGTGGAACAGGTGGGCGCGCCCCTGGAGCTGTATCACAACCCGGCCAACCTGTTTGTCGCGGGCTTTCTCGGCACGCCGAAAATGGGCTTTCTAAAGGGCCACGTCAGCCAGATAGACAGCCAGGGTTGCGAGGTGCACCTGCAAGCCGGGACGCGCCTGCGCCTGGAGCGCCACAGCGCGCAGCTCAAGGTCGGCAGCGCGGTGACCCTGGGCATCCGTCCCGAACACCTGGAGCTGGGAGAGTCCGGCCCCGCCAGCCTGGCGGTGACCGCCGACGTTGCCGAGCGCCTGGGCAGCGACACCTTCTGCCATGTCCGCAACAACTGCGGCGAAGCCCTGACCCTGCGCATCCGCGGTGACCTGGCCAGCCGTCACGGCGAGCCACTGCACCTACGCCTGGATCCCGAGCACTGCCATCTGTTCGATGCCCAAGGCCTGGCCGTTCCCCGTTTGCTGCGCGCCGCCGCCTGACCCCCTGATGACCGAGAGCCCCCGGATGAAACTCAATCGCTTGAACCTCAGCCAATTGCCGCCCCAGGTGCGGCTGCCCGCCTACTTGCCCAGCGACACCCGCCAGGGCATTGCCCACATCGGCGTCGGCGGCTTTCACCGGGCCCACCAGGCCTACTACACCGATGCCCTGATGAACCAGGGCCTGGGCCTGGACTGGAGCATCTGCGGCGTCGGCCTGCGCCCCGAGGATCGCCGCGCCCGGGACGATCTGGCCGGCCAGGACTACCTCTACAGCCTCTACGAGCTGGGTGACGGCGACGGCCACGAAGTTCGGGTGATCGGCGCCATCAGCCAGATGCTGCTGGCCGAGGACGGCGTCCAGGCGCTGATCGACAAGCTGGCCAGCCCGGAGATCCGCATCGTCTCCCTGACCATCACCGAGGGCGGCTACTGCATCGACGACAGCACCGGCGAGTTCATGCTGCATCTGCCGCAGATCCAGCACGA
Source organism: Pseudomonas saponiphila (assembly GCF_900105185.1). Lineage (NCBI taxonomy): Bacteria > Pseudomonadati > Pseudomonadota > Gammaproteobacteria > Pseudomonadales > Pseudomonadaceae > Pseudomonas > Pseudomonas saponiphila. Next base: position 3,198,502 of record NZ_FNTJ01000001.1, on the reverse strand, counting down.
TCTGGCCCACCCGCGGCAGCCACGCACGGTATTCGGCTTTCTCTGCGCCGCCCTGGCCCGTCGCCGGGCCGCGGGCATCCCGGCCTTCACCCTGATGTCCTGCGATAACCTGCCGCACAACGGTGCGGTGACCCGCAAGGCGCTGCTGGCCTTCGCCGCCCGCCACGACGCCGACCTGCACGACTGGATCGCCCGTCACGTGAGCTTTCCCAACGCCATGGTCGATCGCATCACCCCCATGACCAGTAATGCCCACCGCCTGCAACTGCACGATGAACACGGCATCGACGATGCCTGGCCGGTGGTTTGCGAACCCTTTGCCCAGTGGGTACTGGAAGACCGTTTCAGCAACGGCCGCCCGGCCTGGGAGCGGGTCGGCGTGCAGTTCACCGACGACGTCACGCCCTATGAAGAGATGAAGATCAAGCTGCTCAACGGCAGCCACCTGGCTTTGACCTACCTGGGTTTTCTCAAGGGCTACCGCTTCGTCCACGAAACCCTGGAGAATCCGTTGTTCGTCGCCTACCTGCGGGCCTACATGGACCTGGACGTGACCCCGCAATTGGCGCCGGTGCCGGGCATCGACCTGGCGGCGTACAAGGACACCCTCATCCAGCGCTTCTCCAATCGGGCGATTGCCGACCAGCTGGAACGGGTGTGCAGCGACGGTTCATCGAAGCTGCCCAAGTTCACCGTGCCCACGCTCAATCGCCTGATCGCCGATGGCCGCGACACCGAACGCGCGGCCCTGGTGGTGGCGGCCTGGGCCCTGTACCTGCGGGGGGTGGACGAAACCGGCAGGCACTACTCGATCCCCGACCCCAGGGCCGAGTTCTGTCAGGCCCTGGTGGCCGACGACCGCCTGTTGAGCCAGCGTCTGCTGGGGGTGGAAGAGATCTTCGGTTTGGCGATTGCGCGCTCCGCCGAGTTCGTCGCCGCCTTCGAGCGCTGCTTCAACAGCTTGCGCGAACACGGCGTGAGCACGACCCTGGAGCGCCTGCTGGCGCGATGAAGTGCGCGTGGCGGTAACGTGCATGGCAAGGGCCCGCGGGCCTTTTCGCCGCCTTACCCAAGGCCCGGCGGCGGCCAGGGCGAGATTATCCAGAGCGCCAACAACCATCAGAACCGGGAATCCTCATGACTCAACCCAGGCTTTTTCTTGGCATCGACTGCGGCACCCAGGGCACCCGGGCGCTGATTCTCGACAGCCATAGCGGCAGCGTTCTGGGCCACGGCGCCGCGCCCCACCACCTGATCAGCGGCGCCAATGGCCGCCGCGAGCAGGACCCGGCGCAATGGCTGCAGGCCTGCATCGGTGCAACCCGGCAGGCATTGCAGGCAGCCGGGGTGGATGGCCAGCAGGTGCTCGGTGTCGGGATCTGCGGCCAGCAGCACGGGCTGGTGCTGCTCGACGACCAGGGCCAGGTGCTGCGCCCGGCCAAGCTCTGGTGCGACACCGAAAGCAGCGCCGAGAACCAGCGCCTGCTGGACTGGCTGGGGGGCCCCCAAGGCTCTCTGGAGCGCCTGGGGCTGGCCATCGCGCCGGGCTATACGCTGTCGAAACTGCTCTGGACCCGGGAGCAGCACCCCCAGGTGTTCCAACGTATCGCGCACATCCTGCTGCCCCACGACTACCTGAATTTCTGCCTGACCGGACGCTATTGCAGCGAGTACGGCGACGCCTCGGGCAGCGGCTACTTCGATGTACGCAAACGTGATTGGGACCGCGCCCTGCTGGCCCATATCGACCCCAGCGGGCGCCTGGAACGGGCCTTGCCGCAACTGCTCGAAGCGCACCAGGCGGTGGGCCGCATCCAGCCAGCGATGGCCCGGCAACTGGGCATCAGCGCGCAGGCACTGGTGGCCAGCGGCGGTGGCGACAACATGCTCGGGGCCATCGGCACCGGCAATATCCAGCCCGGCATCATCACCATGAGCCTGGGCTCCTCCGGCACGGTGTATGCCTTTGCCGACCATCCAAGGATCAGCCCGGAGCCGGCGGTGGCAACCTTCTGCTCATCCAGCGGTGGCTGGCTGCCGCTGATCTGCACCCTGAACCTGACCAACGCCACCACCCTGGTGCGCGAGCTGCTGGATCTGGACCTGGCCGGCTTCAACCAGCGCCTGGCGCAAGCGCCGATCGGCGCCGGAGGGCTGCGCCTGTTGCCGTTTTTCAACGGTGAGCGGGTGCCCGCCCTGCCCCATGCCCAGGGCAGCCTGCATGGCATGACCCTGGACAACCTGACCCAGGCCAATCTGTGCCGCGCCGTGGTCGAAGGCACCACCTTCGGCTTGCGCTACGGCCTGGACCTGTTGCGCGCGGCGGGCTTGCACAGCCAGAGCATCCGCCTGATCGGCGGTGGGGCAAAAAGTCCGCTGTGGCGGCAGATGGTCGCCGATATCATGCACACCCCGGTGATCTGCCCCCGGGAGCGCGAAGCCGCGGCCTTGGGCGCGGCGATCCAGGCCGCCTGGTGTCACGGCCGGGAGCAGCAGCCGACGCTGGATCTGCAATCACTTTGTGAGCGCTGCGTGCACCTGGACCCGAGCAGCGCCACCCAGCCTCGGGCCAAACACGTAGCGGCCTACGAATCGCTGTACCAAGACTATCGACAACGACTGACAACCCTTTGAAGAGCGAATGACTATGTATCTGGTGTGTGGCGAGGCGCTGTTCGACTTTTTCAGCGCGGATGAGGCCGGTGCTCCGGCCAATAAAGTGGCGTTCCAGGCGATTGCCGGTGGTTCGCCATTCAACGTGGCGGTGGGTCTGCGCCGCCTGGGCATCGACACCGCGCTGCTCGCCGGACTGTCCCGGGACTATCTGGGCCAGCGCCTGCGGCGGGTGCTGCAAGAGGAAGGCGTGCGCACCGACTACCTGCAGGAGTTCGCCGCCCCGACCACCCTGGCCATGGTCGCGGTGGGCGCCGATGGCTCGCCGCACTACAGCTTCCGCGGCGAAGGCTGCGCCGATCGCCAATTGCTCGAGGAACACCTGCCGGAGCTGGACGCCGGGGTGCGCGGGCTGCATGTCGGCTCGTTCGCCCTGGTGGTGCAGCCGATTGCCGACACCCTGCTGACCCTGGTGCGCCGCGAGCACGGGCGGCGCCTGATCAGCCTCGATCCCAACGTGCGGCTCAACCCGCAGCCGGATATCCAACTGTGGCGCCAGCGCATCGCCGAACTGGCCGGGTACGCCGACCTGATCAAGGTCAGCGACGAAGACCTGAGCCTGCTTTATCCCGGGCAGGCGCCGGAGGTACTGATCCAGGGATGGCTGCAGGACAACGCCCAGTTGGTGTTCCTGACCCGTGGCAGCCAGGGCGCGACGGTATTCAGTGCCCGGCATGGCAGCTGGTCGGTGGCCACGCCCAAGGTTCAAGTGGCCGACACCGTGGGCGCCGGCGACACCTTCCAGGCGGCGCTGATTGCCTGGCTGACCGAGCAGGAACTGGACTCGCCCCAGGGCATCGGGCAATTGACCCGCGAACAGACCGACGCCCTGCTGCGCTTTGCCGTCAACGCCGCCGCCCTGACCTGCACCCGCACCGGCCCGGACCTGCCCTACCGCCATCAACTGCAACCGCTGTAGGAGCCGGCTTGCCGGCGAAGAGGCCCGTCAGCCCTGCGCCGATTCGGGCAATGCCTTCGCTGGCAAGCCAGCTCCTGCAACATTCAGTGCCACCGTGGTGCTTTTCCCCGGCCCTGGTCAGAGCAGGGAGAAGTTGTAGCTGACGATCAGCCGGGTTTCGTCCATGTCGCGGGCGATCTTCTGGTAGTTGCTGCGGTAGGTGGCGTTGCGCAGGCGCAGGCTGAGGTCCTTGAAGGTGCCGCTCTGCACCACGTACTTGAGTTCGCTGTCGCGCTCCCACTCGCGGCCTTCGCGCAGGCTGCCCGGAACCTTGATGTGGTCGCCGCTGACGTAGCGGGTCAGGAAGCTCAGGCCATTGAGGCCAACGGCCTTGAAGTCATAGTCGTAGCGCAGTTGCCAGGAACGCTCCTGGATCGCCGCGAAATCGTTGACCTGCACGTAGTTCACCAGGTACGGGTTGCTGCCATCCAGGTAGGGCATCGAGTTGTCGCCATACATGCGCTGCCAGCCGGCGCTCAGGGTCTGACCACCGAGGCTGTAGCCGAGCATGGTGCTCAGGGCGCGGTTGTCGATGCCGCCGGCGCGCTCGGCGCCGGTGTCGGCACTCTTGAGCAGGCGCAGGTCGCCCTTGAGCACGCCCGGCCCCAGGGGCTGGTTGGCCAGCAGGCCGACAAAATGCTGGCGGTAGATGTCTTCCAGCTCGGCGTAGTGGTACTGGCCGCTCAGCCGCTCGTTGAACTTGTAGTCCAGGCCGTAGGTGTCGAAGTGATCCGCCGTGGTGTTGCAGGCATAGCGCTTGTTCTTGCAGTGCACGCGGATGTCCTGGGCATCGGTGGAATCCCGCGCGGTGTAGCGGTTGAGCCGCGCGGCGGTCAGGGTCAGGTCCTTGACCTCCCGGGAAGTCAGCAGCGCGCCATTGAACATCGTCGGCAGCAGGCGCCCGTCGTTGTACTTGAGCAGCGGCAGGTCCGGCAGTTGCGCGCCGTACTTCAACACCGTCTGCGACACCCGGACCTTGGCGGTCAACCCCAGCTTGGCGTACTGGTCCGCCGAACCCCGCGGGTCGTGCCCGCTGGAGGGCAGCAGGCCACTGTTGCTGCGGTCGGGGCTGGAGTCGAGCTTGATCCCCAGCATGCCCAGGGCATCCAGGCCGAACCCCAGGGTGCCTTCGGTGTAGCCCGACTGCAGGTTGAGGATAAAGCCCTGGGCCGACTCCTCACGCTTGGAAGCGCCCTGCTCGGTGCTGGTATGGCCGTCGCGAAAATCCCGGTTGAAGTAGATCGTGCGTGATTCCAGCTTGGCACTGCTGTCCTCGAGAAAGCCGTCGGCATGAACCGACGGGGCAAATCCTGCCCACAGGACGGCGGCTCCGAGGCCCAGCAACGGGCACGGATTGATCAGGGGAAAAGGGGGACGCATGAACAGGCTCCAGCACAAATCAGTGACGCGAGGTCGGTAAGGAAAGACCCAGGGATCATTCATCCTGCAAATCAAAAATTGCAGGCTGAATTGATTGAATCAATGAGGGGCGCCAATGATGGCAGATGGCCAAAACTGCCCCAACCCGACTTTAGTCTGACTTCCCGGTCGAAAAAATACCTTGAGGCAGCGAACGGCCCGCGACCGGCGAAACCAGCAATAAACCTGTCATTTTTTTCAATTTTTCATCAGGCCAGCAGCGCCATAAAAATTGTCCGAACGATCAGAAAACAGCCCAACCCGAACAGCAGATCGTCAGAAATGGCAAAAAAGCATCATTTTTTTATCGTCCAGACATACCGTTTGTCGGATTTTTTTTCTTTTGAAAATGTGAAAACAACTATTTGACGCTTTACATTGTCACCCTAATAAGAACTCCTAACTCATTGTTTTATATAGCTTTATACCAATAAACAAGATTGTGAAAAACACCAGTGTCATTTATGCATCACCGATAAACGTCAATTAAACGTCTCTTTGTTGTGATAGTGTCAAAAAAAGAGCGCAATAGCGGCAATGTGCCATACGCCTTTTACGGAAGGTGAGCTACAGCCTCACTCAACACTCATCATGGACGAGGTCGTTCCCTTGGAAGTCAGCGTTTTCGGTACTGGTTATGTCGGTCTGGTGCAAGCAGTTGCCCTCGCCGATGTCGGGCATAACGTGATTTGTGTCGATATCGACAGCCAGAAAATCGCCCAGCTGCAACGTTCTATTCCACCGATTCACGAGCCGGGCCTGGCGACCCTGATCGAAGAGAATCAAAAGGCCGGCCGCCTGCACTTCACCACCCAGGCCAGCGATGCCGTGGGCCATGCCCAGGTGATCTTCATCGCGGTCGGCACGCCCTCCAACGAAGACGGCTCGGCGGACCTCGACCATGTCCTGGCAGTGGCGCGCAAGATTGCCAGCCTGATGCTCAGCGACAAGACCCTGGTGATCAAATCCACGGTGCCGGTGGGCACCGCCGATCTGGTGGTCGAAACCGTCGCCGAGCAACTGGCGGACCTGGGCCAGTCCCAACTGCGGGTGCACGTGGTTTCCAATCCGGAGTTCCTCAAGGAAGGCTCGGCCGTGGCCGACTGCATGCGCCCGGACCGGATCATCGTCGGCTGTGCCCACGACCTGCCCCGCCAGCAGTTGAGCGAGCTGTACGCACCGTTCAACCACAACCATGACCGCCTGATGTTCATGGACAACCGCAGCGCCGAGTTGGTCAAGTACGCGGCCAACGCGATGCTCGCCACCCGCATCAGCTTCATGAACGAGATGGCCAACCTGGCGGAGCGCCTGGGGGTGGACATCAATGCGGTGCGCAAGGGCATCGGCGCCGATCCGCGCATCGGCTATCACTTCATCTACCCTGGCGCCGGGTTCGGCGGCTCGTGCTTTCCCAAGGACTTGCGGGCACTGATCCATACCGCACAAAGCCATGGCCTGGAACCGCACATGCTCAAGACCGTGCGCGACGTCAACGAGCAGCAGCGCCATGTGCTGTTTCGCAAGCTGGACACGCACCTGGGCGGCAACCTGCAAGGCAAGGTCATCGCCCTCTGGGGCCTGGCCTTCAAGCCCAACACCGACGACATGCGTGAAGCCACCAGCCGCTACCTGATGCAGGCGCTGTGGGATGCCGGGGCCAGGGTCCAGGCCTATGACCCGGAAGCCATGACCGAATGCCGGCGCCTGTACGGCTACCGCGACGACCTGCAGCTGTGCGCCACCCGCGATGACGCCCTGCAAGGCGCCGATGCGCTGGTGATCTGCACCGAATGGAAAGCCTTTCGCGTGGTGGACTTCAAGTTGCTGCGCGACACCTTGAAGGACCGCCTGATCGTCGACGGGCGCAATCTCTACAACCCGCAACAGGCAGCGGACGCCGGTCTGCACTATCTGAGCATTGGCCTGCCCTACCGCATCCCGGAGGCCCTTGGCGCATGAATATCCTGATCACCGGAGCCGCCGGTTTTATCGGCGCCCATACCGCACTGCGTCTGCTCAAGGATGGGCACCAGGTCACCGGGCTGGATAATTTCAACGACTACTACGACCCCCAGCTCAAGCGCGACCGAGTCCGCTGGGTGGAACAGCAAGTGGGGCACTTCCCGCTGCAACGCCTGGACCTGGCGGACAGCGCCGGGCTGGAGCGGCTGTTTGCCGAAATCCAGCCCCAGGTGGTGATCAACCTCGCCGCCCAGGCCGGGGTGCGCTACTCCCTGGAAAACCCCAAGGCCTACCTGGACAGCAACCTCTCGGGCTTTCTCAACCTGCTGGAAATGTGCCGGCGCTTCCCGGTGCAGCACCTGATCTATGCCTCGTCCAGTTCGGTGTACGGGGCCAACCAGCAGACCCCGTACAAGGTCAGCGACAACGTCGACCATCCGCTGTCGCTGTACGCGGCGAGCAAGAAGGCCAACGAGCTGATGGCCCACAGCTACAGCCACCTGTTCGGCGTGCCGGCCACCGGCCTGCGCTTCTTTACCGTGTACGGGCCCTGGGGTCGGCCGGACATGTCGCCGATCCTGTTCGCCGACGCCATCAGCCAGGCTCGTCCGCTGAAGCTGTTCAACTACGGCATGCACCAGCGCGACTTCACCTACATCGACGACATCGTCGAGTCCCTGGTGCGCCTGCTGGACAAGCCACCGGCGCGGGACCCGCTGTGGGATCGCGAACAACCGGACCCCTCCACCAGCATGGCGCCGTGGCGCCTGTTCAACATCGGCGGCCAGCGCCCGGTGGAACTCAAGGACTACGTCAGCACCCTGGAACGGCTCCTGGGCCGCCAGGCCCAGGTGGAGTACCTGCCCCTGCAGCCCGGTGACGTGCTCAACACCTGTGCCGACGTCAGCGCCCTGGAAAACCTCACCGGTTTCGGCCCCCAGGTGCCGCTGCATGAAGGCCTGGAGCATTTCGTCCAGTGGTACCGCAGCTACTACGCCGGCGCCCGGTCCTGAGTCGGCGCCACGGCGCCCTTTACCCAACCCCTTGCAATGGAAGTACTTCCGGTGGAAATGGAAAGACCCCTCTCATCGCCCGTAACCGAGGTGCCGGCACCGGCGCGCATCGACCGGCGCAACGACCCGTTCCGGCGCAAGGTCCAGGCCGCCATCGACCTGCAGCATCACGGCTGGATCACCGGCCGCGACGGCGGCCGGCCCTGGACCCTGTCGCGCAGCAAGCGCCTGACCTCGGCGCTGCTGGCCGCCCTGCTGTTGGTGCTGCTGTCGCCGCTGCTGCTGGCGGTGGCGCTGGCGATCAAGCTCACCAGCCCCGGGCCGGTGTTCTTCGTGCAGTTGCGCACCGGTTTTCGCGGCCGGCGCTTCGGCATGTACAAGTTCCGCACCATGGTGGTCAACGCCGAAGCCCTGAAGGACTCGGTGCGCCATCTGAACAAGCACGGCCCGGACTCGGTGGACTTCAAGATCGATCGCGACCCGCGGATCACCGGGATCGGCGGCTTCCTGCGGCGCACCAGCCTCGACGAGTTGCCCAACCTGATCAACGTGGTGCTGGGCCAGATGCGCATCGTCGGCCCGCGGCCAACCTCGTTCCATGCCCAGACCTACAAGGAACACCACCTCGGACGCCTGAGCATCTACCCCGGGATCACCGGGCTGTGGCAGGTCTCGGGCCGCAGCGATGTGGACTTCGACGGCCGGGTCACCCTCGACATGACGTACATCTTCCAGCAGAGCCCCTGGCTCGACCTGAAGATCCTGATCAAAACCCCTTTCAAGGTCCTCAATGGCCATGGAGCAAGTTGAAATGGCGGCAGCAACCCTAGCCAGTCTGAAGATCCAGCCTCCCAGCGAAAGCAACCTGGCGGTCACCGTGCTCGACCAGGAGCTGCGGGTGATCCTGCTGACCGCGGCCAACCGCAACAGCGGCATCACCAGCAGCAGCCTGAGCATGGCCAGCGAACTGGCGCGCACCAGCCGCGGCCGGGTGCTGCTGGTGGACACCAGCCTCTCGGACAACAGCCTGACCCGGCGCCTGGACCTGGACCAGCAACCGGGCTTTCTCGACCTGGCCCTGGCCGACACCCCGCCGCTCCTGGCCCAGTGCATCCAAGGCAGCGACGAGCTGGGTTTCGACTTCCTGCCCCTGGGTCGGCGCCAGCAATACGCCGAGCGCCTGACCCCGGAACTGCTGCAGACACTGTTGCAGGCCCTGGCCGCGGACTATCGCTTCGTGATCATCGACGGCGACCCGGTGTACGGCAGCGGCGACATCCTCACCCTGAGCACCCAGGTGGACGGCGTGGTGCTGGTGGTGCGCAGCGAGGAAACCCGCTGGGAAGTGGCCCAGGCCGCGGCGCAGCGTTTGATCCAGGCCGAGGCGAAGCTGATCGGCAGCGTGTTCAACGCTCGCAAGTACTACATGCCCAAGTGGGTTTATGACCGTCTCTGACCGGCACAAGGACCGTGTAACCATGAACAAGCCAAGACTCTCCCTGCTGGGCCTGTCGCTGCTGGCGGCCCTCGGCGGCTGCGTCAACCGCGAGCCGCAGCAGATGCCGGTGCAGATCCTCAGCGCCCCGGCCGACCAGGCCCAGCTCACCGAGGTCATGCCCATCGAACAGGTGCTGCGGCCCCAGGACGTGCTGGACGTGATCTTCCACATCGGCACCACCACCCAGCAGCGCTACCTCGTGCAGCCCGGTGATCAGGTGGACATCGGCTTCCTCACCGCGCCGGAGCTGGGCGGCAGCAAGCTGGTGCTGCCCGACGGCAGCATCGACCTGCCCTACGTGGGCAACGTCCAGGTCGCCGGGCTGTCCGCCGAACAGGCGCGCCAGGCCCTGGAAACCCTTTACGCCAAGGTGCTGAAGAAGCCGCAGATCACCTTCTCGATCTCCCACGCCATGGCCCAGCTGGACAACCTGCGCACCAGCCTGACCAACCCGGCCACCGGCCTGAGCCGCGAGATCGTGGTCGGCTCCGATGGCCGCGCCAGCTTCCCGCTGCTGGGCAGCCTGTCGTTGCAGGGCAAGAGCCTCAGCGAGCTGCAGACCCTGGTCAACCAGCGCTACGCCAAGGAAGTGGGCCAGGTCAGCGTCGACGTGCTGCTCAAGACCACCGCCGCCAACGAAGTGTTCGTCATGGGCGAAGTCGGCCAGCCCGGGGCCTACCCGGTGCGCCGGCCGATCTCGGTGCTTGAGGCCCTGACCCTGGCCAAGGGCGCCGGACCCACGGCGCGCCTGGACTCGGTGGTGATCATGCGGCGCAAGGGCAATCAGGTCGAAGCCCGGGTCTATGACGCCGATGCGGCGCTGGACGGCAAGGCCCTGCAATTCGCCTACCTGCAGCCCGACGACATGCTCTATGTGCCCAAGACCCGCCTGGCCAAGGCCGGGGCCCTGAGCAAGCAGCTGGCGGACGTGATCATGTTCCAGGGTGTCGGGTTCAGCTTCGGCTACCGCGTCGACAACAAAGAAACGAAAAACAACTGAGTTCCCTCTTGATGACCAAGATCGAAAACTACCTGCATGAGTTCCTCCTCGTGTTCTTTGTCAATCGACGCCTGATCAAGCGGGTGTTCCTGGGATTCGCCCTGATTGCGCTGCTGCTGCCGCTGGTACTCAAGCAGAGCTTCGAGATCACCGCCGAGGTCATAGTGCAGTCCAAGAAACTGTCGCAGACCGACGCCAACACCGTGCTCACCCCGGACAGCGACAAGTTCATCCCGCCGTCCCTGGCGGACATGGAAACCGAGAGCAATATCCTGCGTTCGCCGACCCTGATCCGCGACACCATCGACCAGTTGCGCCGCGAAGGTCAGTTCGGCGGCAACGAGGGCCTGTTGACCCGGTTGCTCGTCAAGCCGATCCGCAATGGCCTGATCGACCCGCTGCGCAACCAGATGATCAACCCGCTGCGCGGCTTCTTCGGCCTGGCCGTGGACCCGGTGCGCGACACCAGCCTGGATGCCTTCACCGACCAGGCGGTCAAGGACCTGAAGATCGGCACCCTGCCCGGCTCCAACGTGATCTCCATCGTCTATGCCAGCCCGAATGCCGCCGAAGGCACGCGCTTTGTCGAGCGTCTGCTGGCCAACTACCTGAAAAGCCGCCAGGACCTGCAATCCAACGAACTGCCCGAGGCCTTCTATGAACAGAAGAAGGCCCAGTACCAGTCGCGCCTGGATGACCTGGAGGGCAAGCGCCAGGCGCTGCTGGAAGCGGCGCATGCCTCCGATCCCAAGGAGGAGATCACCTTCCGCCTGAACGCCATCAACACCGAGGAGCAATCGCTCAACGGCTACCGCGACCAGGCCCTGGAGAACCAGCGCCGCCTGGACTACCTGCAGAAGAACCTGGCGGCGGCACGCAAGGCCGGCCTCACCGACTACACCTTCCCCTTCGCCTTCGCCAACACCGTGGACAACGTGGCCTACGAGGACCGCGAGATCAAGCAACTGGGCGAGCAGCTGACCAACCTGGTGAGCCAGTTCGGCACCACCGCCGACACTTACCGGGCCGACAGCGTGCCGATGCAGCAGCAGCGCGAGCAGATCGTGCGGGCCCGGGCGCAGTTCCTCAAGGTGGTGGAAAACCGGGTGCGCGAGCGCAGCAGCGATCTGCAGATCACCCAGTCGGTGATCGCCCAGAAGACCGCGCGGATCAACGACTACAAGGCGCGGGTGCGCGACCTTCAAGAGGTGCTGAGCAAGCTGCGCCAGCTGGACACCGAAATCGATGCCTTGCACAAGGCCTTCTTCACCTACACCCAGCGCTATGAAGAGAGCCGTGGCGAACGCTTGATCAGCGGCGAGCTGTCCAACGCCCGGGTGCTCAGCCAGCCTTACGAACCCAGCGAAGCGGCGTTCCCCAAACCCATGCTGATCATCCCCCTGGGCCTGCTCACCGGCCTGCTGCTGGCCGTCGCCCTGGGCTATGTCTACGAGTTCTTCGATCACCGCTTCAAGCACCCGGCCCAGGTCAGCGACCACCTCGGCCTGCCGGTGCTGATGGTGCTCAACGCGGTTGAAGAGCAACAGGTCAATCCCTATCCACGCTGGACCTGGCGCTGGGCCTGGTATTGGGCCAAACAGTGAACGACCTGAGCCTGGCCGCACGGCCTATCGTGCACCTGATCCACAGCGGCGGCTTCTATGGCGCCGAACGCATGCTGCTGGATCATTGCCTGGTCACCCCGGGGCAGCATCGGGTGGTGTTCATCAATGCCCCGCAGAGCTTGCTGCAGCGGTTCAGCGAGGCTGGGGTGCCCAGCCACAACTGCCACTGTTTGCAGGCGCTGCTGGCCCATCTGCGGCAGCAGCCGGGCCTGCTCAACGCCCACAACTTCAAGGCTCAGGTGTTCGCCTGGGTCTGTGCCCGGCGCCTGCACCTGCCCCTGGTCATGACCCAGCACGGCTTCACCCCGCGCAGCCTGAAACAGAAGCTCTACACCTGGATCAGCCTGCGCCTGTGCCGCAGCCCTCAGGTGCGGCGGGTGGCCTGTGTTGCCCAAAGCATTGCCCAGTTGCACCGCCAGGCCGGCGTGGCCGAGGACAAGCTGCGGGTCATTCCCAACGGCCTGCCGGAGCCCAAGCGGGTGTTGCCGGTGAACCAGGATGGACCGCCGCTGCGGGAGGCCGAAGTATGCCGCGACGAAATGGAGCCGATGGTCGGCTTCGTCGGGCGCCTGAGCGCGGAAAAGGGCCCGGACCTGTTTCTCGACGCACTGATCAGCCTGTGTTGGCAGCGCCCCACCCTCAAGGCGGTGTTGCTCGGTGACGGCGAACAGAACCAGGCCCTGCGCCAGCGCATCGACGCCGCCGGGCTGTCGCTGCGCATTCTGCTGCCCGGTTACCAGCAGGACATGCAGCCCTGGCTCAAGCGCCTCAACGTGCTGGTGCTCAGCTCGCGCACCGAGGGCACGCCGATGATCCTGCTCGAGGCCATGCAGGCTGGCACCCCGGTGGTGGCCTTTGCCGTGGGCGGGATTCCCGATGTCCTGCAACACCGGCAGAACGGCTTGCTGGCCAAGCCCCTGGACAGCGTCGATCTGGAGCGGCGCATCGGCCAATTGCTGGATGACCCGGCCCTGGCCGAGGAACTGGCCCAGGCCGCCCGCGTCACCCAGCGCAAGCACTATCACCTGCCCACCCTGGCCCGCAGCTGGGATGAGCTGTATCGCCTGGCCAGGGAGAGCACCCCGGTATGATCGCCGCCCCTGTTCTCGGCCTCCTGCTGGGCCTGGCCAGCCTGCTGCTGCTCGCCAGCCCCTGGCCGTTCCTGGCGCCTTTGGTGGTGGTCGGGCTGGTGGGCCTGGCCTTGCTCTATCGCCGTCCGGGCTGGGGCCTGCTGGGCATCTGTGCCCTGGTGCCGTTCGAAGGTTTGTTCAAGGACAGCGCCTTCTCCGCGGCCAAGCTGCTGGGTGCCTCGCTGATCCTGATCATGCTGTTCAAGCTGCTGTTGCGGCACATCCCCGATACCCGCCTGCGCAGCAACCTGTGGCGGGCCCTGGGGCCCTTCCTGCTGTGCCTGCTGCTGAGCCTGATGTACAGCGAGAACCTGCTGGTGTCCCTGGACAGCCTGCGGGAGCTGGCGGTGGGCCTGGTGCTGTTCTTCGTCACCTTGCTGATTGCCCGCGAAGTCAACCTGCTGATGCTCTGCCGCCTGCTGGCGCTGAGCGTCGCCATCACCTGCGTGATCGCCCTGGTGTCGGCCAAGTACCAGGTCGGCGGCCGGGCCATCGGCCTGCTGCAGGACGCCAACTACTTCGCCCTGCTGATCGCCATGGCGGTGCCGCCGGCGATCCTGCTCGCCATGCGTGCGCCCTACTGGCCGCTGCGGCTGTTCTGGGTCGGCATCGGCCTGACCCTGATGGCCGGGATGACCAAGACCGACTCGCGCTCGGGGCTGTTGGTGGTGCTGTTCACCATCGCCATCGGCGTCTGGCACTACCGCGACCGGCTCAAGGGCCTGCGGCCCAAGCACCTGGGGTTTGCCATGTTCGCCGTGGCGATCCTGGTGCCCCTGGGCATCGCCGTGCTGCCGGCGCAGTACGTGGAGCGGATCCAGTCCCTGAGCATGCTCAAGTCCGGCTCGCACTCGGCGGACACCTCCCTGGGCCGACGCACTTCCTACCTGGTGGTGGGCGGCCAGATGATCCGCGAGAACCCGTTGCTGGGCTCGGGCCTGGGCACCTTCCCGATCCATTACGCGCAGACCGGCTTCGCCAGCAGCTTCTCGGAAAACATGAACGAGCCGGATCTGTTCCGCCGCGCCCACAACACCTACCTGGAGCTGTTCAGCGAGCTGGGGATTCCCGGCGGCCTGAGTTTCGTGGCGCTGATGCTGATGGGCCTGCGCAACTTCGAGCGAGCGCGCCTGGGTTTTCTCGCCCGGGGTCAGCGCGAGCAGGCCGACATCGCCACCCACCTGGGCCTGAGCCTGCTGGCCATGGCGGTGTTCCTGCTGTTTCTCAGCGCTCCCAACCACAAGTACCTGTGGATCTTCCTGGCCCTGTCCAGCGTGCTGCGGCTGCAGGCCGAAGAGGCCCGCGTGCCGCGCCCAACCCCGAGCTGACAAGGCCCGAGGGGCCTGCTGGGGCCGCCAAGAGCAGCACCGACAGCACCGCAACACCGCGCCCTCACCCGGCGCCCATGACCACCACACCATCTGGCCAAGGGAGGCAAAGATGCAAAGGATCAGCGTGATCGTGCCCATGTACAACGAGGCCCGTCACATCACCCGCACCCTGGACAGCGTGATCCTCGCGGCCAGGGTCGCGGCCGTCGACTACGAACTGATCGTGGTCGACAACGGCTCCACCGACCAGGGGCCGCAACGCGCTCGCGAGCTGGGCGCACGGGTGCTGTCGTGCCCGGGGATCGGCATCGGCGCCCTGCGCAATCGCGGCGCCGCGGTGGCCACCGGCGATTGCCTGGCGTTTGTCGACGCCGATATCGAAGTGCCCGGCAACTGGCTGCAGCTCTGGCGGCAGGTGTTGGCCGCCAACCGCGCCGACGTCCTGGCCCTGGATTGCGCCGCGCCGCGCTGCGCGCCCTGGTTCGCCCGGGCCTGGCAACGGCGCAGCCTGACCGCGGGCCGCCAGCCCCGGCCACGGCAATGGTTGCCCAGCGCCAACCTGTGCCTGCAGCGGGTCTGGTTCGAACGGGTCGGCGGTTTCGACGAGCGCCTGCGCACCGGCGAAGACAAGGACCTGGGCCTGCGACTGCACGCCGCCGGCGCCCGTCAGATCAGCCTGCCCGAGCCCCAGGTACTGCACTGGGGCTTTGAGGGCAGTTGGGGCGAATGGGCCGGCAAGGAACGCTGGCGCCAGGGCAGTCATGGGCAATTGCTCAAGGCCGCCGGGTTCAATTCGCGACTGTTGCGCTTTCCCTTGCTGTGCCTGGCCTGCGCCCTGCTGAGCGGCGCGGCGCTGCTGGCCCTGGTCGCGGGCCGGCCGGGCGCGGCCGCCCTGTGCCTGCTGCTGGGCGCCCTGGCACCGTTGCTGCTGGCCCTGCGCCAGGGCTGGCGCCACCGCGATCCGCTGTTCGTCCTGCAACTCTGGCTGCTGCACGGGGTGCGCCTGCACCTGGGTGCCGTGGCGCTGGTGCAGGGACTTTTCAACCGTGCTGCCGTGAGACCTGACCGTGGCTAAGACTCTTTTCTGGCTGTGCCTGCTCCTGCCCTTCTATGCCTGGATCGGATACCCGCTGCTGCTGGCCCTGCTCAGCCTGTTCGTGCGACAGCGGCCGCAGCAGGAGGCGCTGCCGCTGTCGGTCAGCGTGATCATCGCCGCCCATAACGAAGGCCCGCACATCGAACACAAGCTGCGCACGCTGCTGCAACAGGATTACCCGGCCAGCGACCTGCAGATCATCCTCGCCAGCGACGGCTCCAGCGACGACACCGTGGCCACCGCCCTGGCCGTGCGCGACTCGCGGATCGTGGTCCTGGACCTGCCCCGGGTGGGCAAGGCCGGAGCCCTGAACACCGCGGTGGAGCTGGCGCGCAACGACATCCTGGTGTTCACCGACGCCGATAACCAATGGTCCGGCGACACCCTGGGCAAGCTGCTGGCGCCCCTGGCCGACCCGCAGGTGGGCGCCTGCGGTGGGCACATGATCATCCCCAACCCGGGGCACAACCTGAGCCTGGGCGACAGCCTGTACCGGCACTACGAGGCCTGGTTGCGCCAGGCCGAGAACCGCACCGGCTGCATGGTGTCCGCCGACGGCGCGCTGCTGGCCCTGCGCCGCGAGCTGTTCCAGCGGATTCCCGCCGAGGTCAACGATGACTTCTTCATCAGCACCTGCGCCCCGGTGGCGGGCAAGCGCATCGTCTATGTGGAAGAGGCCCAGGTCCTGGACCAGGGCGTGGACGACGCCGACAAGCAGTATCGCCGGCGCCTGCGGGTCACGGTCGGCGGCCTGCAGAGCCTGGCCCAGCGCCGTGAGCTGATGAACCCGCTGCGCCACGGCGCCTACGCCATCGCCCTGATCAGCCACAAGCTGATCCGCCGCCTGGCCCCGGTGCTGTTGCTGCCGTTGCTGCTCAGCAACCTGTGGCTGTGGGACGCCGGAGCCTTCTACAGCCTGTGCCTGCTGGCCCAGTTGCTGGGTCACGGCGCCGGGCTGCTGGGCCTGCTGGACCGTCGCGGGCGCCTGCCCAAGGTGTTTCGTCTCGCCGCCTTCGTGCTGGTAACCCTGGCCGGCATGAGCATGGGCCTCTGGCAGTTTCTCCGCGGGCGGCGCTATGCCCTGTGGAACCCACAACAGAATCGCTGACATGAACTTCAAACAATCCCTCAAGCGCCTGCTCGGCAGCGCCTACCTGCACAGCCTGGCCCGGGTACGCCTGCGCGACGCCGGGGTGGTGCTGATGCTGCACCGGGTGCTGGCCGACGACAGTGCCGCCAGTCTGCCCCATCGCGCCCCGCTGTGCGTTGGCCAGCAGCACTTCGAGCAGTTGCTGCGCTGGCTGCGGCGGCACTTCGACTGCGTGCCCCTGGAGCATCTGCTGGAGTTTCCCGGTGGCGCGCGGCCCCGGCTGGCCCTGACCTTCGACGACGGCTGGCGCGACAACGCCGAGGTCGCCTACCCGCTGCTGGAGCGCTACGAGATGCCGGCGAGCATCTTCCTGTCCACCGACTTCATCGGCAGCCGCCAGGGCTTCTGGTGGGAGTCCATCGGCGAAACCCTGTGGCAGCAGCCCGACAGCGCCGCGGCCCGGCCGCTGTTGGCGCAGTTGCGGGCACTGGCCCTGGCGCCGCCTGCCGAGCTGTTGCAAGCGGGCAACGAGCATGCCCGCAGCCGGCTCCTGGGCGAGTACCTGCAACGCCTCAAGGGCCTGGCCCCGCACAGCCTGCAGGCCCTGGCCGACAGCTGCCCGGACGATCACGCCCCCCACAGCCTGGACTGGGCACAGGTCAGGCACCTGGAGCGTTCGGCGCTGGTGCGCTTCGGTCCCCACGGCGCCAGCCACGGGATTCTCACCCGGCTTGACGGCCCGGCGCTGCACGCCGACCTGCAACGCTCCCACGCCGCCTTGCAGCAACACTGCCAGGCGCCGCTGGGGGTGTATTGCTACCCCAACGGCGATCACAGCCCCGAGGTGCGCGCCGCGGTGGCCGCGCTGGGCTACCGCTACGCCCTGGGCACTCGCCCGGGGCTGATCGAGGCCGAGGGCAATCCGTGGCTGGCCCTGCCGCGCATCGACGTCAGCCAGGCCAGCGCCGCCCGCCCGGGGTTGCTGGCCTGGCGCCTGCTGCAAGGAGCCCGGGCATGAAGCGTGGCAGCTACCTCTGGCACCTGGCCCTGAGCATGGGCACGCGGCTGGCGATGATCGGCCTGCGCCTGCTGCGCAACGTGTTGCTGGCGCGCCTGCTGGGCCCCGCCGATCGCGGCCTGTTCGCCCTGCTCAGCACCCTGCCGGAGCTGATCGCCGCCCTGACCAGCGGCGGCCTCAACACCGCTGTCGGTTATGAGGCAGCGCGCCAGCGACCCATGGGCCTGCTGCTGACCCAGGTGCTGGTCTACGGCTGCCTGCTGGCCAGCCTGCTGACCCTGGCCGGGCTTTGCGTGATGCAGACCCTGGGCAGCCACTGGGAACTGAGCCTGCAACTGGGGGACCTGGCCTGGCTGTTGCTGCTGGCGGTGCCGCTGAGCGTGCTCAAGAGCGGCCTGTTGACCCTGCACAACGCCGACGGCCGGGTCGAGGCCTTCAACGCCCTGCGCCTGCTGGAATCCCTGGTGCCGCTGCTGCTGTTCGTCGGCCTGTGGTGGATCTGGCGCGACCAGCCGCTGTCGGCGGCGCTGCTCAGCTGGCTGGGCGGCACCTTGCTGGTGGCGCTCGTCGGCACCTGCTGGCTGCGACGCTGGCATGACCTGCGCCTGCGCTGGCAGCCCGGGGAACAGGGCAAGCTGCTGCGCTACAGCGCCCAGAGCCATCCCGGGGTGCTGGCGCAACAATTGATGCTGCGCTCGGATTACCTGTTCATCGGTGCGCTGCTGGACCCCGTCGCCCTCGGCTGGTACGCCATGGCCAGCGCCGCCGCCGAGCTGCTGCTGATCATTCCCGAGGCGGTGACCACACCGCTGATGAAGCGCCTGCTGCAACAGGGCCATGGCATCGAGCAGCTCACCGCCCTGGCCCTGCGCCTGACCGCCACGGTGATGCTCGGCGCCTGCCTGGGCATGGCGCTGATCGGCCAATGGCTGATCGTGACCCTGTTCGGCGCCGCCTATGCCCCGGCCTACGGCGCCCTGCTGGCCCTGCTGCCGGGGCTGTTCGGCCTGTGCTACGCGAGCATCCTGCGCCTGGACCTGCTGGGCAAGCAGCGCCCCGGCAGCCTGTCGCTGCTGCTGGCCGGCGGCGCCCTGTTCAACCTGATGCTCAACGCGCTGCTGATCCCGCCACTGGGCATCGTCGGTGCCGGCCTGGCCTCATCCATCGCCTACCTGGCGGTGAGCCTGGTGATGCTCGGCCTGTACTGCCAGCTCAGTGGCGTGCCCTGGTACCGCACCCTGCTTCTGCTACCTGGAGACATTGCCCACGTGCGCCAGTTGTTGCGCCCTAAGGAAAAGCCCTGATGACACCCCGTTCCCTGTTCGCCCTGATGCTGATCACGGCGACCCCTTCGCTGCACGCGGCCCCCATGCAATGGGCCGATATCCGCGACGGCAGCCTGTACTTGCAGGTCGACCGCCCTGACACCCTGCAACTGCGCTGGAGCCCGGCCTGGCAGAGCGACGCCAATCAGGAACAGCTGTACCTGCTGCAACCCGATGGCCAGTTGCTGCAACAGCTGGACATTCGCGCCGACCAACCCTACGGCCAACGTGACCTCGCCCTGCCCGCGGCCAGCGGCGACTATCGCCTGCAGGTGCCGGGCTACAGCTTCCGCAACTTCAAGGTCAGCCACGACAGTTCGACCCTGGCCCAGTTCGAACCGGCCAAGGTGCATTTCAGCGCCGATGTGCCCAGCGGCGTCGAGCTGTACTTTCGCGTGGCCGCCGGTGAACAGGCACAACTGGCCGGCAAGTATTACGGCGGGGTCAGCGTGCTGCAGGCCACGCGCCTGAGCGACGGTGAGCAACGGCGCCTGCAGTTGGTGGAGCATCCGCAGTACGGGCAGTTCGACCGCATCGCCCTGCCCGTGGCCGCGCAGGACGAGGTCTGGCGCCTGTCCCTGGGCGGCTCGGGCAAGGCGGCGTTCTGGCTCGACGGCAGCGCCAACCTGTTCGCCCAGGACCTGCGCCAGCTGCACCCGCTGCAATGGCTCCCGGGCCGGGTCGAACTCGAACTCAAGCCGCAACGGCGCGGTCCCAGCCCGCAGTTGGGAATCGCCCTGCCCTATGCCGCGCCGCCGCCCTCGACCTTCGAGCTGCTGCGCGCCCTGGGGCCGCGGGCGGCGAACTTCTACAGCTTTGTCGATGTGATCCGCCAGGAGCCCGAACGAGAGCTGAGCTTTCGCCGCCTGTACCGCGAGACGTTCAACATCGACCGCGACATCACCCTGCTGGCAGGCACCGGGCGCCAGGCGGTACTGACGGCCGATAGCCAGACCTTGGCCGGGCTCGACGCCTGGCTGGCGGACAGCGCGCAACTGGGCAACCGGGGCCTGCACTACCTGGCGTTCGCTGACGAACCCAACCTCAACTACCCCAGCTACGAGGTGTTCGCTGACTATTTCGCGCGGATGCTGGAGCACACCAAGGCCAACCCCGAGGCTCGGGCCGCCGGGGTACGCATCGCCATGCCGGTCAGCTCGCGACTGCTGGACGGACCGTTTCGCGTTGGCGCCGGGCAGCGCCGAGGTATCGACTGGGCGCGCCAGCTGCTGGCCGCGCACGCCGCCGACATCGATGCCCTGGCCTGGCACGAGTGGATGATCCGTGACCTGCTGGCCACCCGCCGTTACCGCGCCAGCGTGCGCGCCGCCGCCGACCTGGTGGGCCTGGATCAGCAAGGCCGGCCGCGCAAGGCGCTGCTGCTGAGCCAGACCAATATCTCCAGCGGCCCGGACCTGAGCCCCTATCAGCAGGACACCCACTACGCCGCGTTGTGGTGGACCTCGGTGGTGATCAACGCCTCCCAGGACGGCCTGCTGGACATGCTCAACTGGTTCCAGGCCGCCGACGAACCCGAGTATCCCAAGGGCATGCTGGCCCAGCAGGATGCCCAGCGCTTCAGCCTCAAGCCGGTGGCCCGGGCCCAGCAGTTCATCCAGCAGCACTGGCTGGGTGAGGTCCAGGCCCTGGACAACCGGTCTTTTGAAGTGGATGCCCTGGCCCTTGTGGACGGCACGCGCCACAGCCTGCTGGGGGTGGCCAAGACCCAGCGGGAGCAGACCATCGACCTGGGGGGCGCCCCACAACTCTGCGAGTCCGGCCCCAGCCTGCAACTGCTCGGGGCCGATGGCCGGGCACGCCCCGGCCAGTTGCAGTGCCACCAAGGCCGGGCCAGTTTCCAACTGCCCGGTGAAACCCTGTTTGCCTTGACCTGGAACACCTTATGAGTCGCTTGACCGGCCTGTTGGCCAAGATCCGTCGCAAGGGCCTGCGCGGCAGCCTGCGGGTATTGCGTGAACGCTTCTTCTATTACCACTGGGAACTGCTGACCCTGGAACGCGCCCTGGCCCTGCCGGTGCCCTGCCCCATCAGCCCGCAGCGCTGGCCCCAGGTGCCCATCACCCGGGAGCTGCTGCCGGCCTTCGACAAATACTTCAAGGCCCAGTTGCCGGCCATTCGCGGCCTGCTGGACAAGGGCAGTCGCGGCAGCGCGCACCTGGACGAAGACGGCAACGTGATGATGATGGTCTGGGTCAGCGAGCGCGATTACTACGATGACCAGCTGTACCGCTGCTGGATGCGCGTGCCCCCCGGCTGCCTGTACCAGTTCGCCGGTGAATGCGCGCCGCCGTTTCGCGGCTCCGGGGTGGTGATCCTGGCGCAGAAGATGCTCTGGGACGAGTACCGCGAACGGGGCTTCAAGGCCACCCGGGCCCTGGTCAACGTGCGCAACGAGGCGGCGCTGAAGATGCACATGCGCCTGGGCTTTCAGGAAGTCGGCGAATCCCTGCATGTGCATTGCCTGTTGCGCTGCCTGCACTGGCATCGCCGCCGCCCCTACCACCAACCCCGCCTGCAGCACCTGCGTCGCGGTCGCCTGGCCCAGGCCCCGGTCGCCACTGGCCATGACAAGGAGCACTCGTGAATCTGCGTTGGCAATGGTGCGCCAGCCTTGGCGCGCAAGACTTCCCCGCCGGGGCCTATGAACAACTGCGCCAGCAGGTCGAGGGGGCAACGCCGTTCAATCGCCTGAGCTGGCTGCGGGGCGCGGAACAGGCCCTGCAACAGCAGCAGTTGCAGATTCTCCTGGGCTGGCAGGGCGAGCGCTTGCTGCTGTGCCTGCCGCTGATCCGCGGCCGCGAATCCCGGGCCGGGATGAGGCTGCAGGTGGTGCGCCACCTGGGTCATCCCCTGAGCGATCGCCTGGCGCTGCTGGTGACCGAGGCCGGCCACCCGGCCATGGCCGAAGCGCTCGGGCAGATCCGTCGGCAACTGCCCCACGATCTGCTGCAACTGCATGAGCTGGTGGGCGCCGACCGCCTGCTGGCGACCTGGCGCCGGGCCAGCAGCTACAGCCAGCCGGCCCTGAGCTGTCGCGTGCCGGAGCACCTGATCGTCGCCGCCGACCGCGAAGAACCCAGCGGCACCCTGCGCTACGAACTGCGCCGGGGCCGCAAGCGCTGTGGGGAAATCGACGCCCGGGTGGTTCGCCTGGCCCCCGGGGCCGACGACATCGACCAGGTACTGGAGCGCCTGCGCGAGGTGGAGCAAGCCAGCTGGAAAGGCGCCGACGGCCTGGGGATCTTCTCCGGGCCTCAACGCCAGCGATGGATGGGCACCGCGTTGCGCGGACTGGCCGCCGAAGGCTGTGTGCGGGTGGTGCTGCTGAAACACCAGGGGCGCTGCATCAGCTATCGCCTGGGCCTGCTGGAGCGCGGGCGCCTGTATGACTACAACATCGCCTTCCTCGCCGAGTACGCCAACCTGGGCAGTGGCCGGCTGCTGCTGGACGAGTGGATTCGCTGGGGGCTGGATGATGGCTGGCAGTGGGTGGACGCCTCCCGGGTCAGCCTCAGTCGTTCCAGCCATCAACTGCACGAACGCATGAGCGGCCTGGTGTTGCAACAGCGCTGGAGCTTCTATTCCTGGCGTCCCCGGGGCTTGTTGCTGGGGCTTGCCGAACGCCTCTGGCTGCTGCTCAAACCGCGCCTCAAGGCCTGGCGCGAACGCCGCCAGGCCGATACTGCACAAGGAACCCGCCAATGAAACAGACCCTCAGCGTGACCCGGGCAAACCGGGTCATCGTCAACGCCGACGATTTCGGCCTCGATCCGGACTACAACCAACTGACCCTGGACGCCTTCAAGCGCGGGGTGATCAGCTCGGCGACCCTGATGGCCAACATGCCGGCCTTCGAGGACGCCTGTCGCCTGAGCCATGAGCACGGGCTGCTGGGACGCATCGGCCTGCACTTCAACCTGACCTACGGCGCGCCTCTGAGCCAGGGCATGGCCCGCCAGCCGCTGTTGTGCAACGCCCAGGGGCAATTCGAGCTGGGCCTGTCGCGCTCGGCCCTGCGCCTGCCGAAAGCGGCGGCCGACGCGGTGTGGCAGGAGCTGCAGGCGCAGTGGCAACGCTGCCTCGACCAGGGCCTGCGGCCCAGCCATATCGACTCGCACCAGCATGTACACAATCTGTGGCCGGTGGCGCCGATCGTCGCCCGCTTCGCCGCCCGGCAGGGGGTGCCCGTGCGCCTGGCGCGCAATGTCGGCGGCAATATCGGCCCGCTCAAGCGACTGTTCAAAAGCGCCTTGAACCGACGCATCGCCTGGCTGGCGGGAGGTTCGGTGCGTTGGGTGTGCACGCCCAGGGACCTGCTGGAGGGTTTTTGCCCGGCCGGCGTGGTGGAGGTGGTGGCGCACCCGACCCGGTTGGCCGATGGCGATTTCGGCGACGACTACCTGCCACCCGGGCAATCCCTGGAGCAGTTGCTGAAACGCGCCCTGCCCCAGCATCAACGGATCGCCTACAGCGAACTGTGAAGCCGGGCCGGACGCGGCCCGGGAGCCGCCCATCGCCGGGCGGTATATAGGACAGGAACGATATATTTCAAAATCTATCAAAAAACTCTTAATGATAGATTAATCCTAAATAAGCACTCTATTTCGGAGCGCACTGGCCCGGAACGCTTTTAGGGCTTCGTGCAGCGGGTTCAGTCCTCGGGCTGAACCGTCACTGTCTGTAATGGAGAACCACTATGAACACACGCAAGCGCTTTGCCCTGGCCGCCCTGGCCCTGTGCGGATTCACCGGCCTGGCCCAGGCCTCGGATGTCAATGTCGAAGTCGTGCCCTACCAGTACGGCATGCGCCTGGACGTGGCCAAGGTCATCTCGATGACCGAGCCGCCGACCAGCCGCTGCGAGGTGGTGACCGCCAATATGCGCTACATCAACAAGGCGGGAGAACTGGCGGAAATCTCCTACCAGAAGCACGCCCACGCCTGCCTGTACGAAAACTGATGCGGCGTGGGGCTATTCAAGGGGCGGGCCTCGGTGAGCGTTGCGACCGCGCTCAATGGGCCCTGCGCTTGAGGCAAGGCACCCCGCCCGAGGCATTGGCCAGGTCGTAGCGCAACTCGGCGATCAGTTCGTTGATTTCCCGGCAGCCATTGAGCTGCGCAGCGTCAATGCCGCTGACCAACAGCTCGATACGGTCGGTTTCATGGTCGCCATAGACCTTGACCGTCATCGACAGGTCCGGGCTCAGGGTGCATTGGCAGCGTTTGGGCAGAAAGCTGCTCTCAATGATGTTGCGCAGTTCCAGGGCAGATAAAAACATGCTGAAGCTCTCCATCTGTTCAACACGACCAGTCAATGGGCGAATGCCTGCTGGTCGCGACGTCCGTGTTCGTTAGCGATTCTGGCTCAGGTCCGTTTTGTCCTTACAGACGAAGCCAAGTTACAGAGTAAGTCGCTTTGGCGACCTTGCTAAATTCGATTTCGCTCTCAGTACCAGGGGCTTTGACTTTAAGCCGGCCATGGCAGGCGGTTGCGCTGGCGCTTTGCCGCCCCGCAGAATGCCCGGGGCGTCGTGCCCGGGTTGATCGATCGCCTGACCCGATCACAACAGCGCTGATCCTTCCCCTTACCCGGAGTGCCTTCTTTGATTACCTGCCATGTCAAATACGTGATCGATCCCTACCAGTTGCCCGAGTTCGAAGCCTATTGCAAAGCCTGGATCGGGGTGGTCAGGCGTTTGGGCGGCACCCACCATGGCTATTTCCTGCCCTCGGAAGGCGCCAGCAACATTGCCTATTGCCTGTTCAGCTTCCCCTCCCTGGCCGATTACGAAGCCTATCGCCAGAACGCCCTCAGCGACCCGGACAGCGTGGCCCTGGTGGCGTCGGTGATGGAGAAGAAGTTCATCCTCAGTTACGAGCGCAGTTTCCTGCGCCCAGTGCTCTCGTAGGTGCCGGCGTTGCCCGCTCTGGCGGGCCTCTTCGCTGGCGAGCCCGCTGCTAGGCCGGGATGCTGCTCAAGGCGGCGCGTTCGGCGACGTGGCGCAGGCTGTCGAAATTGATGTTGGCGCCAGAGTCGATGGCCACCAGGGTCTGGCCGCTGATGCCGCCCTGGGCCACGTACTGCTTGATCCCGGCCACCGCCAGGGCGCCGGACGGCTCGGTGATCGAGCGGGTGTCGTCGTAGATGTCCTTGATCGCGGCGCACAACTGGTCGTTGCTGACGCTGATCACCTGGTCCACATGATGCCGGCAGATCTGAAACCCGTGCTCGCCGATCTGCGCCACCGCGACGCCATCGGCAAAGGTGCCCACCGCGGGCAAGACCACCCGCTCCCCCGCCGCCAGTGCCTGCTGCAGGCAGTTGGAATGTTCTGACTCGACGCCGACGATGCGGATCTGCGGCTGCAGGTATTTGACGTAGGCGGCGATCCCGGCGATCAACCCGCCACCGCCCACCGGAACGAAGATCGCGTCCAGCGGCCCCGGGTGCTGGCGCAGGATCTCCATGGCCACGGTGCCCTGCCCGGCAATCACATGGGGGTCGTCAAAGGGCGAGACGAAGGTACTGCCGGTGTGCTGGGCCAGGCTCAGGGCGTGGGCCAGAGCAAAGGGAAAACTCTCGCCATGCAGAATCGCCTCGGCGTCGCGGCTCTGCACCCCCAGCACCTTGAGTTCCGGGGTGCTGGCGGGCATCACGATGGTTGCCTTGATCCCCAGCTCCCGCGCGGCCAGGGCCACGCCCTGGGCATGGTTGCCGGCGGACGCGGTGATCACCCCCCGCTGCTTCTGCTCCGGGGTGAGTTGCGCCAGGCGGTTATAGGCGCCACGGATCTTGAAGGAAAAGGTCGGCTGCAGGTCCTCGCGCTTGAGCAGGATCTGGTTGCCCAGCCGTTGCGACAGCGCGGGCGCCGCCTGCAACGGCGTGCAGATCGCCAGGTCGTAGACCGGCGCGGCGAGGATCATCTTCACGTAGCGTTCCAGCAAGGCCATGTCGGCGCTGGGCAAAGGGGGGCTGGCAAGACGGCTGGGGTGATTCATGAGGGTGCTCCTGGCTGTGTTCGGAGCCCGGGAGACAGAGAGAAAAAACCCGCCTCCAGGGCGGGTTGGGTGCAGTCGTCAGCAAGCCCGCCAATCGGTAATGGCGGTAATAATGCTTGGCTGGGAACGATAGGCAGAAAAAGTCATGGACCGGAAACTAACCGCGCCCGCGCCTTGCGGTCAATGCTTTTCTCCGCGACTCACGCCCAGCACCAAAGCGCCCACCAGCTCCCGGCTTGCCGCTTGCCGCTTGCCGCTTGCCGCTTGCCGCTGATTATATGAAACATATACGATTCATATATTTGCTCAAGGGAGCCCCAAGCATGGGCATCGTCAAGATCTCCGATGAACTGCACCAGCAGATCCGCGTGGCCAGCACCGCCATGGATCGCTCGATCAACGCCCAGGCCGAGTTCTGGATCAAGATCGGCCTGTTGGCCGAGCTCAACCCGCACCTGGCCTACAACGACCTGATCAACAAGTTGTTGCTCAACAAGAGCGATCTGCTCAGGGGCCAGGCATGACCCAGGCACTGATCAAGACCCCGGAACAACTGGCGCTGATGCGCGAATCCGGGCGACTGCTGGCCGAGGTGTTCACCTTTCTCGACAGTTTTGTGGTCGCCGGCCTGTCGACCCTGGAGCTGGACAGCGCGGTGGAACACTTCATCCGCCACCAGCTCAAGGCGCGCCCGGCGAGCAAGGGCCAGTACAACTACCCCTTTTGCATCAACACCTCGATCAACGAGGTGGTGTGCCACGGCATGCCCGACGCCAAGGCCGTGCTCAAGGACGGCGACATCGTCAACATCGACATCACCCTGGAAAAGCACGGCTACATCGCCGACTCCAGCAAGATGTACCTGATCGGCGAGGTCGGCCCCAAGGCCCGGCGCCTGGTGGACACCACCTTCGAAGCCATGTGGGCGGCGATCAAGGTGGTGCGCCCGGGCGCTCGCCTCGGCGATATCGGCCATGCCATCCAGGCCCACGCCGAGGCCAAGGGCTATAGCGTGGTGCGCGAATACTGCGGCCACGGTATCGGCCGGCAGATGCACGAAGAGCCACAGATCCTGCACTTCGGCCGCCCCGGCACCGGCCTGGAACTGCGAGAAGGCATGGTCTTCACCATCGAGCCGATGCTCAACCAGGGCAGCGCCCGGGTCCGCGGGCTCAAGGACGGTTGGACCGTGGTGACCCGCGACAACGGCCTCTCGGCCCAGTGGGAACACACGGTGGCGGTGACCCGCGACGGCTTCGAGGTGCTGACCCTGCAGCCGCAGTAAGACTCAACCGGCCCGGTGGCTGTGGCCGGTGAGCCGACGCAGCCCCAGGGACATGCCGGCCGCTGCCAGCAGCATGGCCAGCAGCAACAGCGAATAGGCGATCCACCACGGCGTGCCGGCGGTCATCATGCTGAACTCGGACATGCCGCCGATGCTGGCAATCAGGTTCAGCGGCAGGAACACCACGTTGATCAGCGTCAGCTTGCGCAACAGCTTGTTGGTGCTGTTGTTCATCAGGTTGCCCCGGGCGTCCATCAGCCCGGCAAACACCGTGGAGTAGATTTCCGCCTGCTTGTAACACTGGTTGTTCTCGATGATCAGGTCGTCGATCAGGCCAACCGCCTGCGGGCCGAAGCGCTCCTTTTCGGCGTGGTTACGCAGCCGGGTCAGCAGCGCACCGTTGCTGTGCAGGGCATTGAGGTAATAGATCAGGCTCTCGCTCAGGTTGAACATCTGCATCAGGTGGCGGTTTTCCATCGAGCTGTTGAACTTGTGCTGCAGCTCCCTGGCCACCAGCTTGATCACCTTGAGGTGCCCCAGGTAGTGATGGATGTTGTTGAGCAACAGGTCCAGCAGCACATCCAGCGGGGTATGCAGATGATGGCGCGCCCCCAGGCCCAGCAGTGGTGTGTCGTCGGGGGCGATCACCAGCAGCCGGTCGGGGCAGAACAGCAGGCCGCAGGACGACACTTCGAAGGACAGGCTGCCGCCACCGGAATAGTTTTCCGGACGCTTCCAGATCAGGAACAGGTAATCGGGATGGAATTCGATGCGCGACACTTCGTCCGGGTCCAGCGCCGAGGCCAGGGCGTGCTCGTCGAGCTTGAAGGCGCTGTGCAACAGCTCGCGCTCCGCCAGGTCCGGGTTGCTGAACAGCATGACCTGCGCCTCCCCTGCCGGTACCGCCTGCAAGCTGCCCTGGGCCAGCCGATAGCTGTGGATCATCGGCGCCTCACCAGGCCTGGCCGCGACGTTTGAGCTCCAGGCGGCGGACGAATTCCTCCAGCACCAGGGAGTACAGGTCGTCCTGCAGGTAGGCGTCCTCGATGCCGGCGTCGAGGTTGGGGTTGTCGTTGACCTCGATCACCACCACCTTGTCCCCGGACTGCTTGAGGTCGACCCCATACAGCCCGTCGCCGATCAGGTTGGCGGTCTTTACCGCCAGCTCCACCACTGCCCGCGGCGCTTCGTGGACCGCCAGGGTGCGGCACTCGCCGTTGATGTCCTGGCCCTTGGCCTTATGGTTGTAGATCTGCCAGTGGCCCTTGGACATGAAGTACTGGCAGGCAAAGATCGGCTTGCGATTGAGCACGCCGATGCGCCAGTCGTACTCGGTGTAGAAGAATTCCTGGGCCAACAGCAGCACCGAGTGCTCGAACAGTTCGGCGGTGGCCGCCAGCAGCGCCTGTTGGCTCTCGACCTTGATCACGCCCCGGGAGAAGCAGCCGTCGGGGATCTTCAGCACCAGGGGAAAGCCCAGGCGTTCGCCCACTCCCTCGAAATCCTCCGGTCGCTCCTTGTAGAGAATCTCGGTGGCGGGCATGCCCAGTTGGTGGCCCTTGAGCAGGTCCGTGAGATAGACCTTGTTGGTGCAGCGCAGGATCGAGGTCGGATCGTCCATCACCACCAATCCTTCGCTCTCGGCCTTCTTGGCGAAGCGGTAGGTGTGATTGTCGACGCTGGTGGTTTCGCGGATCAGCAACGCGTCGTATTCGGCCAGCCGCGAGTAGTCCTTCTTCTCGATCAGTTCCACGTCGATGCCCAGGCCCTTGCCGACCCGGATAAAACTCTCCAGCGCCCGGGCATTGGAAGGCGGTAGCGCTTCATGGGGATCGTGAAGTATCGCCAGGTCATAACGGGCCAGTTGCCGAGAACGCGGCACCCGCCAGACTTTGCGGCTGAAACTGTCCAGCGAGTTGGCAAACTGATCTTCCTGATCGTCGCGCAACTTGTGCAAGGCTCCGCACTTCACGCCTTCGATATGCCAACTGTCGGTTCTCTTGAAATCAACTAACAGAATCGGACAGGGGAACAATTCAAACAGCTGGCGGGCCAACTCCTGCAATGGCTCGATATGCGTCTTGCCGAAGTAGAGGGTTAAAGTGAAGCCTTCGGTATCGCTGTAAAGATGATTGCTCAGGGCCTTTTCCAGGGTCTTGTCCAGGTCGTCCAGAGCCAAGCCGTAAAGGGCCTTGCGGGTCAGTTCGCTGATCGTGCGCACCGAGGGAATCACCCGGTGACCACGGGCTTCGGCGAGCAACGAGCAATAGTAACCGTGCCCCAGGTACTTGTAGCTGCGGCACAGGTTGATCACCTGGATCCGTTTTCCCGGCACACTTTCGCGGCTCTGTTCGAGGTACTCCTGGGCCGTGAGAATGTCTTCACTGGGAAAGTAGGACGCCCAGTCTTCCTTGCGTTCGACAATGATGATGACTTGACTTGAAGTTCTGCCCAGTGGGGAAAAATAACTTGTCGAAGTGATTGTCGCCGGCAAACTTTGCTCGGATACTTCTCGCCAATGACCTTGTACCGCTGACATAAAGTTCGCTCTCGCTGAAGAACCTGACCCTTTCTATTAAGCACGAACTTTTTTTGAAGTCTCGTTTCGTTACGCAACTTTTACGGCGGTTATATGGATCTTGTCTTTCGCACTGCAACCCCCGACGATCTGCCGGCGCTGGTGGCCCTGGAACAGCAATGTTTCACCAGCGACCGGCTGACCCCGCGCAGCTTCCAGTGGATGATCAACCGCGCCCACGGCCAACTGCTGGTGGCCGAGCATCAGGCGCGGTTGCTGGGCTATGCCCTGGTGCTGTTTCATCGCGGCACCTCCCTGGCGCGCCTGTACTCCATCGCCATTGCCGAGGACGCCCGGGGGCTGGGCCTGGGCAAACGCCTGCTGCAACGGATCGAGGCCTGCGCCCTGGCCCATGACTGCGCCTACCTGCGCCTGGAGGTACGCACCGACAATCCGGCGGCGCTGGCCCTGTACGAACGCCATGGCTACCGGCGCTTTGCCCGGATCCACGACTACTACGAAGACCACGCCGATGCCCTGCGCCTGGAGAAACGCATCCTCCAGCACCGCGAAACCCGCAGCATCCGCGTGCCTTACTACCAGCAGACCACCGACTTCACCTGTGGTCCGGCCTGCCTGTTGATGGCCATGGCCGCCCTGCAAGCCTCGCGCCCCCTGGAACGGCGCGAGGAACTACAGATCTGGCGCGAAGCCACCACGGTATTCATGACCTCGGGCCACGGTGGCTGCAG
Organism: Pseudomonas saponiphila; assembly: GCF_900105185.1. Classification (NCBI taxonomy): domain Bacteria; kingdom Pseudomonadati; phylum Pseudomonadota; class Gammaproteobacteria; order Pseudomonadales; family Pseudomonadaceae; genus Pseudomonas; species Pseudomonas saponiphila. Next base: position 3,167,786 of record NZ_FNTJ01000001.1, on the reverse strand, counting down.
CCCCCAGGGCCTGGCGCTGGCTGCCTGGCGCCGGGGCTTTGCCGTGCGCCTGCAGGTCAACAGCGCCGGGCCGCTGTTTCTCAATGGCGTGCGTGACGAGCATAAAAAGGACGTCATGCGCCTGGTTCACGACGAGTTCTGCAGGGAACTGGACGCCAGCGAGGTGCAGCAGGTGCTGGGCGGACCGCTGGAGCTGGCCAAGCGCCTCAGTGAAGGCGGCCAGCCCCTGGTGCTGATCAGCAGCTATCGCCTGACCCGTTCCAAGGCCCCCCACTGGGTGATAGTCACCGACTGCGACGACGATTTCGTCTACCTGCACGATCCGGATGTGGACCACAGCCAGCACCGCCAGCCCATGGACTGCCAGCACTTGCCGGTGAGCCACGGCGAGTTCGACAAGATGTGCAGCTTCGGCAGCAGCAAGCTGCGGGCCGCGGTCATCCTCTCCTCGCGCCCCCAGGCGTAGGAGCCGGCTTGCCGGCGAAGCGGTCCTTGAGCCTGGTGCTGTGCTCGCCGACGCTTTCGCTGGCAAGCCAGCTCCTACGGCTGTGGGTGTTGGGGCGGATTACTCCAGGCCGACCTTGTACAGCGCGCCCTGATCCTCGTCGGTGAGGATGTACAGATAACCGTCCGGCCCCTGGCGCACGTCGCGAATCCGCGCCTTGAGGTCCCCCAGCAGACGCTCTTCATGGATGACTCGGTCGCCATCGAATTGCAGGCGGATCAGTTCACGGCCGGCCAGGGCGCCGATGAACAGGTTGTGCTGCCAGGGCTTGAAGCGATCGGCGTCGTAGAACGCCATGCCGCTGATGCCGGGAGACTTGTCCCAGACATGATGCGGGGCCAGGGTGCCCGGGACCGTCTGGCCCGTGGCCTCGGGAATCGGCTGGCCGGAATAGTCGACCCCGTGGGTCGCCAGGGGCCAGCCGTAGTTCTTGCCGCGCTCGATCAGGTTGATCTCGTCGCCGCCCTTGGGTCCGTGCTCGTTCTCCCACAGGGTGCCGCTCCAGGGATTGAGCGTCGCGCCCTGGGGGTTGCGGTGGCCGAAACTCCAAATCTCCGGCCGCACCCCGGGCTGGCCGACAAAGGGGTTGTCGTCCGGCACTCGGCCATCGGCATACAGGCGCACGACCTTGCCCTGGAGCTTGTCCAGGTCCTGGGCGGTGGCCCGGTTGTTGTTCTCCCCCAGGGTGATGAACAGGTAGCCGTCGCGGTCGAACACCAGCCGTGAACCGAAGTGATTGCCGGTGGACAGCTTGGGCTCCTGGCGGAAGATCACCTGGAAGTCCTTGAGCCCGCTCAGGTCATCGCGCAAGCGCCCGCGCCCCACGGCGGTGCCGGCAGTCCCGCCCTCGCCACCGCCCTCGGCGTAGGACAGGTACACCAGGCGGTCTTGTTTGAAGTCCGGCGACAGCGCCACGTCGAGCAAGCCGCCCTGGCCATTGGCCCAAACCTTGGGCACCCCGCTCAACGGAGCCGAAAGCTTACCGTCCGGGCTCACCAGCCGCAGGTTGCCGGGACGTTCGGTGACCAGCATGCCCTGGCGATCGGGCAGGAATGCCAAGGCCCAGGGATGCTGCAGACCTTGCACCACCGGGGTCAGGCTGAGACTGCCCTGCTCACTGGCAAAGGACTGGGGGCTGGCCGCCGCAGCGGGCAAGGCACTGCCCAGCAGAACGCTGGCGCACAAGGTGGCGAAAAGGGTTTGACGCAACATGCTAGCTTCCTTCTATGGCTCAAGAGAATCCCTGGCGAGCCGCACGGCAGCGGTCGCCCATCCGGCAAGACAGCTCAGCGCCGGTTGCTGTTGTCGTTATCGATGTTTCGAGGACTTTGCACCCGCGGGTCGGGGTTTGGCCGCTGCACCCCGCCACGGGGATAGCCATTGCCGATACCGCCGTTCTCCAGGGTCGGCGGCCGGCCAATGGGCGCGGTGCCGGGGCCGCGCAGCGGCGCACCGGCATTTCGGGTGCCCTGCATGCTGTTGGGATTGGCCCGGCGAATGGGGTTGCTGTAGGGGTCGTTGTTGCCGCTGTTGGGCAGGTTTTGCGCCAGTTGCACGGAACCGGGCAGCGCTTTGAAAGGAGGCGTTTCAGGGCTGGCGGCCCAGACAGTGCCGCTGGCCCAAGCCAGCGTGATCAATGCGGCAAAGCCGCGAGCCAGACTGTTCATGACAAGCCTCCTGAGGAGCGACAAGGTATCGAATACGATTCCACGCTACGCCCAGGGTTCGGCTTTGTTAATTAAATAATCCTGCAGAACCTGTAACACCCGATGTCCGCGGCCCGCATGAGGCGCCGCTGTGTCGGGGCCGGCTGGCCGGCGAAGAGGTCGCTGAGCCCGGTATCGCCCGGGCCGGCGCCTTCGCTGGCAAGCCAGCTCCTACACAAGCCTGCGCCTGCACAAGCCAGCCCCTACGCAGGACTGCCTCCAGATGTAGGAGCAGGCCAAGAGGCGGGAGGAGCCAGTCAGATATAGATGAACAGCAGCAGCAAGGCGGCGAAGATCGCCCACTTTTCCAGGTAGTAGCGGGTGCGATTGCGCTTCTTCAGCTCCTTGCCCCGCAGGCGGATCTTGTACAGCTTGTTGAAGGCGCGGTTGAGGCCACCGGTCTTGTCCCCGGCATCGTTGGGCGAACCCGCAGCAGACATCACGGTGCGGCTGAACCAGCCATTGAACGCGGCGGCCCAGCGATACTTCATCGGTCGCTCGACATCGCAGAACAGAATGATGCGGTTCTGTTCGGTGGTGTTTTCCGCGTAGTGGATGTAAGTCTCGTCGAACATCACCGCTTCGCCGTCGCGCCAGTGATAGCGCTCACCGTCCACTTCGATGAAGCAGCCTTCGTTGTTCGGCGTGGACAGCCCCAGGTGATAGCGGTAGGACCCGGCATAGGGGTCGCGGTGGCGCACCAGGCGCGAACCCGGTGGCAGCTCGGCGAACATCGCCGCCTTGATCGAGCCGATGCTCTGCACCAGCTCGGTGGTGCGCGGGCACAGTTTCATCGCCGAAGGGTGGCTGTCGCCGTACCACTTCAGGTAGAAGCGCTTCCAGCCAGTCTTGAAGAACGAGTTGAAACCCACGTCGTTGTACTGGTCCGAGCGCTTGATCTCACCGGCCTGCAACAACTGTTGGCCTTCGGCACGGATCTCTTCCCAGTGTTCCTGCAGCTTGTTCATCTCGGGGAAGTCGGCCGGGTCCAGGTAGGGCCGGTTGGGAAACTTGGAGAACAGATAGAGGAAGCAGTTGATGGGCGCCAGGAAGGTCGAGTGATCGCTGAGTTGGCGTCCCAGTTTATGGCGCACGCGCCCCCGCAGGTGTACGTACGCAATGGATAAAACGTATGCAGCGGCAATGATGAGTTTCACGGAAATCGTCACACGTCAGAAGAGAACATGCTGCGCCCTGCAAGCCCGGTGGGCCAAAGGCAAATGGCAGCGTCTGAGTTGAAAAAAGCGTGATCGGCGAAGGTTTCCATCGCCGATCCGACCCTCGGCATCTGGCCGTCGGCTGGCATTTTAGCCACAGTTTGTAACCAAGGGTTAACTCAAATTTGTGAAAAGCTGCGCGACTTCTGTAGAAAATTGCGGGTATCGCGTGAGGTTTTGACTTAGCTCAACAAAACCCTCTGCAGCCCTCTGGCCTGCCCCTGCGGGCTGTGTCGAGCAGATGGCTGCGCTATGCTGCGCGCCGCCCACTTCCCTTCCACCCCGCAAGGACAGCGCCATTGATCGCCCTCACTGTTTCGCCAACCCTGGTCCTGCTGCCGGGAATGGATGGCACCGGCACCCTGTTCGACCCGCTGCGCCAGGCCCTGGACCCGAGTCTGCCCGTGCAAGTGCTGGATTACCCCGCCGATCAGGTGCTGGACTACTGCGCATTGGTGGAACGGGTATGGCAACAACTGCCGACGGACCGCCCGTTCGTATTGCTGGGCGAGTCGTTTTCCGGCCCGGTGGCGGTGAGCATTGCCGCCCGGCGTCCGGCAGGACTGCTGGGCCTGGTGCTGTGCTGCAGTTTCGTGCGCAACCCACGGCCGGCGCTGGCGCCCCTGGCGCCGCTGCTTGGACTGTTGCCCATGGGGCGCTTGCCTTTCTGGCCGATGGACGCCCTGCTGCTCGGCGGTTTTTCCACGCCATCGCTGCGCCAGGCGCTAGCCGCCGCCATTGCCCAAGTGGCGCCGCGCGTCTTGCAGGCCCGGCTGCAAGCGGTGATCGCAGTGGACGCGAGTCGGGCCCTGAGGGAAACCTCGGTGCCGGTGTCATACCTGCGGGCCTCCCGCGATCGGCTGGTGCCCGCCTCGGCGGCGGCCCTGGTCAGGCAGTTGCGCCCGGATGCGCGCCTGGTGGACATCGACGGTCCCCACTGCCTGCTCCAGGCCGCGCCGCGAGAGGCCGCCGCGCAGCTGCATGCCTTTATCCAAACGCTGATTCCTGCCTGCAACGGGACCGGCGAGCACTGAGCATCGCCCTCCCCGGCTAAATTCCCTACCCGAGCGTCATACAACTGCTCGTTTACATATGCGACAATGCGCACAAATTCCAACACGCACCCCGCACTTTTTGCTCAGCAACCCGGCCCTGGCGCCGGAATGTTGCGCTCGACGTACGCCCGCTGGCTCAGCTCCACACTCAGACCGGCCCGACCTGGAAGGCTCCAGATCGCGCTTTGTGGATTCAAGGTCGGCGCTAAATCACTGGTAGGTAAGTAATTGATCTCCACAGCTAACATCACCATGCAGTTCGGCGCCAAGCCACTGTTCGAGAACGTTTCGGTCAAGTTCAACGGTGGCAACCGTTACGGTCTGATCGGCGCCAACGGTTGCGGCAAGTCGACCTTCATGAAAATCCTCGGCGGCGACCTTGAGCCGTCCGGCGGCCAGGTCATGCTGGAACCCAACGTGCGCCTGGGTAAACTGCGCCAGGACCAGTTCGCCTACGAAGAATTCACCGTGATCGACACCGTGATCATGGGTCACGAGGAGCTGTGGAAGGTCAAGGCCGAGCGCGATCGCATCTACTCGCTGCCGGAAATGACCGAAGAAGACGGCATGGCCGTGGCCGAGCTGGAAACCGAGTTCGCCGAGATGGACGGCTACACCGCCGAATCCCGCGCCGGCGAACTGCTGCTGGGCCTGGGCATTCCCCTGGAACAGCATTTCGGCCCGATGACCGAAGTCGCTCCAGGCTGGAAACTGCGGGTGCTGCTGGCCCAGGCGCTGTTCTCCGATCCGGAAGTGCTGCTGCTGGACGAACCGACCAACCACCTGGACATCAACACCATCCGCTGGCTGGAAAACATCCTCACGGCGCGTAACAGCACCATGATCATCATTTCCCACGACCGGCACTTCCTTAACAGTGTCTGCACCCACATGGCCGACCTGGACTACGGCGAGCTGCGCCTGTTCCCGGGCAACTACGACGAGTACATGATCGCCGCGACCCAGTCCCGCGAGCAGCTGCTGTCGGACAACGCCAAGAAGAAAGCCCAGATCGCCGAACTCCAGACCTTCGTCAGCCGCTTCTCGGCCAACGCCTCGAAAGCCAAGCAGGCCACTTCCCGGGCCAAGCAGATCGACAAGATCCAGCTGGCCGAAGTCAAGCCGTCGAGCCGGGTCAGCCCGTTCATCCGCTTCGAACAGACCAAGAAGCTGCACCGCCAGGCGGTGACCCTGGAGCGCATGTCCAAGGGCTTCGATGGCAAGACCCTGTTCCAGAACTTCAGCTTCACCGTCGAAGCCGGCGAGCGCGTGGCGATCATCGGCCCCAACGGTATCGGCAAGACCACCCTGCTGCGCACCCTGGTGGGCGAGCTGACCCCGGACGCCGGTTCGGTGAAATGGACTGAAAGCGCGGAAATCGGCTACTACGCCCAGGACCACGCCCACGACTTCGAAGACGACGTCAGCCTGTTCGACTGGATGGGCCAGTGGACCCAGGGCGAGCAGATGATCCGTGGCACCCTGGGCCGCATGCTGTTCTCCAACGACGAGATCCTCAAGTCGGTGAAGGTGATCTCCGGTGGTGAGCAAGGTCGCATGCTGTTCGGCAAACTGATCCTGCAAAAGCCCAACGTGCTGGTGATGGACGAACCGACCAACCACCTGGACATGGAATCCATCGAGGCTTTGAACCTGGCCCTGGAAAACTACCCGGGCACCCTGATCTTCGTCAGCCACGACCGTGAGTTCGTCTCGTCCCTGGCCACTCGCATCATCGAGCTGAGCCCGAGCGGCGTGACCGACTTCAGCGGCACCTACGACGACTACCTGCGCAGCCAGGGCGTGATGTTCTAAAGGCAGCGGCAAGCTGTAAGCGGCAAGAAGAAAGCCCCGTCCGGTGTGACGGGGCTTTTTCGTATGCACGCCCCCCTCTCGTAGGAGCTGGCTTGCCGGCGAAAAGGCCCTTGAGTCGGCATTGCCCCTGAGAACGCCTTCGCTGGCAAGCCAGCTCCTACGGGGCGGAGGGGAAAGATCGTTAGCCTGCTTCCTTTTATAATCGCGCCACGCGATGATGCGGATCTCTAACCGCCGCACGCGAACGAGCCTTCATGCCAGCGCCACAAAGCCCCGCTCAAAGCTCCATGGCGATCACCCTGCAGATCGTTGCCATCGTTTTCTATACCTTCATTGCGTTTCTCTGCATCGGCCTGCCGATCGCGGTGCTGCCGGGCTATGTGCATGAGCAGCTGGGTTTCAGTGCACTGATTGCCGGGTTGGTCATCGGCGCCCAGTACCTGGCCACCCTGCTCAGCCGGCCCATGGCCGGGCGCCTGTCGGACACCGTGGGCACCAAGCGTTCGATCATCTACGGCTTGCTGGGGATTTTGCTCAGCGGCCTGCTGACCCTGGGTTCGGTGCTGCTGCAAGACTGGCCGCTGGCGAGCCTGAGCGTGCTGCTGGGGGGACGCCTGCTGCTGGGCGTGGCCCAGGGCCTGATCGGGGTCGGCACCATCAGTTGGTGCATGGGACAGGTGGGCGCGGAGCACACCGCGCGCTCGATTTCCTGGAACGGCATCGCCTCCTATGGCGCCATCGCCATGGGGGCGCCGTTGGGGGTGGCAATGGTCCAGCAGTTCGGGTTCGCCAGCCTGGGGATCGCCCTGTCGCTGTTGGCGGTACTGGCGCTGCTGCTGATCCGCAACAAGCCCTCGGTGCCGGTGATTCGCGGTGAACGCCTGGCCTTCTGGACGGTGTTCGGACGCATTGCCCCGTTCGGGACCAGCCTGTGCCTGGCCTCCATCGGCTACGGCACCCTGACCACCTTTATCACCCTGTTCTACCTGAGTCGTGGCTGGACCGGCGCAGCCTATTGCCTGACGGTGTTCGGGGTGTGCTTCATCTGTGCGCGACTGCTGTTCATCTCCAGCATCAGCCGGGTTGGCGGCTTTGCCGCAGCCATCGCCTGCATGTGCATCGAGACTATTGGGCTGGTCCTGCTCTGGCTGGCGCCGTCCGCTGCCTGGGCGCTGGTGGGCGCCGGACTGGCCGGCTGCGGCCTGTCGCTGGTGTACCCGGCCCTGGGGGTGGAAGCCATCAAGCAAGTGCCCAACAGCAGCCGCGGTGCCGGTCTGAGCGCCTATGCGGTGTTCTTCGATCTGGCCCTGGCGATTGCCGGGCCGCTGATGGGCGCCGTGGCGCTGAACCTGGGGTATGCCTGGATCTTCTTCTGCGCCGCCCTGCTGTCACTCGCCGGCCTGGGCCTGACCCTGCTGCTCAAGCGCCGGGCCGGCGGCTGAGTCACTGGTCGGCGGTCTGCATCCCGGCCCGGCTTGGGCGGCCGAGGGTATGGGCAAAAAAGCGACCGGCTTCGGCAATCAGGTTGCGATGAATGTCTTCGCGATCTACACCGTCGGCGTCGGTGCACAGGGCCGGCATGGCCGCCAACTGCTCGGCGGTGCACGGCGCCATGAACACGAAGTGCCCGGCGCCGGCCAGCAGCTTGAAGTCCGGAGCCACCGGTAGCTTGCGTGCCAGGGCCGCAGCGTTCTTGTCCAGGGCCACCAGTTGGTCGCCATCGCCGCTGTAGAGCAGCACGGGCACATGCACCCCGGCCAGGGTGTGGCGGCCGAACTTCAGGCTCAGGGGCGCCATCAGCATCAGCGCATGCACCCGCGGATCGGCCACTGGCTGCAGATCGTCGCGGTCGACGATCAGCTCGCCCCGGGTATTGCAGGCATCGCGATCATCGGGGCGTTCCTGGCAGTAGCGCCGCAGGCGATCCAGATCGGGTGTGGCGCCGGAGAGGATCAAGGCCGTCTCGCCACCAGCGGAATAGCCAATCACCCCGACCTGGTCGGCATTGACGAAGGGCGACAGCATCGGATCGCCCAGGGTGGCGGTAATGGCTTCGGAAATCTGGATCGGCCGCCCATAGAGATTGCTCAAGGTGCCCAGGCGGCTGTGGTCCTTGGAGTTGTCACCGGGATGAATCACCGCCACCACCACGAAGCCCTTGCGCGCCAGGGAAGTGGCCAGGTCGTGCAGGGCCAGGGGCGTACCGGTGTTGCCGTGGGACAGCATCAGCATGGGAAAGCGACCGATGGCGATCTTGGCATCCCGCGAGGCGGCGATTTTGTAGCCTTCGAGCGCACTGGCGTGCTCGACGCCGGTGGACGGATAAAAGGCGATGGCGCGCATCGGCTGCAGGTCCAGGGGATCGAGAAAGCTCATCTCATGGAAACCAACGCTCCAGTGCGGATGTGGCCCAGGGGCGGCTTGCACCGATATCAGGCTGCCGAGCAGGCAGATCAGTAACACTGCACCAAGACGTTTCATGACACGCCCACCTTTGCCGCTGGATCGAGAAAGCGCTTTGCCTCTGCTATCCCTTGCCGCCAAGGCCTTGCAGCGAGATCGGCCCAGCACTCGGAATGCACAGCGCGCAAGTATCACTGCGCTGATTATCAAACGTGCATAACCTGGGCCAGAAACACTGAAAACCACCAATAAAAAAACTCCGTATCCTGATCACTTCAAACAGTGATCAGAATACAGAGTCTAGTGCCGCCTGCCGTGCAGGAAAGCGTCTTTACACAAGTCTTACGCGGCGGCGAAGAGTTGCTCGCTGATCTGCGCCTGGGCATCGCTGAGGGCTTTGCTGCGCACTTCTTCGCCGTAGGCCAGGCCGTGGGCACGGACGAACTCGATGTCGGTGATGCCGAGGAAACCGAACAGCACCTTGAGGTAATCCTCGTGGGCAACCCCTGTGGCCTGGCCCGCATGCAGGCCGCCGGCGGTGGAAACCACTATCACTTTCTTGCCACCGCACAGGCCTTGCGGGCCGGCTTCGGTGTAGCGGAAAGTCTGGCCGGCCACGGCAATCCGGTCGATCCAGGCCTTGAGCTGGGTGGGAATGGTGAAGTTGTACATTGGCGCGGCGATCACCACGGCATCGGCGGCCTGGAACTCGGCCAGGGCCTGGGCGCTGAGCTGGGCTTCGTGCTGCTGCGCGGCGTCGCGCAGTTCGGCGGCGGTGCCGGCGGCCACCAGGGTGGCGGCGGAGAAGTGGCTGATGGCGTCCCCGGCCAGGTCGCGGTAGGTCACTGTCACGTCAGGCTGGGCGGCTTTCCAGGCCTGGACCACGCTGTGGCTCAGCTGACGGGAGGCCGAGTTGTCACCAAGGATGCTGGAATCGATATGCAAGAGTTTCATCTGGGATCTCCAAGTGAGGACCGCCACTGGGCGATCGGATGTGGGCAATCCTACAGATGAATTCAATAGCTGATTAGCCGGTATAAATGCGATAGTTCGTCCCACCAGCAGGACAATCGAGCCCTCCTCTCATGCAAGACCTCAACGATCTGTATTACTTCGCCAAGGTGGTGGAAGCCGGTGGCTTCGCCGCTGCCGGGCGTGTGCTGGGCATCCCCAAGTCGCGGCTGTCGCGGCGCATCGCCGAACTCGAAGAGCGGCTCAAGGCCCGCTTGCTGCAACGCACCACCCGCCAGCTCAAGCTCACCGCCGTGGGCGAGCGTTACTTGCGCCATTGCCAGGCGATGTTGCTGGAAGCGGAAATGGCCGACGAAGCCGTGGCCAGCATGGCCAGCGAACCCCGAGGACGCCTGCGGGTGTCGAGTCCGGTGGGGCTGGCCCATGAGTTGCTGACACCGCTGGTCAGCAGCTACCTGCAGAAATACCCCCAGGTGCAGCTGGAGATGCTCTTGCTCAACCGCCGTGTCGACCTAGTGACCGAAGGCATCGACGTGGCCCTGCGAGTGCGTGAGCACGGTGACGAAGATCCGCTACTGGTGACCCGTCGCCTGCGCCGCGCGCAAACCGCAATAGTCGCCAGTCCCGACTTCCTCAAGGAGCACCCGGTGCAGCATCCGCAAGACCTGCGGCAGGTGCCTATCCTCGGCGCCCTGGAGGCCGATCGGCTGGTGCACCTGCGGCTGCTGGACCAACAGGGCAACACCTGCGACCTGGCCCTGGAAGCGCGCCTGGGCAACGACGACTTCATCATGCGGCGCGCCTGTGCCCTCGCCGGCCTGGGCTGCACTGTCCTGCCGATGCTGTATTGCGAGGCCGAACTGGCCAGCGGCCAACTGGTGCAGATGCTGCCGCAATGGTCATTGCCTGGCGGCTGGCTGCAGGCGGTGTATCCTCACCGCCGCGGTGTATTGCCGGCCGTGCGGGCCTGGATCGAGCACCTGAGCGAATCCTTCGAAGGCTGTGGAGAAAGACTGCTGTGAATGACGCAATCCTCACTGAACAACAAGTGGCGCAATTCTGCCTGGACCTGCCCGGAGCGCGAGAGGACTACAAATGGGGCGGTGTGCGCGTGTTCTCGATTGCCGGCAGCAAGATGTTCGCCCTGCAGAACCTGCGGGGCAGCTCCCTGGCCTTCAAGGTCGACCAGGAGCTGTTTCTCGGCCATGTCGACCGTCCGGGCATTGCCCCGGCGCCCTATCTGGCGCGGGCGCACTGGATCATCATGCAGACGCCCTACCCCCTGGGTGCCGAGGAACTCCGGGCCCTGCTGCAACGCTCCCATCAACTGGTGGTGGGCAAGTTGCCCAAGCGGGCGCAGGTCGGGCTGCTGCTCTAGAACAGGCTCAGCAGGCTGTTTTCCAGGAACAGCCGGTCGATCCAGTAGACCTGATGCAAGGCCACGATCAGCCAGAACAAGGTCTGATAGGACAGCTTGCGGGTCTTGTGCCGCAACAGTTGCTGGGCCAGCAGGGCCCCAGGCCAGCCGCCGGCCAGTTCCAGGGCATGCAGCACATTCTCCGGAATCCGCCGGCCCTCGGCCCGGGCCTGACGCTTGTCGTGCCAGTAACACAGGAACGTCAGCAGGCTGACCGCGCCGTAGGCCACCAGGGGCACGATCGAGATGCCACGCCACCACAGGGACAACGAACCGGACAACGGCAAGGCGCACAGCAGGACCAGCACCAGCAGCTTGAACCTCAGGTGGCGGATGCGCGCAGCGCCGCCCCGATGCGCTGCGCGGCCGGAGCTCTTCACGACTTGACCGCCGTCCAGTCGACCCAGCCGAACTGCCAGGTCGCCAGGATCAGCAGGCCGAAGGCGACGCGGTACCAGGCGAACGCCGCATAGCTGTGGCTGGCAATGAACTTCAGCAGCCCCTTGACCGCGATCATGGCAAAGATGAAGGCGGTAACGAAGCCGATGGCGAACACCGGAAAGTCGTCGGGCTGGAACAGGTGCCGGTACTTGTAGCCCGAATACACCGCGGCCCCGACCATGGTGGGCATGGCCAGGAAGAACGAAAACTCGGTAGCGGTCTTGCGCGACAGGCCGAACAGCAGGCCGCCGATGATGGTCGAGCCAGAGCGCGAAGTCCCGGGGATCATCGCCAGGCACTGGGCACAGCCGACTTTCAGTGCGTCCTTCCAGGTGATCTCGTCCACGCTTTCGGCGTGCACCCGATGCTCGCGCCGCTCGGCCCAGAGCATGATGATCCCGCCGATCACCAGGGCCGTGGCCACGGTGATGGGATTGAACAGATAGGCGTGGATCAGGTCGGCGAAGATCACCCCCAGCACCACCGCCGGGAAGAAGGCGATCAGCAGGTTGACCGTGAAGCGCTGGGCCTTGGGCTGGCTCGGCAAGCCGATCACTACCTCCAGGATCTTGCGCCGGAACTCCCAGACCACGGCCAGGATCGCGCCCAGCTGAATGATGATGTTGAAGGCCATCGCCCGCTCGCCACCAAAGTCGAGCAGGTCAGCGACAATAATCTGGTGTCCGGTACTGCTGATGGGCAAGAACTCGGTCAGCCCTTCGACAATCCCGAGTATCAATGCCTGTGCGGCGCTCCAAAGATCCATCAATCCCCCATAAGGCAATGCTCCAGGCATGCCTCTTTTTTAAGTAGTCGATTCAAGCAATGCGCTCGGCGCAGGTGAAATTTTCCCGGCCGCAAGTTCAACACAAGCCCATGAAAATTCTGTGAAAAAGGCAGAAAGGTTCAGGTTTTGCGCGAAGACGCCGAAATCCTAGCAGACAGGCGCAAAATACACCGCGATGTTATTGGACTTCCGTAGGGTAGGCGCTCGAAGGCTGGCGTGCTTGGATGCTCACGGCCTTTCATGACAAGTACAAGAACCAGGAGTGACCGGATGATGAATAGCTTGCGCAAGATGTCCATCAGTCAGCGTTTGTGGCTGATCCTGATCGTGGCGGTGCTGACCCTGGTGACCCTGGGCGTGATGATGCTCGGGCAGATTCACGGTGACCTGTACCGGGCCAAGGCGCAGAAAACCCAGCATGTGGTACAGACCGCCGCCGGGGTGCTCAATTATTACCAGGGCCTGGAGGCCGCCGGCAGCCTGAGCCGCGAACAGGCACAGCAACAGGCGCTGCAAGCCATCCGCGGCTTGCGCTACAACCAGAACGACTACTTCTGGATCAACGACCTGACGCCGGTGATGATCATGCACCCGGCCAACCCCAAGCTCGACGGACAGAACCTGGCGGCGGTCAAGGATCCGGACGGCTTCGAGGTGTTCAACGAAATGGTCGCCCTGGCCAAGTCCAAGGGCGCCGGCATGGTGGATTACCGCTGGCCCAAGCCCGGGGCCGAGCAGCCAGTGCAGAAGACTTCCTATATACAGCTGTTCCAGCCCTGGGGCTGGATCATCGGTTCCGGGGTGTACATCGACGACCTGCAGCAGGAGTTCTATGCCCAGGTCCTGCAGGCCTCTTCCATTGGCCTGGTGATCGCCCTGTTGATGACCGTCCTGGTGGTGCTGATCGCGCGCAGCATCGTCAGCCCGCTGCGCGAGACGGTGCATGCCATGGCCAACATCGCCAGCGGTGAAAGCGACTTGACCCGGAGCCTGGATACCCACGGCCAGGACGAGGTCACCGAGCTGGCCCGGCACTTCAATGGCTTCACCGCCAAGCTGCGCGGGGTGGTCACCCAGTTGCAGTCCAGCGCTGCGGCCCTGGAGCAGTCATCCAGCGAACTGGGCAGCAACGCCAGCGAGGCCCAGGAACGCAGTCAGCAGCAGTCCCAGCAGATGGAGCAGGTGGCCGCGGCCATCAGCCAGGTCACCAGCGGCGTGCAGGATGTGGCCAGGAACGCCGAGCACGCGGCCAGCGAAGTGCGCGAAGCCGAAGCCCAGGCCCAGCAGGGCCAGCTGAACATCGACGGCAGCCTGCAACAGATCGATCAGTTATCCGCGACCATTGACCAGGCCGTGGAAGTGATCCGTACCCTGGCGACGGAAAGCACCCAGATCGGCACCGTGCTGGAGGTGATCCGCTCGATTGCCGAGCAGACCAACCTGCTGGCCCTGAATGCCGCCATCGAAGCCGCCCGGGCCGGGGAACAGGGCCGGGGGTTTGCCGTGGTGGCCGACGAAGTGCGCCTGCTGGCGCAGCGCACCCAGCAGTCCACCGCGGAAATCCAGGGCATGATCGAACGCCTGCAGAGTCACTCCGAGGCCGCGGTCAGGGTCATCGGCGACAGCAGCCGGGCCTCGCAGTCGACCATCGAGCAGGCCGGGCTGGCCGGCACCAGCCTCAACGCCATCGGCCAGGCGCTGCGCACCCTCAACGGCCTGAATGCCTCGATCGCCAGCGCCACCCTGCAACAGGCCCATGTGGTGGAGGACATCAACCACAACGTCGGGCAGGCGGCGGGCCTGTCCCAGGGCACGGCACTGGCCGCCCAGCACTCCAGCGCCGCCAGCCGGCACCTCAAGGAACTCTCGGAGCAGCTCAACGGCCTGCTGCGCCAGTTCCGCGTCTAGTCACCACGGGCGCGCGGCTCCGGGCTAACGTCCGGGGCCGAGTCTGGGTACAATCCGCCCCCTCCTCCACTTCCCCAAGGAACCGCCATGTCCGGGCTTGAACTGTTTGCCGCTGCGCTAGGCGTGATCGCCGTCTGGCTGACGGTCAAGCAGAACCCCTGGTGCTGGCCCATCGGCCTGGTCATGGTGCTGCTCTACAGCTGGATCTTCTACGAGGTCAAACTCTATTCCGACATGCTCCTGCAGGTGGTCTACGCGGTGCTGCAGCTCTATGGCTGGTGGCAGTGGACCCGGGGTGGCGATCAGCATCAGGGGCGCCCGGTCAGCCAGTTGCAGACCGTCGGCCTGCTCCAGGGCCTGGCCCTTGGCGCGCTGGGCAGCCTGTTGCTGGGGGCGGCCATGGCCCATTGGACCGATGCCGCGCAACCCTGGCTCGATGCCGCCCTGACCGCCTTCAGCCTGGTGGCGCAGTGGTGGATGGCGCAGAAACGCGTGCAATGCTGGCCATTGTGGATCGCCGTGGACGTGATCTTCGTCGGCCTGTTCGTCTACAAGGCGCTGTACCTGACCGCCGCCCTCTACGCCCTGTTCACCCTGCTGGCGGTCCAGGGCTGGCGCTCCTGGCGCGCCGACCCGGCCCTGCAATCGTGAAGGTGCTGGTCCTCACCGGCCCCGAGTCCAGCGGCAAGAGCTGGCTGGCGGCCGAGTTGCAAGCGCATTTTGGCGGCATCCAGGTGGGCGAGTACGTGCGCCACTTCATCGAACAGGAACGCCGCGACACCTGCCTGGCGGACATCCCCGCGATTGCCCGTGGCCAATTGGCCTGGGAGGATCAGGCGCGCTCGCAGCAGCCGGCCCTGCTGATCCTCGATACACACCTGCTGAGCAACCTGCTGTGGAGCCAGACCCTGTTCGGCGATTGCCCGGCCTGGCTGGAGCCGCAATTGCTGTCCCGCCACTACGACCTGCATCTGCTGCTATCGCCGGAGGATGTCGACTGGAGCGATGACGGTCAGCGCTGCCAGCCACAACTGGCGCAGCGCCTGGCCTTCTTTGCCGCCACCCGGCAGTGGCTGGAACGCCATGGGCAAGACTATCGGATCATTCGCGGGGATTGGCAGGCGCGCCGGCAACAGGCCTTCGCCCAGGTCCGGCAGCTGCTGCAGGACTGATCCTGCAACAGTGGCCGGGCGCCAGAGTGTCCATTTCTGAAACACTCCCCGGCAGATCAGGCCGCCAATTACGGGGCCTGCGTCGCGCGCCGGGAAAACTGTTAAGTCACTGATACACCCCCGCAGCAACCCCTGTTCCAGAGCATTTGCAAGGCTATGGCTAGTGGCCGCTATGGCGAACTGTCTCAAGCATGAAACAGTCAGGCGGGCAATTTCCGGGGGATTTTCCCAAGTCCTTGAATCTGCAAGACAAATCAAAAGCGGCACGGCTTCTGCTCTCTCCCTGTCAACGCTGACTAGGGCCAGCACCGAGAAGAAGGAATGCCGCCGTGGGGACTCTGAAGCAACGTTTCACCCGCCTACTGTTGATCGGCTGTGCCGTCAGCGCGGTCAGCCTCTCGGTCCTGGCGGCAGGCAATGGCCAGATCGTTCTGCAACGCCAGGTACACCCGACCCCCGCCGGTCGTCCGCTGAATCTGGATCCCAACCCGACCACGGTCAACGCCAACCCGTCGGGACAGGTCACCGGCACACTCAACAACGAAATGAGCGACAGCGAGTTCGCCGGGATCAACAGCGGCTCGCTGGTTCGCGGCGTCGTAATGCCCAGTGGCAGCGGGGTCGCCGGCCTCAACGTGGTGACCAACCCCAACGGCCTGCCCGGCATGAGCGCTGGCCACGGTGGCGGCTCCGGGTCGTCGATCTCCGGGTCGATCAACCGCTCCATCAATTCCGGCATGGCGCCGTTGAGCAACATCGGAGGCCGCTGAAATGAAGCGCTCACTGCTGTTTATCGCCCTGCTGGCCTGCACTTCAGCCATGGCCGATAGCGCCACCCAGGTCCAGGACACCGCGACCCTGAACAATTCCGGCTCGGGCTACACCGGCAACCTCAACATCAACCAGGCCGCCGGCGACCAGCAACAGCAGACCAACGTGCGGGCCATCGCCATCGGCACCAATGCCAAGGCCAGCACCAGCGTGACCCAGAAGATCACCACGCCAGCCGACCGCTCGGTCAATGCCAGCAGCACCATCGGCGGCCACTCGTTCAGCAACGGCAACGGCGCACTGGGTGTCAACCAGTCGTCCGGGGCCAACAACCAGATGGTCAATGCCTTGCGGATCAGCATCAGTGCCAATCCGCAAAGCATCGACGACAGCGCGCTCTCCCAGCAGAACGTCGCGCTGTTACCAAGCTCGGGAGCATCTGACCCTCAGCAAGGCAGCCGCCAGGTCGTTACCAGCGACCAGGCCTTCACCGGCAGCCGTGGGGTGATTCAGGTGAACCAGAGTGCCGGGGTGGGGAACCGCATGGCTAACACCCTGAGCATCCGGGTCGCCGATTGACCCGTCGTAGTGCGATTAGAAAGTACCAACACTTAACCAACTAATAAGCACCGGAGAAACACCATGAAACCTACAATGGCTCTCAAACCACTGGTTTTCGCACTGGCCGCTGTCATGGCAATGGCAGCTCAGGCAGGTGGTAACGAACATGGTAACAACGGCGGTCATGGCCACGGCCATGGCGATCACAACCAAGGTCCGGATCTCAACACTCTGCTGCAAATCACCGCTGGGGCCGGTGCTGCAGTGATCGACGTGCAGAACAGCAACACCAACGTGGTGAAAAATCAGGGCACCAACAACAACGCCAAGATGGACAACTCCCTGAACAGCTCCAACGGCAACATGGGCGCCAACGTCGCCGCCGGCGACGGCAACCAACAAGACAACGCCGCTGCCCTGGCAACCGCTGACGAAAGCTTCATCTTCGGCAGCGCCGTGGCCGCTTCCAGCGCCACCCAGGTCAACAACAACAACTACGTGAAAAACTCGTCGACCCAAAACAACGCTTCGATGAACAACTCCGGCAACAACGGCTCCGGCAACATCGGCGTCAACGTCACCGCCGGCGACTTCAACCAACAGAAAAACAACCTGGCCATTGCTGTGTCCGGTGGTCGCGTAGCCACCGCCGCCGCCTCGGCCAACCAAACCTCCACCAACCTGGTGGTGGATAACAAAGGTGTCCAAGCCTACAAAAAAGACACCCTCACTGGCGGCTTCGTGGCCTCCGGCACCTACAAAGGCACCGGCAGCGGCAAGATCGAAGGCGGCGACGATCACAGCGGCCATGGCTATGGCGACAACAAAGGCCACGGCAACGACGATCAAAAACTCACCTTCAAGGAACAAGGCACCATCGAACTGGCTGGCTTCTGGACCCAGCAAGTGCTGACCAAAGACGGCTGGAAAAACCCAGTGGTCAACAACGCCAGCATGACCAACTCGATGAACGGCTTCTCCGGCAACGGCGGCGCCAACGTCTCGGCTGGTGTGGGCAACCAACAAAGCAACTCGCTGTCCATCGCCGCCGGCTGCAAAGCCTGCATGTAGTAGCGATCGTAACGAAAGCCCCGGAAACGGGGCTTTTCCACAGTCTCACCAGGCGTAACGATCATGCGTACTGCGATCATCATTCTACTGTTGAGCCTATGCGGCCCCGTGTACTCCGCGCAGATGGCCGTGGCCGGGCTCGCGGGCGGCGGCCTGATCTTCAAGCAAGTGCAGAGCGTGCGTGAGCGCAAATTCAGCGACATCGTCGAACAGAAGACCGACTTCAGCTGCGGTGCCGCAGCGCTGGCAACCATCCTGCGCCAGGCCTACTGGCTGGACGTCAACGAGGAACAAGTGATCAAGGGCATGCTGATGAATTCGGACCAGAAGCTGGTCCAGACTCAGGGCTTCTCGATGCTTGACATGAAACGCTATGCGGAAAGCATCGGCATGCGCGCCAGGGGCTACCGGATTCCTCCGGAAAAGCTCGAGGCAGTGACCATCCCGGTGATCGTATTGATGGAAATTCGCGGCTACAAACACTTCGTGGTGATGCAGCGGGCCCAGAAAGACTGGGTCTACATCGGTGATCCGGTACTGGGTCACAAACGCTACACCCATGAAGACTTCGTCAAGGGCTGGAACGGCATCGTCTTTGCCATCATCGGCCCGGGCTATGACAAGACCAATGCCTTGCTCGACCCGCCCGCCCCGCTGACCGCGAAAAACAAGCTCGATACTTTCTATCCAGTCAAAGACGCGGAACTGATGGATTTCGGTTTCATCCAGAGCGACTTCTTCTAAAAGGAGCGCGCCACGCTAAAACGGGGGGCAGGACGCTCCGGGAGCAGCAGATGAAGACTACATACTGGCTGGCTGCGGCCTGTCTGGCAGCAGCGCTTCCAGCCCATGCTGGTTTCAAGCCCATCGAAGTGCAGGACCAGGAACTCTCGCAAATGCGCGGGCGTTATGTAATGCCGGGACGCATCATCAGTTTCGGCATCGTCATGAGCAGTACCTGGCGCAACGCCAGCGGCGACCTGATCGGCGCCACCAGTACCCTGCAGATTCAGCAGTCCACCGTCACCCCGCAGTTCTACGTCACCACCATCAACCAGGCCGGTAACGGCAGCACTCCTGCCCAAGGCAGCGGCAACGTGATCGGTGGCTCCGGCCTGGGTACCGGCCAGGGCGTGACCCAGGTGGTGCGTGCCGCCGGCGACGGCAACAGCGCCTACAACAACGTCAGCATCAATGTCAGCGAGGCCAACCAGGCGCCCGGCCTGAGCAGCAACCCTGGCCAGGCCCTGCTCAGCGGCCAGACCATCACCGGCAGCAATGCCGCCGGCAGCGTCTCGGTGTCGGCGATCAACGGCGGGATCCAGATGGCCATTCTGGCCAGCGCCAATCAGGGCGGAACCTTGCAGCAGGTGGGCCAGGGCAACGTCCTGCAGAACACCCGGCTGCTAGGCAACAGCAACCTGGTCAGCAACCTGACCCAGCTCAACATAGTCCTGCAAAACAACGGCCCCAGCAAAGGGGCACTGGACTGCAACCTGACCACCCTAAACGGACTACGCAATCTGAAATTTTGAACTACGCTTTTTTCGACCATTGGGGTTCACAAGGGACGGTTTATTTCATGTATCGATCGGTTTCACTGCGCGCAGTTGTATGTTTGAGCACTCTATTTCCGGCGGCGGCCTTGCAGGCGGCGCCTGATGCGGACGTAGAGACCCTGAAACAGGAACTTCTGGAGCTGAAGCAACGTTACGAAGTGCAGCAGAAGGCGCTGGCAGTATTGGAACAAAGGGTACGCCAAGTCGAAGACCAACCCGCGGCGCCGCCGCCCAAGCGCCTGGCCAAATCACCCGCCGACCTCAAGGGCAACCAGCAGGTGGCTGGCAGAGGCGCCGCAGCAGCGTCAGGGGGCGCAGCGGGGGGCGCGAGCTATGGCCAGTCACTCAAGGATGACTCGACGCCGGCGCAGAGCGTGACCAACCTCTACGACGAGGCCAGCGGCTTCTTCGGCGGAGGCAAGTTCAGCGTTGAAACGGGCCTCAGCTACGCCCGCTACGACACCCGCCAGCTGACCCTCAACGGTTTTCTGGCACTGGACTCGATCCTGCTGGGCACCGTCAACCTGGACCGGATCAAGTCCGACACCTGGACCCTCGACCTGACCGCCCGCTACAACCTGGACAACCGCTGGCAATTCGATATAAACGCGCCGGTTGTCTATCGCGAATCGACTTACCAGTCGGGCGGCGCCAACGGCGGCAGCAGCCAATCCATCTCGGAAAGCACCGTCACTCGCGATCCGACCCTGGGTGACGTCAACGTCGGGGTGGCCTACAAGTTCCTCGACGAGTCCGACTCCCTGCCCGACGCCGTGGTCAGCCTGCGGGTCAAGGCGCCCACCGGCAAGGACCCTTTCGGCATCAAGTTCACCAATCCGGACCCTGGCAACAACAACCTGGTCGTGCCTGAAAGCCTGCCGACCGGTAATGGTGTCTGGTCGGTGACCCCCGGGATCTCGCTGGTCAAGACCTTCGACCCGGCGGTGCTGTTCGGTAGCCTGTCCTACACCCACAACCTGGAAGAATCGTTCGGCGACATCAGCTCCAATGCCGGGCAGAAGATCCCCGGCAAGGTGCAATTGGGCGACAGCTTCCAGATTGGCGCCGGTGTAGCCTTCGCTCTCAACGAAAAGATGAGCATGGCGTTCTCGGTGTCGGATCAGATCCAGAAGAAGAGCAAGATCAAGTACACCGGCCAGGACTGGCAAACGGTGCAATCGAGCGACGCCAACGCCGCCTACTTCAACGTCGGCATGACCATTGCCGCCACCGAGCACCTGACCGTCGTGCCCAACCTGTCCCTGGGCATGACCCAGGACGCACCGGACTTCACCTTCAGCCTGAAATTCCCCTACTACTTCTGATCCACCCGCTAACAACCAAGGCCCGCCGCGATTGTCCGATCGCTGCGGGCCTTGGCGTTTTTCGCCCTAGCGGATCTGATGCTTGTGCAGCAAACGGTAGAAGGTCGGGCGCGAGATACCCAGCACCCGGGCCGCAACGCTGAGGTTGTCGCCGTGCCGGTTGAGCACATCGCACAGGGCCTCGCGTTCGGCGCGGTGCTTGTAGTCCTCCAGGGTGCCCATGGGCAGATCCTGGGCCTGAAGGCTCTGCAGCCCCAGATCACTGGCCTGAATCTGCCGTCCCTCGGCCAGCACCAGGCCCCGGCGCACCCGGTTGGCCAGTTCACGGACATTGCCCGGCCAATCGTGCTTGCCCATGGCCACCAGGGCGTCCTCGCTGAAACTGCGGGGTCGGCGGCCGGTTTCCTGACTGTAGAAATGGGCAAAGTGACTGGCGAGCATGCCCAGATCGCCATGACGCTCGCGCAAGGGCGCGGTGATCACCTGCAACACATTCAGCCGGTAGTACAGGTCTTCACGGAAACGGCCAGCGGTGATGGCCGCCTCCAGATCGACGTGGGTCGCCGCCAGGACTCGCACATCCACCGGAATCGGCTGGCTGCCACCGACCCGCTCGATGTGTTTTTCCTGCAGAAAGCGCAACAGGTTGGCTTGCAGCTCCAGTGGCAAGTCACCGATCTCATCGAGAAACAAGGTGCCGCCATGGGCGGCCTCGATCCGTCCGACCTTGCGTTGATGGGCCCCGGTAAAGGCTCCCTTTTCATGACCGAAGAGCTCGGACTGGATCAGATGCTCGGGAATCGCCCCGCAGTTGATCGCCACAAAGGGCTTGTCATGCCGCTGGGACTGGCGATGCAGGGTGCGCGCCACCAGCTCCTTGCCGGTGCCGCTCTCGCCACGGATCAGCACCGGCGACTCGGTGGGCGCGAGCTTGCTCAATAACTTGCGCAAGTCGCGGATCGTCCGGCTGTCCCCGAGCAATTCGTGCTCGGGCTGATCCACATGAATCGAGCCCTGGCCGCGCAGGCGAGCCATGCCAAAGGCCCGGCCCAGGGTGACCTGAACCCGGGATACGTCGAACGGTAGCGTATGGAAATCGAAAAACCATTCGCAGACGAAGTCACCGACCTTCTGCAGGCGCAGCACTTCAGGACTCAACACCGCAATCCACTCGGTGCCGCTATGGCTGATCAGCTCCTTGACCGCCTCCGCGCGCTCCAGATGACAGGGCTGCAAGCGCAACAGGCCAACATCGCAGGAACGCTCGCGGGCCGCTTCCAGGTCACAGCTGTCGACATCCCACCCTATGGTGCGCAATCCGGGTAACAGGCGATGGCAATCGTCACAAGGATCGACCACCAGCAAGCGACGCTGCACAGGAGCTTCGAGCATGAGCATTCCTTGACGCCAAAAGTTCGAAAAAGTTATTAGAAACAGTGGTTTGGGAAACCTGGCTGTAACATTAGCAAGAACTTGACGAGCAAATGTATCGATTGCTTATAGCCTTGATTACCAAAAGAACTAAGACGTCGGCGAACTGGCTCTGCGAGCGACTGATTGTTGCAGTAGTTTTTTAAAAGCGCCGCAACTAATGGCCCGCACACAAGCGTGCAGCACGAAAGTTGTAAAAACTTGTTTTTCCGTGTGACCCGATCCCCACCTCAGTGCATCAGTACACATAACCAGCCGAACGGTAAGCCCAACCGACGGCACATCATCTGATTGGGCACACTGAGAGAAGACCCCATGAACGCCCCGCTCCGTAGAAACGAAGCACTGTTGATCGCCGACCGCGCATTCAAGCCTTTTCAATGCGTGGCCTGGGCCCCACAGGACGGGAACGGCGAACTGAGCCTGACCGTCGTCGACCGTACCAGCACCCGTATCGGCCAGACCCGCATCCCCACCAGCGCCTACTCCGATCCGGCCCAGCTCGAAGACCTGCTCAAGCAGGCCCGGGCTGAACTGAGCCAGGAAGGTTATATCTTGCAGTCCTGGGCCATGCCCAAGTAAGCGGTGCTGTTAACGGATCACCCCAAGGGGTGATCCGTTATTCAAGACAAACAACTAAGCACGCTATCTATCTCTCCCTCCTCGACAACTTACGCGCTCAGCCGCTGGTTGTTTCTGCTGTTATGAACAGCACGCCGCCAACCCTGTTTCTGGCAACTAGCCAGCGCACTTTAGGCGCCTTTGCCGCGCAACCATCCGCCCCATCAACGGATCGCCGAGACTGACCGGCCCGATCAACAAAGCTTGCGCCTAGAGCAGTCCGCCAAAACGCCGGTAGTAGCTCTCGCCGACATCCGGCAGCGGGCCGTCGGCGTTTTCCAGGGCGCTGGCCAGCCATTGCTCGGCCCGGGCCTGGATCAGGCGATAGATATTGCGGCACAGCTGGCGCGCCGCCCGGCCCTCCCAGTCCCCGGGAAGCAGCTCGTCCGGCAACTGCGGATCACGCAGCAACAGCTTGCGGTACTCGTGGATCAGCAGCAGACGGGCCAGGAAACAGTCCTCCGGCTGCAGTTGCTCCTGCTCCCGCAGGGCCTGCCATAGCGGGCGGAACAACTGGATGAACTCGCTGTAATGCGCCGCCAGCTCATCGATGTTCCAACTCTCGCGCACCTGCAGGCGCAGGGCCCTGGAACCCAGGACATCCTCGGCCGTGGTGCTGAAGACAATGGTGTCTTCCAGGGCGCCCAGTTCCTGCAAGGTGGCATTGACGTCGGCGCGATCGCTGCGCGGGCAGGCCAGCAACAGCGGCGACATCGCGGCGAATCCTTGCCATTCCAACTCCTCCCGCACCTGCTTGCGCAACTCCGGTTGCAACTGCGAGAGCATCACCAGGCACCAGGAGCCGTCCCAAGCCGGCACAGCAGCGCTGTACACCCGCTTGAAGGCCTTGTCGAAACGCCGGCGGCCGCTGAGGGTCAGGCTGTAGTAGCTGCGCCGCCCGACCTTTTCGG
Organism: Pseudomonas saponiphila; assembly: GCF_900105185.1. Classification (NCBI taxonomy): domain Bacteria; kingdom Pseudomonadati; phylum Pseudomonadota; class Gammaproteobacteria; order Pseudomonadales; family Pseudomonadaceae; genus Pseudomonas; species Pseudomonas saponiphila. The sequence goes on along the minus strand of NZ_FNTJ01000001.1, from coordinate 3,144,138 downwards.
CGCTCAGCCAGCCCTCCTTGCTCAAACGGAAGATCGAGGTGCGGATCAGTCGCTCGTTGATCCCCATGGGTTCCAGCAGTTGGATCAGGCTACCCAGCCAGACCGTGCCGCCATGGGGCTCGATGGCATCGCCGTACAAGGTGATGATCAGCGAGCTGGCGCGGATCGGGGTCTGTTCCTGAAAGCGTTTGATCAGATGATTCAGTGGCGCGAGGGACGACATGGACGTACCGGACAAAAAGGAAGAAATATAGCGGGTTTCAACGGCCAGCAGCGGCCCGAGCTGGTGATTGCCGCGCTTGGCCTCAAAGACTGTGCTTGGGACGCACCTGGCTACCGGCAAAGCGTGGCCGGTCAGGCTCCACCTGCGGCAGTGGCTCACAGACCTGCATCTGTGCCAGGCAGCGTCGGGTCAGGTGTTGATAT